>JANWXJ010000087.1 GCA_025055335.1 Acetobacteraceae bacterium
TCCGGCGCCGGCCCCCCCCGCCCCGGCGGAGGCCGCCAAGGCGAAGCCCCCCTCTGCCGCCGCCAAGGCCGCGGCGCCCGCGAAGGCCGGCGCGAAGCCGCCCACGCCCCCCGAACCGGCCTTCACGCCCCCGTCCCCGCCGGCCGCCGCGCCGCGCGGGATGGCCGAGGCGCAGTCCGCCTTCTCACCGGAGCCGCCCATCCTGATCTCCCGACCAGCCGCCGCGCCGGCACGTCCGCCGATCGTCCCGCCGAAGCCTCACATGCCGCCCGTGCAGCCGAAGCCCGCCGGAACCCCCGGCACCGAGTTCAGGCCCGGCGACCACGTGGTGTATCCGACCCACGGGGTCGGGCGGGTGGAGGGGATCGAGACGGCCATCATCGCCGGCCACGAACTCAGGATGATCGTCGTCACCTTCGACGAGACGCGCATGACGCTGAAGGTGCCGGTCTCCAAGGCCGCCTCGGCGGGGCTGCGCAAGCTCGTCAGCCGCAAGGTGATGGACGAGGCGCTGGAGACGGTGCGCGGGCGCGCCCGCATCAAGCGGACCATGTGGTCCCGCCGGGCGCAGGAATACGAGGCGAAGATCAACTCCGGCGACCCGCTCGCGATCGCCGAGGTGGTGCGGGACCTGCACCGCAACGCCGGCCAGCCGGACCAGTCCTTCAGCGAGAGGCAGATCTACGAACAGGCGCTCGACCGCTTGGCGGCAGAGCTCGCGGCACTAGACGGGACGGACAAGGCGACGGCGATCGAGAAGCTCATCTCGCTGATGGGCAAGCCGGAACCGCGGGCGGAGTGAACCCGCCGCGCGTCAGCGGCACGCGGCGGCGAGGGCGTCGGCGCTCCGCTCCAGCCGGCGGACCGTCGCGCGCGCCTGCATCACGCTGAGCGCGGTGTCCTCGAGCGACGCGCGATAGGCCTGCAGCCCGTCGTCAAGGCGGCCAACCTCCGCCTTCAGGTCGAACACCGCGGCGCGGAAGTCCCGCACCGCCGCCGCCTGGTCCTCCAGCGCCGCGTTCAGCCGTGCCAGGGCGCGGGCCAGCCGCGCCCGGCCGTTGTCCGGGAAGGGGAGGATCTCGGCGTCCGGCATCGGTCGACTCCGCGTTGCTAACGATGCGTTAACGGTAGCGGACGCAAACAAAGGGGTCGAGGCGGACCACGAAGAAGTGAACTTCGTTAACGCGAACGGCTACAGTTAATGCGAACGGCTACAGCGGCGCGACGCGGATCGTCAGCACCGCCGAACGCCCCTGATCCACCGCCGCAAGGCAGCGGGCGATCGCGCCATCCAGCGCCGGAGGCTCCGCCACCCGCTCGGCATGGGCGCCGAAGGCGCGGCCAACCTCCTCGAAGCGGCGTTCCTTCGCGGCATCGAGGCGCGAGAGGAAGCGGTCGGTCCGCGCCGCCGCGCCGGCCGGATGCACGCGCTTCGTCGCGTCCTTCACCGCCTGCCAGCCGCGGTTGTCGAGCACCACGGTGAAGATCGGCAGCCCCTCCGCCGCCGCCACCTGATAGACCGCATCGGGCGAGGTGAAGGTGAAGGTGCCGTCGCCGACGATGTTCACCACCCGCGCCTCCGGCCGCGCGAGCTTGATGCCGAGCGCCATGCCGCCGGAGAAGCCGAGCCCGCCGCCGGCGAGCCCGAGATAGGTGAGCGGCAGGCTGCGCGGGATCTGGTCCTGCACCGCCGGGCCGGAGCGCACCGCCTCGTTCAGCACGATGTCCTCGGGCGCCAGCGCGGCGCCGAGGCGGGAGAGCGCGTAGGCAGGGTTGATCGCGTCGGGCCGGCCGGGATCTGCCGCGGCCGCGGCGATGCGCGCGGCACGGGCGGTGTTCTCCGCGGCGAAGGAGGCGACGCGCGCGGCGGCGCGGGCGCGGGCGGCGGCATCGGCGCGGCTGCGCCAGGACGCCAGCAGCTGCTCGAGCAGGATGGCGGTGTCGCCGGCGATGCGCGCCTCGGCCGGGAAGGTCCAGAGCGGGGTGTCGCGCTTCAGCGGGTCCACATCCATCTGGAACCAGCGCGTGGCGGGGTTCTCCTGCACGTTCGCGGGCACATAGGGCACGTCGGTGTCGAGCATCAGTCCGACGTCGCAGGCGGGCACGAAGGGCCCGGGATCGAAGCCGGCGAAGCAGGGGTGGTCGGCGGCGATGTTCATCCAGCCCGCGTTGAAGCAGACGACGCGGAGGCCGGCCTCCTCTGCCAGCGCCGACAGCGCGGCCACCGCCCGGGCGCTGCGGCCGAGATAGGAGGTGAAGGCCACCGGCCGCTCGGCGGCGATCAGCGCATCCGCAACGCGCGCGATCAGCGCCGGGTCGGCACCGCCGGCGGCGACGGGCGGGAAGCGTTCCGGGGGGTAGGAGGGCAGGCGCGAGGCATCGAGCCGCCCGGCCAGCACCTCGCGCGGCAGCGTCAGGAACACCGGCGCCTTGGGGTCGGACTGCATCGCGGCCCAGGCGCGCGCGACAAGCTCCTTCGCCACCGCCCCGTGCGGCAGGTCGTATTCCCATTTCGTGTAGGGGCGGACGATCGAGCGGATGTCGTACGGATCCTGCACGAAATGCACGTAGGAATCGCGGCCGGCCGGAACCTCCCGGCGGCTGGCGTAGGGGGCGCGGCCGGCCATCAGCAGCACCGGCATCCGCATCCGCATCAGGTTGTGCATCGCCATCGCGGCGTTGGCGGTGCCCGCGTCCACATGGACGAGCGCGGCCTGGCCCCTGCCCGTCATCGCCGCGTAGCCGCCGGCCATGTGCACCGCCACCGTCTCGTGCGGACAGAGGATCGGGCGAGGCCACGGCCGGTTGCCCGCAGGCGGGTCGGCGAGCTCCTCGATCAGCGTCACGTGGTCGGTGCCGAGGTTGCAGAACAGGTACTCGATGCCGCTCTCGGCGAGGCCGTCGAGCAGGAGGCGGGCGGCGGTGACCTCGGTCATGCGGGGGCTCCGGGCTGGCGCGGTTGACAGGGCGCGCCGCGGCGGCGCACGCTTCGCGGCAGCAACGCATAAGCCCCGGCCTCACGGCAGGCAATGCGGCCGGGGCGGGAGGAAGCCATGTCCGGCGCGCTTGCTGCGGTGGAAGGCGCGGTCGAGGTGGTTCCGCTCAACGGCCACATCGGCGCCGAGATCCGGGGCCTGCACCTCTCGCGCATCACGCCCGGGCAGTTCGCGGCCGTGCGCGCGGCGCTGCTCGAGCACGAGGTGATCGTGCTGCGCGGGCAGGACATCACCCTCGAGGACCAGATGGCCTTCGGGCGGATGTTCGGCCCGCTTTCGGTGCATCCGTTCTCGCCGAACCGGGCCGACAAGCCGGAGGTGATCGTCCTCGACTACTCGGCGGACAATCCGCCCTCGCGCACCGATTGCTGGCATGCCGACGAGACCTTCCGCGCCGAACCTCCGATGGGCACGATCCTGCGCGCCCACATCGTGCCGAAGGTCGGCGGAGACACCGTCTTCGCCTCCATGACGGCGGCCTACCGCGGGCTGTCGGAACGGATGAAGGCCTACATCCACGGGCTCGAGGCGGTGCACGACTTCAAGCCCTTCCGCAGCCTGTTCGACATGAGCGATCCCGCCCAGCGCGCCCGGCTGCGCGAGATCGAGGACCGCTTCCCCAACCCCCGCCACCCCATCGTGCGCGTCCATCCGGAGACGGGCCGGCGCATCCTGAACGTCAACCCGCAGTTCACCACCCACATCGTCGGGCTGAAGGAGGAGGAGAGCGCCGCGATCCTCCGCTTCCTGTTCGACCAGGCGAAGGTGCCCGAATACCAGCTGCGCGTGCGGTGGGAGAAGGACATGGTGGTGATGTGGGACAACCGCTCGGTGCAGCATTACGCGCCGCACGACTACTATCCGCAGCGCCGCAGCATGGACCGGGTGACGGTGGCGGGCGGGCCCGTCACCGGCGTGTCCGGCCCCTACACGCCGGAGGACGTCACCCCGAAGCCCTGGCACCGGCCGGAGGCGGCCGAGCACGGCCCGCGCACCCCGCGCGCCTTCGAGCGGGGCTGAGCCGATGACGACGCGCCGCGCCCTGCTCGCCGGCCTCCTCCTCCTCCCGATACCCGCGCGTGCGCAAGGGGCGTGGCCGGAGCGGCCGATCCGCCTCATCGTCCCCTTCCCGCCGGGCGGGCTGACGGATGTGCTCGGCCGCTTCGTCGCCGACGTGGTGGGGCGCGGCCTGCCGCAGCCGGTGGTGGTGGAGAACCGGCCGGGCGGCGGCACGCTGGTCGGCGCGCAGGCCGCGGCGCGGGCCGCCCCGGACGGGCACACGCTGCTGATCGCCACCTCCACCACGCTCGGGATCGGGCCGGCGATGCGGATCGCCCCGCCCGTCACGTTCCGCGATTTCGCGCCGATCGCGATGCTCGGCACCGTCACCTTCTACCTCGTGGTGCGCCCCGATTTCCCGGCGCAGGACGTGCGCGGCTTCGTCGCCGCCATCCGTGCGCGGCCGGGCGGCTATTCCTACGCCTCCCCGGGGATCGGCACGGCGCATCACCTGTTGATGGAGATGCTGAAGCAGCGCGAGGGGCTCGACATCCCGCATGTGCCCTACCAGGGCAGCACCCAGGCCGTGACGGACATGATCGGCGGGCGGATGGACGCGATGTGGCTGGATGCCGCGGTCGCGCTGCCGCAGCTGCAGGCCGGGCGGCTGCGCGCGCTCGCCGTCTCGGGGCCGGAGCGGCACGAGCCGTCGCCCGGCGTCCCCACCCTGTCCGAGACCTATGAGGGCCTCGCGCTGCAGGCGTGGCAGACGGTGGTGGCGCCGGCCGGCACGCCGCAGGCCGTCATCCGGCGGCTGAACGCGGCGGTGAACGCCGCGCTGAACGATGCGGAGATGGCCGGGCGCCTGCGCCAGGTCGGCGTCACGCCGATGCCGATGACGCCGGAGGCGCTGGCGGCCCTGATCGAGAGCGACGCCGAGCGCTGGGCGGCCCTGGTGCGCGCCGCCGGCATCCCGCCACAATAGCGCGGGACGCGCGGCACCCGCCGATCAGGCGTTGATCCAGGGCGCGCGGCGCCAGAGTTCGGCGTAGCGGCCCTGGACGCTGCGCATGCGCGCCTCGAAGGCGGGGCCGGGTTCGTAGTTCGGCAGGATGAACTGCGCCTCGAAGGCGGCGATCGTCGCCGGATCGGCCGCCGCCTCCGCCACCGCCTCGCGCAGCCGCTCGAGGATGGGGGCAGGCGTTCCGGCAGGGGCCACGATCCCGCGTTCCGAATACATCTCGATGTCGAGGCCGGATTCCCGGAAGGTCGGCACTTCGGGGGCGAAGCGGCTGCGCTCGCGCCCGCCATGCACGAGGAAGCGCAAACGCTCCGGGTTCGGCATCACCTCGCCCACGCTCATGGTGTTCACCTGCACATTGCCGGCAAGCAGGTTGTTGCGCTGGATCGGCGCGCCGTTGAAATGCACCAGCGTGAAGCGCGCCCCCGTCTCGGCCGAGAGCATCGCCATCATGAGATGGTCGTCGGTGCCGATGCCGGAGGTGGAGACGGTGATCCGCTCGGGGCGGGCGCGGGCGGCCTCGATCAGGTCGGCCAGGCTGTGGATCGGGCTGTCGTCGCGCACCACGATGCCCGTCGGGTCGTTCATGATGCCGCCGACGAAGGCGAAGCTGTCTAGGGTGTATTGCGCGCGCCGCTCGATCGGGATGGTGACGAAGGCGGGCATGTTGGTCATGCCGAGGGTGTGGCCGTCGGGGCGGCTGCGCGCCACATGGGCCATGCCGAGTTCGCTGCCCGCGCCCGGGCGGTTGACCACGGTGATCGGCACGCCGAGCTTCGGCTGCAGGAAGCGGGCGAACAGCCGGGCCACGATGTCGGTGCCGCCGCCGGCGGCGAAGCCGACGGTGAGTTCGATCGGGCGGTCGGGCCGCCAGGGCGTGGCGATCGCGGGCCTGGCGAGCGGCGCGGCGAGGAGCGCGGCGAGGGCGGTGCGGCGGGTCAGCATCGTCGTTGCGGCCTCCGGCTGGTGGGGCCAGGGATGTGACGCGCGGCGCGCCCGCGATGAAGCGGCGAATGCGCCCCGCGCGGGCAAAGCCGTGCGCGGATTTGCCGCCGCCGCCGTGAAATTGTGAAGGATTTACAGTGCCGCGCGGATCGCCCCGAGGGAGCGGCGCTGCCCCCCCGTGGCGTCGAAGTTCGCGGGATCGAGCCAGGCGTCGAGCGCCGTGCGGGCGCGCGGCCATTCGCGGTCGAGCAGCGCGAACCACGCCGTGTCCCGGTTGCGGCCCTTCACCACCATGTGCTGGCGGAAGGTGCCCTCATAGGCGAAGCCGAGGCGCAGCGCGGCGCGGCGCGAGGCGGCGTTCAGCGCGTCGCACTTCCACTCGCAGCGGCGCATGCCGAGGGTGTCGAACACATGGCCGAGCAGCAGGCGGATCGCCTCGGTCGCCGCCGGCGTGCGCTGCAGCGCGGGAGCGAAGAGGATGTGGCCGATCTCGATCACGCGGTTCGGCACATCCATCCGCATCAGCGCGGCGTGGCCGACCGCCGTGCCGCCCCGGCGGATGGCGAAGAACAGCGGGTCCGCCGACGCCGCCTTGTCGGCGATCTGCGCGGCGAAGGCGGCGCGGTCCGGGCAGGGCGGCTCGCGCAGGTATTGCCACAGCGCCTCGGTGCCTGGGCCCTGCGTCGCGGCGAAGAGGGCGTCCGCATCGTCGGGCGAGAGGGCATCGAGCGTCACATGGCGGCCGGCGAGCGTGGCGCGGAGCGACGCGGGCAGCGGGCGCAGGCAGACGGGCTCGCCGACCGGAAGGCCGGTCAGGGGATCGGCCTCAGCCATCCGGGATCAGCGTGCCCGGGTTGAACAGCACGCGCGGGTCGAGCGCCGCCTTGATCGCGCGCATGGCGGCCAGCGCGGGCGGCGGCTTCAGGCGGCGCATCGCCGCGAGCTTGGAGCGGCCGATGCCGTGCTCGGCGCTGAAGGAGCCGCCGAGGGAGACGGCGATGTCGTTGATCGCCTCCTCCGCGGCGGCGAGGCGGCGCTTCCACGCCTTCTGCTCCTCGCCCGCGGGGCCGAGGGCGACGATGTGGATGTTGCCGTCGCCGAGATGGCCGAAGGCGACGAAGCGCGCTTCGGGCCAGCCGCGTGCCAGCGCGGCTTCGGCGCGGGCGAGGAACTCCGGCACGGCCGAGACGGGCACCGCGACGTCGGTGGGCAAGGCGGGGCCGAGGGCGCGGGTGCCTTCCGGGATCGTCTCGCGGATCTTCCACAGATGCGCGCGCGCGGCCTCGCTGTCGGCGAAGGTGGCGTCGGTGGCCTCGCCGGCCTCCAGCGCCGCGGCGATCCGCGCCTCCAGCATCGGCCGCAGCGGTCGCGACGCGTCGGGCGAGCCGGCCTCGACGAGGCACCACCAGGGCGGGCCCTCGGGCAGCGGCGCGCGCAGGCCGCGGGCGAGCGCCGCACCCCACGGCAGCGCGCCGATCAGCTCGAAGGCGACGAGATCGGCCCCGCCCTCGTCAAGCCGCGCGAACAGCGCGAGCGCCGCCGCCGGCGAGGGCACCGCGACCAGCGCGGTTTCCAGCACGCGCAAGGGCGGGGCGAGGCGGAAGGCGGCGGCGGTGATGAGGCCGAGCGTGCCTTCCGCGCCGATCAGCAGGTGGCGCAGGTCGTAGCCGGTGTTGTTCTTCCGCACGCGGCGCAGTTCGTCGAGCAGCGACCCGTCGGGCAGCACCGCCTCGATGCCGAGGCACAGGTCGCGCGCCGAGCCGTAGCGCAGCGCGCGGATGCCGCCGGCGTTGGTGGAGAGCGCACCCCCCACCGTCGCGCTGCCCTCGGCGCCGAAGGAGAGCGGGAAGAGCCGCCCCGCCTCGGCGGCGGCGCGCTGCAGGGCGGCGATGGCGCAGCCCGCCTCGGCGACGATGGTGCCTTCCACCGCGTCCAGCGCGCGGATCGCCGCCATGCGTTCCAGGCTGACGACGATCGCCGGACGCTCGCCGACCACCGCGCCGCCGGTCAGGCCCGTGCGGCCGCCGGCCGGAACCAGCGCAACCTCCCTGGCCGCGCACAGCCGCACCAGCGCCGCCGCTTCCGCCCTATCGCGCGGGCGCGCGACACCGATCGGCTCGCCCTGCCAGTCGCCGGTCCAGTCGCGGGCATAGGCGGCGGCGTCGGCGCCGGTCAGCCAGCCCAAGGGGCCGAGCAGGGCGGCGAAGGCGTCCGTCACGCCCCGCGCACCCGGGGCAGGAAGATGAAGGGCCAGGGGCTCGGCATCTCGCCCATCGGCACCGTCACCACCGTCGGGCGGCGGGCGGCGAAGGCGCGCGCCAGCGCATCCCGCAGCTCGGCCGGGCTGCGGGCGGTCGGCGCATCGGCGCCGAACGCCTCGGCGAGTTTCGGGAAGGACGGGTTCCGGAGATCCGAGGCGATGAGGCGGTTGCCGTAGGAGGTCTTCTGGAACAGGCGGACATTGCCGAAGGCGCCGTCGTCGAACACCACCGACACCAGCGGGATTCCGTGCTGCACGGCGGTGGCGAGTTCGGTCGCGGTGAACAGGAAGCCGCCATCGCCCGAGATGGAGAGCACCGGGCGGTCCGGCAGCGCCGCCTGGGCGCCGAGGGCGGTGGCGAAGCCGTAGCCGAGCGTGCCCTGGTAGCCGGAGGAGAGGAAGCGCCGCGGCGCCGGGCAGTCCCATGCGAGGCGGGCGACGTAGCCGAGCTGCGTCAGCTCGTCCACGAACACCCCTTCCTCCGGCAGCGCCTCCCGCATGGCGGCGAGCCAGTCGAGCTGCGGCCCGAGCGCCTCGCGCATCCTCGCCGCCACCCTGGCTTTCACCTCGGCCACATGCTCGGCGCGGCCGGGGCGGGCGCGCAGGTGGCGCGGAAGATGGCGGAGGATGGCCCGCAGCACCGGCGCCGCATTCCCCACGATGCCGAGCGCCGGGGGCGCGATGCGGTCGAGCTCCGCGGCTTCGGCGTCGAGGCGGATGATCTTCAGCGCCTTGTCGGTGCCCCAGGCCTGCAGGGGCAGCTGCAGCCGCGTGCCGACGGCGAGCACGACATCCGCCTCGGCCCAGAAGGCGTGGGCCTGCGGCAGGTTGGCGGCCAGCGGGTGCGATCCGGGCAGCACGCCCTTGCCCATGCGGTAGGCCCCGACCGGGGCGGCGAGGGCCTCGGCCAGCGGCGCAAGCTCCGCCGCCGCATCCAGCGCGCCGCCGCCGATCAGGATCAGCGGGCGTTCGGCCTCGGCCAGCAGTTTCGCCGCGCGCTCGGCGGCGTCCTCGTCCACGGGCGGCGGCTCCGGCGCCGGGATCCGGGCGGGGGCGGGCAGCGGCGCGCTTCGCTGCCACACATCCATCGGCACCTCGATTCCGGCGGGGCGCCTGCGCGGGGCGCGGAGTGTGGCGAAGGCGCGGGCGAGCGCGGCCGGAACCTCGGAGGGGCCGGCGATCAGGCTGTGCGAGCCGGTCATGCTGGAGAGGATCGCCGACTGGTCGCGCACCTCGTGCAGCTGGCCGGTCATCCGCCCGATCTGCTGCAGCGCGATCTGCCCGACGAGGGCGAGCACCGGCGCATGGGCGGAATAGGCGGTGGCGAGCGCGGTCGCGGCGTTGAGCAGCCCGGGGCCCGGCACCACCGACAGGGCCTGCGGCTCGCCGGTGGCGAGGGCCGCGCCGAGCGCCATGTAGGCCGCCCCCTGCTCGTGCCGGGCGTGGATCACGCGCAGCGGGTCCCGGCGGTGGAACAGCGCGTCGAAGAAGGGGTCGTTCTGCACCCCCGGCAGGCCGTAGACGGTGCCGATGCCGTTGGCGATCAGCCCGTCGGCGATCGCTTCGGCGGTGTTCGCGCGGCGCATCAGAGGGCGAAGATGCGCGCCGCGTTGGCCCCGCGCACCGCCTCGCGCGCCGCCGGATCGAGCGTGTCGAGCAGCGCGAGCAGCCCCTTCGGATCGCCGATGTTGTGCGGATAGTCGGATCCGAACAGCACACGGTCCGCGCCGGCGAACGCGACGCAGAGCGCGAGCGCCTCCGGCGTGTAGGCGATGGAATCGTACCAGATGCGCTTCAGGTGCTCGCTCGGGCGGTCGCTGATCCTCACGCGGCAGGCGGGCATCATCTCGTGGCAGCGGTCGAGCCTGCCGGCGAGGTAGGGCAGCGTCGCCCCGGCATGGGCGGCGATGAGCTTGAGGTTGCGGTAGCGGTCGAAGAAGCCGTCGTAGACCATGCGGGAGACCGCGAGCGTCGTGTCCCACATGAAGCCGACGGAGGCGACGAGGTTGTAGGTCTCGAGCGCCTGGTCGGCGTAGCCGGGCGGCACCGTCGGGTGCAGCAGCACGGGCAGGCCGCGGCGGTCGATCTCCTCCCACACCGGGGCGATGGCGGGGTCCGTCAGGTGCATCCCCGCGATGTTGCCGAGCACCATGACGCCGACGGCGCCGAGGTCGGCCGCGCGCTTCAACTCCTCGATCGAATCGCCCGCGTGCTGCCAGGGCAGGGTGGCGAAGAAGCGGATCCGCCTCGGGTAGGAACGCTGCGCCGCGGCCATATCGTCGTTGATGGCGCGCGCGGCGTTGCGCGACACCTCGCGCCCGCCCCAATACACCGAGGGGCAGGTGAGCGAGACGATGGAGATGTCGATGCCGACCTCATCCATCATGGCCACCCGCATGCCGTAGTCGAACATGCCGGGGGTGAGGGTCATGAAGGGCGCGCCGTCGAGGTGCACGGCGCGCTGGCCGCCGATGACGGTACGCACGTCGTAGCGCGGGCCGCCATGGGCCTGCAGCGTCGCCACCCAGGCGTCCGACAGCATGTGGGTGTGGACGTCTATCACCGCCATGGCGCTTCCCCCCTTGCGTGCGGCGGGCAGGCTTCCGCCGCTGGTTGCGCCTGTCAAGCGAGCGGCCCACCCTTCCGCGCCGGGCCGCGCGGCGCTATCCGTGCCGCGCGGACATGCGGCGGGAGCGGGCGATGCGGGCGATCTTCGTCATGATCAAGTGCGAGATGGGCGCGGCCTATCGGGTCGCGCGCGAGATGGCCGACACCATCGAGGAACTGTCGGAGATGCACTCCATCTCCGGCCAGTACGACCTGATCGGAAAGTTCTACCTCCAGCCCGATCAGGACATCGGCCTGTTCGTCGTCGAGCGGTTGCAGACCGTGCCGGGCGTGAAGGACACCTACACGCTGCAGACCTTCAACGCCTTCACCGCCGCGCGGGGCTGACCCGCGCGGGGCGGGCTGGCGGACAGGGCAGGACCGCTGACATGCTTGCGCCGATGGACCTGCTCGCCGCCGCCGTCTTCGCCGTCGCGTCCTCGATCACCCCGGGGCCGAATGTGCTGATGGTCGCGGCGGCCTCGGCGTCGGGCGGGCTGCGCGCGGCCCTGCCGATGATGCTTGGCATCTCGGTCGGCTTCCCCGCCATGCTGGTGGCGCTCGGGCTCGGGCTTGCGGTACCGGTGCAGGCAAGCGCCCAGGTCCGCGGGCTGCTTTCCATGGCGGCGTTCCTGTGGATCGTCTGGCTCGCCTTCCGCATCGCCACCGCGCCGATGCCGGGCGAGGCCGAGGCGCGGCCGCCTATGGGCTTCCTCGGCGCCGCCGGGTTCCAGTGGGTGAACCCGAAGGCGTGGCTGATCGCGGTCGCGGCGCTCGGCGCCTTCGTGCCGCCGGGGGCGGATATGGTGGCTGGAAGCCTCGTGCTCGCGCTGCTGTTCGCCGCCGTGTCGCTGCCCTGCCTGCTCGTGTGGGCGTGGTTCGGGGCGGCGCTGCGGCGGGTGCTCTCCTCGCCGCGGGCGTTCCGCGCCTTCAGCGTGGCGATGGGGGCGCTGCTGGCGGCAAGCGTGCTGCCCATGCTGCGCCCGCCGGCATGAGCGCAGCCCCGCCCTCCCCTGCCCGCGACTGCCCGCTCTGCCCCCGGCTGGTCGCGTTCCGCGCCGCGGCACGGGCGCAGCAGCCGGCGTGGCACAACGCGCCGGTGCCGTCCTGGGGCCCGCTCGAGGCGCCGCTGCTGATCGTCGGGCTGGCGCCCGGGCTGCGCGGCGCCAACCGGACGGGGCGGCCCTTCACCGGGGACTACGCCGGCCGGCTGCTCTACGCGACGCTGCTCGAGACCGGGCTGGCCGAGGGCGCCTATGCCGAATCGCCCGAGGACGGGCTGCGCCTGACCGGCTGCCGCATCGCCAACGCCGTGCGCTGCGTGCCGCCCGCGAACCTGCCGCTGCCGGCCGAGATCCGCGCCTGCAACGGCTTCCTGGCGGCGGAGATCGCGGCGATGCCGCGGCTTCGCGCCGTGCTCGCGCTCGGCGGCGTGGCGCACGGGGCGGTGCTGCGGGCGCTCGGCCTCAGGCCCTCGGCCTTCCGCTTCGCCCATGGCGCCGAGCACGCGCCGCGGCCCGGCCTGATGCTCGTGGATAGCTACCATGTCAGCCGCTACAACACCCAGACGGGGCGGCTGACGCCCCCGATGTTCCGGGCCGCGCTGGCGCGGGCGGTGGCGTTCACCGGGTGTTGACGGCGAGCGGCGCAGGCTTGCCGCCATGCGCGCCCTTGCCGTCCTGCTGCTCTCCGCCCTGCCCGTCTCGGCGCAGGAGCCGCCGCGCTGCGAGGCCGAGCGGCTCGGCACCCTCGCCTGCATCGCCGGGCGGCTGTGCGAATGCCGCTTCGAGCGCGGCGGGCAGATCACCGGGCTGCCCGACCTGTTCCGCTGGGACTGCGGCGCGCTGCGCCCCCCCTGCGGCGAAGGCATCCTGCCCGCGACCCCCTGGCCGCAGGGCCAGCCGCAGCCTGGCATTATTCTCCTGCCGCCCCGGCGCTGAACGCACTCGTTCATCCGCCGCCCGCCTGCGATGCTGGGGCCGCCGATGCCGCCCGCCCTCCGCCATGCGCTGCTTCTCTGCCTGCTGTTCCCCTCGATCGGGGTCACCCTGCCCTTCCTGCCCGCCTTCCTGGCCGATCGCGGGCTCGACCCGCAGCAGGTCTCGGTCGTGCTGGCGCTTGCGGCCCTCACGCGGCTCATCTGCGGGCCGCCCGCCGGCAGGCTCGCCGACCGGGGGCTCGGCGCCCGGCGCGTGCTGATCGCGGGCTGCCTGCTGGCGGCCGGAACGGGGCTGCTCTACGGCGCCGTCAGCGGCTTCGCGCTGCTGCTGCTGGTTGCGGTGCTGAACGCGGTGCCGAGCGGCAGCCTCGCCCCGCTGGCAGAGACCGTGACCGTCGTCGGCTCCCGCCGCGGCAAGGGCTTCGACTACGGGGTGGTGCGGGGCATCGGCTCGGTCGCCTTCATCCTCGCCTCGGCGGGGGCGGGCTGGGCGGTCGGCGCCTTCTCGACCGAGGTGATCCCCTACCTCTACGCGGTGCTGCTGGTCGGCGCCGCCGGAGCGGCCTGGCTGCTGCCGCGCGACGAGCACGAGACGGCCGGGCGCGCCGCCGTGCCGCTCGCCGCGGCGCTGCGCTTCCCGGGGCTTGCGCGCGTGATCGTGGTGAGCGGGCTGCTGCAGGGCAGCCACGCGATCTTCTACACCTTCTCGGCCATCCACTGGCAGGCGGCGGGAATCAGCCCGTTCATGGTGGGGCTGCTGTGGGCCACCGCCGTCGGCTCCGAGGTGTGCCTGTTCCTGTTCGGCCGCCGCCTCGTCGAGCGCATGGGGCCGCGGCGGCTGGCGCTGGCGGCGGCCGCCCTCGCCGCGCTGCGCTGGGGGATCTTCGCCGAGACGGTGTGGCTGCCGGCGCTGTTCCTTGCCAACGCGCTGCACGCGGCGAGCTTCGGGATGATGCACCTCGCCGCGATGCGGCTCGTCTTCGCGCTTGCCCCTCCGGGCCAGGCGAGCACGGCGCAGACCCTGCACATGGCCCTCGGGCCCGGGCTGTTCATCGGGGTGGTCACCTTCGCCGCGGGGCCGCTCTATGCGGCCTTCGGCGGAGGCGCCTGGTGGTTCGCGGCGGGGCTCTGCCTCCTTGCGATCCCAATCGCCGCCGGGCTGGCGCGGCGATGAGGGGGCTTGCGCGGTGCGGCGGCGCGGCGTTGCCTCCACGGCCGTGAGGGAGAGCGCGGACTTCATCATCGTCGGTGCCGGTTCGGCCGGCTGCGTGCTGGCCAACCGGCTGTCGGCCGATCCGTCTTGTCGGGTGCTGCTGCTGGAGGCCGGCGGGCGGGACTGGAACCCGCTGCTGCGCGTGCCGCTGATGACGGGG
>JANWXJ010000122.1 GCA_025055335.1 Acetobacteraceae bacterium
CGCCCGCGGCCTGCCGGTGCGCCTGGCCCTCTCCGCGGGCAAGGCCGCAGACATGCGCGCCGTGCCGGACCTGCTCGCCGGCCTCGCCCCAGGCAGCGACGTCGTGGCCGACCGCGGCTACGACTACAACGAGGTCCGCCAGCGCATCCGCGCCGCAGGCGGGCGTGACCATGTGCCGACAACGCGGCCGACGCGCAAGCAGATCACCGTGGCGCCAGCGCTCTACCGACAGCGCAACCTGATCGAGCGATGCTTCAACCGACTCAAGCACTTCCGCCGACCCGCCACACGCTTCGACAAGCTCGCACGAAACGACCTCACCACCGCAGCACTCGCCGCCATCCGCTTCTGGACACGCTTTGAGTCCAGGACCTAGGCGTGAACCTAGCCCCTCCGGGCTATGCCGCCTGTCCGGTCGAATTGGGGGCCGCTCCACACACATGTCCCGAACGACTCCGGATCCCAGGGCGGGTGGTTCTCGCCGGCCTGCTGGCTGCCGCCCTCGCCGCCGGCGGGACCCGGTCCGAGGTGCGCGACGCCGACGCCAACGCACGCTTGCGGATCGCCCAGGTTGCCGAGCAGAGCGGTCGGCCGGATCTCGCCCTCAACCTTCTCGCCTCGGCGGCCGAGGCGGCGCCCAATGACCCGCTGGTGCAGGAGCGCTACGCCAACGCGCTGTCGCGCGCCGGACGCTACCCCGAGGCGGAGGTGGTGCCGCAGGCCGCGCTACGGATAGCGCCGACGAATCCCGAGGTGCATGTCGCTATGGGCCGCCTGCGCGTGCGGGAGGACAGGTTGCAGGAGGCGCTGTCGCACTTCGAGAGGGCGGCGGCCCTCTCTCCGCGTCTCGTCGCAGCGCTCGATGGCCAGGGTGTCGTGCTCGATCACCTGGGCCGGCACGAGGAGGCCCACCGGGCCTACCGCGCGGCGCTTGACATCGCCGGCGATGATCCGGTTGTGGCGAACAACCTCGCCCTGTCCCTGCTGCTGACCGGCCGTGCCGAGGAGGCCGTTGCGCTGCTTCAGCCGTTGGCGAACCGGCCGGATGTCACCCCGCGGATCGAGAACAATCTCGCGATCGCGCTCGCTGCCGCAGGCCGTGCGAACGAGGGTGCCGCCGTCTCTCCGGAGGGCATGACGGCCGCCAATCTCGAGGCGCTCTCCCGCGCTCTGGCCTCGCCTCCGCGTGGTGAGGCGCCGCGTCCGGGTGCCAGCGGCGGATGGGCCCCCGCCCCGGCGCAGCCGCAGCCCCTGCCTCCGGTCATCGATGCTGCCGGCCAGGCGAGGCCGGTCGTTCTGCTGCCTCCTCCGCCCGCAGCCGAGAATTTTCCGGCGCCGGCGCCGCCGCTGCCGCCCAGGGCGCAGCGGCGGGCCGGAGCTATGGCCGACCAGGGGATGCGGTTCGACTCCGCTGCGCGTCCGGAGGGGGAGGAGGGTGTCGCCGCCCCGCCCTCTTCCGAGGGCGGCTTCGCGGCCGACGAACGGCGGGCTGTGCGGGTGGCGTCCCTCGACCCGATGCTGCCCGACGCCGCGCTCGGCGACCGCCCTGCGCTGTCGCAGGCGATGCCCATGGTCGCGCCCGGCACGGAGCGCGAGCGCGGGGAAGCGCGGTTCTACGCCCAGTTCTCGGCACATCGGAGCGAACAGGTTGCGGCCGTGAGCCTGCGGCGAATGCGCGCGCTACGCCGCGTTGGTGGAAGACGTCGGCGCGAGCGTGCAGCGCGGCGTAAGCTCTGCGGAGGGCGTCGTCTGGCGCGTCCGGTCGCGCGCTTTCGCTTCAGCCGGCGAAGCGCGGGATGCCTGCAACCGCGCGCTTCGCGTCGGCTTGTCCTGCTTCATCGGCCGGTCGTGATGCAGCGGAGGGGAACGTGAGCCGGGCGGCCACGCCTCCCGCCTCGTTCTGCACCGAGAGGGTCGCACCTGCCTGTTCGGCGATGGTCCTCGCGAGCGTGAGGCCGAAGCCGAGGTTTTCCGCCGACGGCAAGGTGCTGACGAAGGGATCGAATACCCGCTCGACGATCGCGCTCGGGATGCCGCCGGCGGTGTCGGCGACCGACGCGTGGATGCGTCCGGACGCCGTGTCACGCCAAACCGATACTCGGATGCGCCGATCCTCCGTCCCGGCGCGTTCGATCGCCTGCACAGAGTTCGTCAGCAGGGCGAGCAGCAGCCGCGTCAGTTCCGGTGCCGGCATGGCGACAGGTGGAAGCTCCTCCTCGACCTCGGCGACGGCCGAGGCCTCCGCACGATCGAGACGTGGACGAAGGAGGGCCAGGGCATCCTCCAGCGCGGCGCGCAGGTCGGCAACGCCGCGGCCGGAGCCGGCAGGCGCCGAGAGGGCCGCCGGCCGATCGAGATCGCCCATCGGCGCCCGCACCGCATCCCATTGCGGTCCGGACGAACCTTCGGCTGCCGCCGCGCCTGCCATAACGCGCCGGACTGCCGGCAGGAGGTCGTTCGCGACGGCCCCTGCCTGTGCCAGCCGGGCCGCGGCGAGGGTGCGCTCCAGCGCGCGCCGGTCGGCGGTGTCGTCTTCCAGGTAGCCGGCGAGGTCGGCGCCGCCCTGCGGCATCCGCTGCAGCAGACGAAAGGTCGTGCGCACGGGCAGCCAGCTGCCGTCGGCGCGCTGCAGGCGATGGCGGATCGAGGCCCCTCCGCGGCGTGTCGCCGTCTCCATCGCGGCGACGAGGGAATCCCGTTCGGCCAGGGCTACGTGGTCGAGGAGGGCATCCGGCCGTCACAGATCCGCGGCGCGCCAGCCGGTGAGATCCTCGATCATCCTCCCGTAGAACACGGTGCGCAGCGGCTTGCGGGGTGGAAGGCGACGCGGACCACCGCGCCGGGGATGCCGTCCGGTGTTCGCTCGGCGTCAGGCGCAAGCTGCGTCGGGAGGACGATCGTCGCGGGCCTAGGGTCTTTCGTACGCACGAGCACCTCCCGGTCCAGCCGGTCACTGGAACGTGCTGCGACGAGGAGAGCGACGGCCGAGCCGACAGCCTGGGTGGCGGCGATCAGCAGGACGACAACCGTGCCCGCCCAAGGCGGCACGCCGGCCAGGGGCGCCGCCATCGCTGCGGCGAGCAGCACCGCGGCACCGAGCGCCACCCGCCGCAGCGCCGTCGCCCCGGCAGACCGGCCAGCCGGAGCACTGCCGCAAGCAGTTGCGCGGCCACGGCGGCGGACAGCAGGGCGATGGCCATGGCGTCGGGCAGCGTGCCGGAGGCGGCGAGGGCGGTGGGCACCACGGCCAGCGCGGCGGGCAGCTTCCCCGTGCTGCCGTCGGGCCCCTCCGCCGGTTGCGACGCCGGCCAACACAGCGCGAGTGACAGGAGCAGCAGCGCCGCGCCGGCCGCGGGCATTGCGGGACCTGGCGGCAGGCCGGGCACGATCGGCAGGACGAGCCCGACCGCAGCCGCGAGGCAGCCCGTGCCGAGCGCACGGCGGCGCACGCGGTCGGCCTCGCTCGCCGAATGCTGGGAGGCCGCTCCGAGCGTGGCGGGCAGCGCCGGCAGCAGCGACACCAGCAGCGCCAGCCCGCGCCTCATGCGCCGGGTTCGACGGGGGCATCCGACAGCCGGGGCTGGAACCGCCCGCGGCCGGGGGCGGCGAGCACCCGCTCGCCGTCCCACACGCGCTCCCCGCGCGACCAGGTCTCCGCGACACGGGCCGACATCTCCACCCCGTCCCACAGCGACCAGCGGTGCTCCTCGCGGTCCTCGATGCGCGCGGCGTCGAAGCGGAACCGCCCGCGGGCGAGGATGCAGATGTCGGCGTCCGCCCCCGGGACCAGCGCGCCCTTCTTCGGCCACAGCCCGTGGAAGCGCGCGGGCCGTTCGGCGGCGAAGCGGGCGATCAGGGTGGGCGGCAGGCCGCGGCGCTCAAGCAGCGTGTAGAGCAGGGGGGCCAGCGTCTGCAGCCCCGTCAGGCCCGCGCCGACGGCGAAGATGTCTCCCGCGAAGCGCTTGCGGGAGAGCGGCCAGGGTGCGTGGTCGGTCGAGATGTAGGCGACGCGGCCGGCGAGCAGGGCGGCCCAGGAGCCTTCCACCTCCGCCTCGCTCCGGAAGGGCGGAGTGCACTTGGCGATTCCGGGGTGGGCGAGCAGCGCCTCCTTCGTCATGCAGAGGTAGTGCAGGCAGGTCTCGGCACTCGCGCGGCCGCCGGCGGCGCGGGCCGCGGCCGCCTGGTCGAAGCCGGCGGCAAGCGAGGAATGCGCCAGATGCACGTGGCAGCCGGTGGCAAGGCCGAGTTCGAACACCGCGAGGTTGGCGAGCCGTTCGGCAAGCGGCGGGCGGGTCGCGGCGTGCATCTCCGGCCCCGTGCGGCCGCTGGCCTTGGCATCGGCGATCAGGCGCTGCACGATCTCCTGGTCCTCGTTGTGGATCGCGGCCATGCGGCCGGTGCGGGCGATCTCCTGGAACGCCTCGCGCATCTCGCCGTGGTCGATCCTCGGGAAGCGGACAGGATCCACCTCGAAGGTGGAGAGCTTGAACGCCGTGCAGCCGAGGGAGGCCATGGGCGCGATCTGGTCGAGCCCGCCCGACTTCCGCACCGTCGCGTAGAGCGACACGTCTATATATGCGTGGCGGCCCACCGCCTCGATCTTCGCGGCCAGCGCCTCGGCGTCCATCACCGGGCGCGGGGTGTCGTAGGGCATGTCGCAGACGGTGGTGATGCCGCCCGCCGCCGCCGAGCGCGTGGCGCCGGCGATCCCCTCCCACCCCGTGTGGGAGGAGGTGTGCATGTGCCCGTCCACGAGGCCGGGCAGCACCAGCCGGCCGCGATGGGCGTGCACGGCGGCGGCCTCCGGCGCCTCGCCCGTGCCGATGGCGGCGATCCTCTCGCCCGACACGGCTATCCAGCCATCCGCCAGCACGGCCTCGGGCGTGACGATGTCGCCGCGGATCAGGTGGTCCAAACGCATCTCTCCGGCCATGCTTCCCCCGGCTTGTGAGGCGGGTTGTCCGGGTCTAGAGGCCGGGCGCCCCGTGGCGCAAGCGGGGAAACCAGACGGCACGCGCGGGCGATGCGCCCCGCGGCACCCACACGGCAAGGGACGAGACGCGCGCCATGCAGCTTCACCCGGTCAAGGTCTATCCGTCCAAGGCGCTGCTCAAGCGGGAGGACCAGCTCGCCTGGAAGATGGCGGCGGTGGCCGCGGACAAGGTGCCCGTCCAGAAGGACGTGGCGGAGATGATCATCAACCGGATCATCGACAACGCGGCGGTGGCGATCGCGGCGATCAACCGCCGCCCCGTCGTGTCGGCGCGCGGCATGGCGGAGGGCCATCCGCGGAAGGGGGGCGCGACGGTGTTCGGCATCCGCTCCGCCCGCCGCTTCAGCCCGGAATGGGCGGCCTGGGCGAACGGGACGGCGGTGCGCGAGCTCGACATGCACGACACCTTCCTCGCCGCCGACTATTCCCACCCCGCCGACAACATCCCGCCCGTTCTGGCGGTGGCGCAGGCGATGGAGCGGTCGGGGAAGGACCTGATCCGCGGCATCGCCACCGCCTACGAGATCCACATCGACCTCGTGCGCGCGATCTGCCTGCACGAGCACAAGGTGGACCACATCGCCCATCTCGCCCCGGCCGCGGCAGCGGGCATCGGCACGCTGCTCGGCCTCAAGCAGGAGGTGATCTACCAGGCGATCCAGCAGGCGGTGCACACGGCGATCACCTTCCGCCAGTCGCGCAAGGGGGAGATCTCCTCCTGGAAGGCCTATGCGCCGGCCCATGCCGGGAAGCTCGCGGTGGAGGCGGTGGACCGCTGCATGCGCGGGGAGGGCGCGCCCTCGCCGATCTACGAGGGGGAGGATTCCGTCATCGCCTGGGTGCTGGCCGGCCGCACGCAGGCGGAGAAGCACGGGCGCGCGACCGTCTATGACCCCGTCTACTACCACGTGCCGCTGCCGGCGCCGGGCGAGCCCAAGCGCGCCATCCTGGACAGCTACACGAAGGAACACAGCGCGGAGTACCAGTCGCAGGCGCTGATCGACCTCGCCTTCCGGATGCGGGAGCGGATCACCGACTTCGAGGCGATCGAGAAGATCACCATCCACACCAGCCACCACACCCACTACGTCATCGGCACTGGCGCCAACGACCCGCAGAAGATGGACCCGAAGGCGAGCCGCGAGACGCTCGACCACTCGATCATGTACATCTTCGCGGTCGCGCTGCAGGACGGGCGCTGGCACCATGTGGACAGCTACACCCCGAAGCGCGCCGCCCGGCCGGACACGGTCCGGCTGTGGCACAAGATCGAGACGCGCGAGGATCCGGCCTGGACCGAGCGCTACCACTCGAAGGACCCCGACACGCTGGCCTTCGGCGGCCGCGTCGAGATCCGGATGAAGGACGGCAGCGTGATCGTGGACGAGCTCGGGGTGGCCAACGCCCACCCGCGCGGGGCGAGGCCGTTCGGGCGGGCCGACTACATCCGCAAGTTCCGCACCCTGACCGAGGGGATCATCACCGCGCGCGAGGCGAACCGCTTCCTCGATGCGGTGCAGGATCTGGCGAGGATCCCGGCGGGCGAGCTGCACGCGCTGAACGTCGCGTTGCCGGAGGGCGCGCTTCTGGCCAGCAAGCCCGGCATCTTCTGAAGGCGGAGGGAAGCCATGACCGAACCCGAGATCCGCAAGGGCCTGGTTGGCGTCGTCGCCGACACCACCGCCGTCTCCAAGGTGATGCCGGAGACGAACAGCCTCACCTATCGCGGCTACCCGGTGCAGGATCTGGCCGAGCAGTGCCGCTTCGAGGAGGTGGCCTATCTGCTGTGGCACGGCGAGTTGCCGACGAAGGCGGAGCTCGAAGCCTTCGCCGCCGCCGAGCGGGCGGAGCGCGCCATCAGCCCGGCGCTGTCGGCGCTGATCGCCGCCTTCCCGAAGCATGCCCATCCGATGGACGCGATCCGCACCGCCGTCTCCTTCATGGGGATGGAGGATCCCGAGGCCGCCGACGTGTCGGAGCCCGCGACGCGGCGGAAGGCGATGCGCCTCTTGGCGAGGATCCCGACGGCCGTCGCCGCGGCGCACCGGGTGTCGAAGGGGCTGGCGCCGATCGCGCCCGACCCCTCGCTCGGCTTCGCCGAGAACTTCTTCCACATGGTGTTCGGGCGGGTGCCCCAGCCCGAGGTGGTGAAGGCCTTCGACGTCTCTCTCACCCTCTATGCCGAGCACGGGTTCAACGCCTCCACCTTCACCGCCCGGACGGTGGTGAGCACGGGGGCCGACCTGCACGGGGCCGTGACGGCGGCGATCGCGGCGCTGAAGGGGCCGCTGCACGGCGGGGCGAACGAGGCGGTGATGCACATGCTGCTCGAGATCGGCAGCGTGGAGAACGCCAGGGGCTGGATCGAGGGGCGGCTCGAGCACCGGGCGCTGGTGATGGGCTTCGGGCACCGCGTGTACCGCTCGGGGGACTCGCGGGTGCCGACCATGACGAAATACGCCGAGAAGATGGCCGAGGTGGTGGGCGACCGGCGCTGGATGGAGATCAGCCGGGTGCTGGCGGCCGAGATGCTCGCGCGCAAGAACATCCACCCGAACCTCGATTTCCCGACCGGCCCCGCCTACTACCTGATGGGCTTCGACATCCCGCTGTTCACGCCGATCTTTGTCTGCTCGCGCATCACCGGCTGGGCGGCGCACGCGATCGAGCAGGCCGCCGACAACCGCCTGATCCGGCCGCTGTCGCACTATGTCGGCGTGCCGGAGCGGGCAGTGGTGCCGCTGGCCGAGCGCGGCTGACCATGCTCTCGCCGCGCGCGGAGCGGAGTCCTCCGCTCCGCGCGCGGCAGCGCACACCGCTCCGGCATCGCGCCGGTGTCGCGTCGCTGCATCGCATCGCGACGAATGCGCGAGAATGCCCGTCGTGCACGTGCAGATTCCGTTGACAACGATTCACCCGTTGCGAATAGCGTGATTCGCGCGCGCACCGAACGCGCGATTCGCAACCTCGCATTCGCCGCAAACGCGGCGCCGGATGTCGAGGCGGAGGACGCGGAAGCGGTGCGCGGCGCAGCAGGGAAGGACGGTCGATGGACCGCAGGCTTTTCCCGCCGGTGGGACGGAGTGGCACCCTCCCGCATGGCGGCGACATCGCCGGGCATGGAGCGACGCGGTGCGTCGTGCCGTGCGCTTCTCCGTCCGAGCCCGCAGTGCCGGGGTTCTCGGCAGAAGGGTCTGGCAACCGATGACGGATGCCCGCCCAGCCCCACGACCGCATCAGCAGAGCGACGCTGCTTCAAGGAGACAGTCACCGTGACCGACGAGACCGAAACCACCCCCCGCGCCCAGGCGATGGCGATGGGGACCACGCGCCGCGCCGCCGGCACCCGCAAGGCCTCGACCGCCGGCCGCAAGCCGGCCGCGAAGAAGGCGGCGGCGGCGAAGAAGCCGGCGGCGAGGAAGGCCGCGCCGAAGAAGGCGGCGGCGGCGAAGAAGCCGGCGGCGAGGAAGGCCGCGCCGAAGAAGGCGGCGGCGGCGAAGAAGCCGGCGGCGAGG
>JANWXJ010000127.1 GCA_025055335.1 Acetobacteraceae bacterium
TCTCGCCGCCCGGCAGCCGCGCGCGCAGCCGCGTCCGCCCGCCGGGTTCGGCGCTGCGGCCGAACAGCGTCACCTCATGCCCGCGCGCGGCGGCCACCCACGCCGCCTCGAGCCCCGCCACCCCCGCCCCGACGACCACGACCCGCCGCCGCGCCGGCGCCGGCGGGAAGCGCTCGGCAAGCTCGTCCGCCGCAGCCACCCGCGGGTTGTTGACGCAGCCGATGCTGCGCCCGTGCATCACCCCGTAGCCCCAGCAGCTGTTGCAGGAAAGGCAGTGGCGTATGGCGTGGGCGCGCCCGCGCGCGGCCTTGTTCCCCCATTCCGGATCCACGATCAGCGCCCGGCCGAGGCCGACGAGTTCCGCCTCGCCGGCGGCAAGCCACGCCTCCGCCTCGGCCGGGTCGGTGATGCGCCCGAGCGCCATCAGCGGCACGCCGTGGCAATGCGGCCTGAGCGCGCGGAACAGCCCGCGCCAGGGCAGGGGCGGTCCGTAGCGGTCGGGCAGATGGTCCTCGAGCGAGCGGGCATGCGCGCCGCGGCAGAACGTCACGTAGTCCGGCCGCGCCGCGCCCCCCGTCAGCAGCGCGGCGATGGCCTGCGCCTCCGCCAGGTCGATCGAGCCCGGCACGCCATCCTCCGCCGGCAGCTTGAGGCCGACGAGGAACCCCTCGCCGCAGGCCTCGCGCAGCGCGGCCATGAGGTCCGTCAGCAGCCGCGCGCGTCCCTCCCGGCTGCCGCCGTAGTCGTCCTCGCGCCGGTTGGCGTGTGGCGAGAGGAACTGGTGGAACAGGTGCCCGTGCCCGGCCGAGATCTCGACGCCGGCGAAGCCGGCGCGGGCGAGGATCGCCGAACTCTCCGCGAACTCGGCCACGAGCGCCCGGACCTCGGCGGCGGAGAGCGGATGCGGCATGGTCCAGGACAGATCATCCGGCAGCGCCGAGGGCCCGATCGCGCCCGCCGAGCGCCCCGGGTGGTGCCTCCCGCGCCCCGGATCTTGCAGCTGCGCGAGCAGCAGGCTGCCCTCGGCGCGGATCGCCTCCGCCCAGCGGGCAAGGCCGTCGAAGGCATCCGGGTGCCACACCTGCACCTTCGGCTGCGTCTGGCGCCTGAGGAAGGCGAGCGGCTCGCTCACGATCAGCGCCGCCCCGCCCTTCGCGCGGGTGGCGTGGTAGCGGATGAGCGCCTCGCTCACCCGTCCGCCCTGCTGCAGCCGCGTGGTGATGGAGGCGTGGGCGATGCGGTTGCGCAGCCGGTGCGGCCCGAGCGCGAAGGGCGAGAAGAGCAGCTCCGTCATGCGCCGATGGTCTGCCGGGGGCGCCCCTGCGGCAAGCCCGCCCCCCTCTCGCATCGGCCGCCCGGGCCCAATATACCGCCCCGAACCCGACCGCCCCGGAGCCCAGGATGTCCGACACCCGCGAGCCCGTGCCCGTCACCGTGCTGACCGGCTATCTCGGCGCCGGCAAGACCACCCTGCTGAACCGCATCCTGACCGAGCGGCACGGGCGGAAATACGCCGTCATCATCAACGAGTTCGGGGAACTCGGCGTGGACAACGACCTCGTCGTGAACGCCGACGAGGAGGTGTTCGAGATGAACAACGGCTGCGTCTGCTGCACCGTGCGCGGCGATCTCGTGCGCATCCTCGGCGGGCTGATGAAGCGGCGCGAGAAGTTCGACGGCATCATCGTGGAGACGACCGGCCTCGCCGACCCGGCGCCGGTCGCGCAGACCTTCTTCGTGGACGAGGACGTGAGGCGCGCGACCCGCCTCGACTCCATCGTGACGGTGGTGGACGCGAAGCACCTCTCCCGGCGCCTCGCCGACAGCCCGGAGGCCGAGGAGCAGATCGCCTTCGCCGACCTGATCGTCCTGAACAAGATGGATCTCGTCACGCCCGAGGAGGCGGACGCGGTCGAACGCCGCATCCGCGCCATCAACCCGACCGTCGAGATCCGCCGCGCCACCCGCTCCGACGTGCCGATCGAGGCGGTGCTGGGGCGCGAGGCCTTCAACCTCGAACGCATCCTCGAGCGCGAGCCCGAGTTCCTCGAGACCGAGGAGCACGGCCACCACGACGTCGAGGTGGTGTCCATGTCCTTCGAGGTGGACCGCCCGATCGACCAGGACCGCTTCAACACCTGGATCAGCGGCCTGTTGCAGCTGCGCGGCCAGGACATCCTGCGTACCAAGGGCATCCTGTACTTCCCGGGCGAGGAGCGCCGCTTCGCCTTCCAGGCCGTGCACATGATCGCGGACGGGGACTTCATCCCGCCCGCCAAGCCCGGCACGCCCCGCAAGTCGCGCATCGTCTTCATCGGCCGCAACCTCAACCGCCCGCAGCTCCGCCGCGGCTTCGAGGAGTGCGTCTCCACCCTCACCACCCCCGAAGACCGGCAGCCGGCCTGAGATGTCCTTCACGCTGACGGACGCCGACAGCCTGCTCGGCGCGCGGGGCTTCTGGCGCGAGACAGGGGCCTGGGTGGTGGGCGCCGCCTTCGGCCGCGACGGGCGCGGCTGCTTCTTCGGCCTCGGCGACGGCACGGTGCGCATCGCCGATCCGGCCGACAAGGGCGCGGAATGGCGGTGCGTGCAGGCCCATCAGGGGGCCTGCCTGTCGCTCGCGGCAGACTGCGCCGCGGGCGCGCTTTCGGGCGGCGACGACGGGCGGGCCGTGCTGGTCGCGGCCGATGGCGGCACGGCGGAACTCGCGACCTTCGGCGCGATGAGATGGGTCGAGCATGTCGCCGCCCACCCCGCGGGCGTGCGCGCCCTCGCCTGCGGCAAGACCGTCACGCTGTTCGACGGCAGGGGCGAGCGGCTGAAGGCGCTCGCCCACCCCTCGACCGTCGGCGGCATCGCCTTCGACGCCAAGGGCAAGCGCATCGCCGCGAGCCACTACAACGGCGCCTCGCTCTGGTTCGTGGCCGCCAAGGAGGACCGCCCCCGCCTGCTCGAGTGGAAGGGCAGCCATCACGCCATCACCTTCGACCCGGCGGGCGAGCATGTGGTGACGGCGATGCAGGAACCCTCCCTGCACGGCTGGCGCCTGACGGACGGGCAGCACATGCGCATGTCGGGCTACCCGGCCAAGACGAAGTCGCTCTCCTTCTCGGCCAGGGGCCGCTGGCTCGCCACCTCGGGGGCGGAATCCGTCGTGCTCTGGCCGTTCTTCGGCGGCGGGCCGATGGGCAAGGAACCGCACGAGATCGCGGGCGGCGATGCCGTGCTGTGCACCGCCGTCGCCTGCCACCCGCAGCAGGAGGTGGTGGCGGCGGGCTTCGCCGACGGGCTCGTGCTCGTCTCCGATATCGCCTCGGGCCGCGTCGTGCCGATCGCGCCGCCCGGCCACGGGCCGGTCTCGGCGCTGGCGTGGAACCCGGCCGGCAGCCACCTCGCCTTCGGCACCGAAACCGGCTTCGCCGCCGTGGTGGACCTCTCGAAGCGCGGCTGACGGAACGCACGCATGACCGGCATCCCGACCATCACCACCCCGCGCCTTTCCATGCCGAAGCTGGGCTTGGGCACCTACGGCCTCTCGGGGCGGGAGGGGCAGCGGGCGGTGGAATCCGCCCTCGCCCTCGGCTACCGCCACCTCGACACGGCCGAGATGTACGCCAATGAGGAGATCGTGGGGGCCGCCATCCGCGCGAGCGGCCTCCCGCGGCAGGAGCTGTTCGTCACCACCAAGGTGTGGTGGACGAACCTCGCCCCCGATGCGATCCGCGCCGCCCATGCGGCCTCCCTCGCCCGGCTCGGGCTCGACTACGTGGATCTCTACCACATCCACTGGCCGGCGCCGGGGATGGACCTCGCCGCCGCGCTCGCCACCCTCGCCGCGCTGATGGCGGAAGGCCGCACGCGCGCGATCGGGGTGTGCAACTTCCCCCCCGGCCTGCTGCGCGCGGCACTCGCCACCGGCGCGCCGCTCGCCGCCCTGCAGGTCGAATACCACTGCCTGCTCGACCAGTCGGCGCTCCTCTCGCTCTGCCGCGCGAACGGGCTCGTGCTCACCGCCTATTCGCCCCTCGGCAAGGGGCACCTCGCCGAGGAGCCGACGCTTGCCCGGATCGGCGCCCGGCATGGCGCGACCGCCTCGCAAGTCGCTCTCGCCTGGCTTTTGCGGCAGGAGGGGGTGGCGGCGATCCCCAAGGCGCAGCGGCCGGAGAGCCAGCGCGCCAACCTCGCCGCGCTGGGCGTGCCGCTCGATGCCGCCGACCTTGCCGCCATCGCCGCCCTGCCGAAGGACCGGCGCTTCGTGAACCCCGCCTTCGCCCCCGACTGGGCCGCCTGAGCCGAGGTTGACAGGGGCCGCGCCAGGCCCGACCTCTCCGCCGCCGGACGCAGACGGAGGAGCACGCCGATGGCCCGTGACGAGGACGAGCCCGAGGTGGATCTCGGCATCAGCCTGGAAGCGGTGGCCACCGTGATCGACCACGCCCGCGCCGTGCAGTCCGCCGATCCCGACGCCGAGCCCTACGACGACGAGGAGCCCGACACGCGCGACGTGACCGCCGAGCGCGAGGCGCTCGCCGCCTTCATCGACGAACTGGCCGAGGAGGAGCAGGCGGCGCTGATCGCGCTCGCCTGGATCGGCCGCGGCGACTACGAGGCGGAGGACTGGGCCGAGGCCCGCCGCATGGCGATGGAGCGCGGCGCGGGGCGCGACACCGCGGCCTATCTCCTCAGCATGGACATGGTGGGCGACCTGCTCGCCGAGGGGCTGGCCGCCTTCGGCATCGCCGAGGAGGAGATCGAGCGCTAGCGGGCCGCCCCGCCCGCCGGCCGGACCGGACCCGGGGGACGCGTCGCCCCGCCCGGGCGCGCCCGAACGGGCGGCGGCCCCGACCCCGGCGCGACCCGCCCCGGCCCACCGCGCGTTCCCGTTCAGCCGGCGAGCGGCCCTGCCTGCAGCCCAGCGATCTCGCGGATGATCTTCCGCCGCACCGCCTCGCCGAAGGCGTTGAAGTCCTCGGCGACGATCAGGAAGGCCCCGGGGCCCCCGATCACGCTGTCGCGGAAGTATTCGTCGAGCGGGATCCGCGGGCCCCGGCCGAAGAAGCCGCGGTCGTTGATGATCGGCAGGCCGTTGATGGTGATCCCCTCCGCCACCGCCGCATCGCGCTCCACCTCGGCCGGGGGGCCCGAATTGTTCACCCCGTCGCCCGAGACGTCGATCACCTTCCGCATCCCCTCCATCGGCGCCTCGCGCAGCACCTGGCGGGAGAAGCGGATGGCGCCCGAGACCGATGTCCAGGAGAGCGAGACCCGCGGGGCTTCCGCCAGCGTCTCGCTCCAGCGCAGCGCGTCCTGCGCCGTGGCGATGCGCGTCCAGGGGATCACCAGCCGCTGGTACTCGATCCCCGCCCATTCCACATAGGCGACCGCGATGGCCCCGATCATGCCGCCGCGGATCGCGGCCAGAACGCGCGGGTCCGTCATCGCCTCCCGGTAGCCCTGGCGCTGCAGCCGGGCCTCGTCCTCGTCGATCGAGCGGGAGACGTCGACCGCGAACACGAGCAGCACATCCACCGGTTCCTCGGCCCGCGCGGCGCGCGGCAGGGCGAGGGTTGCGGCGGCGCCGGCGGCGCCGGCCAGGACGGTTCTGCGCTTCATCACGCGGCCCCCCTGTTGCGGCAGCAACCCGATGCTGGCAGGGGCGGCGCCCGCCCCGCAACCGGAATCGCGGGCGGCGGAGGCGCCCGCGCCCGCGCCCTGCCCGCGGGCGCGGCAGCCGCTGCCCGGAAGCAAATCGCCGGGCGCGCGCCCGGCAGGCCAGAAGGTCCGGGCCCGGCGATCCCGAGGCCGCCCCTACAGCGCCGACAGCACCGCCCCCGCCACCCGCGCCACCTCGGCCTCCGTCAGGTAGGGGTGCATCGGCAGCGACAGCACGCGCCCGGCAAGCGCCTCGGCCACCGGCAGGGGCGGGGGTTCCCCGGCGAAGCCCGCGGCGTGGGCGGCGCGATAGGCCGGCTGATGGTGCAGCGGCTTCGGATAGTAGATGGCGGAGGGGATTCCGGCCGCCGACAGCGCCGCCTGCACCCGCGCGCGCGTGCCGGCATCCGGCAGGCGGATGGTGAACAGGCCGTACACGTTCTCCGCCCCCGGCGGTTCGGCCTGCAGCCCGATCGCCGCATGGCAGGAAAGTGCTGCGCGATACCAGCCGGCGACGCGGCGGCGGGCGGCGATCTCGCCCTCGAACAGCGGCAGCTTGGCGAGCAGGACCGCGGCCTGGATGCTGTCCAGCCGGCCGTTCATGCCGGTGCGCTCCACCTCGTAGCGCGTCTTGCCTTCGCCATGCGTGCGCAGCGAACGATAGAGCTCGGCCTTCGCCGCATCCTCCGTCAGGATCATGCCGCCATCCCCGTAGCAGCCGAGGGTCTTGGTGGGATAGAAGGAGAGCGCGGTCGCGTCCGCCCAGCCGCCGAGGCGCCGCCCGTGCAGCGCCGCGCCGAAGGCCTGCGCCGCATCGTCGAGCGCGAACATCCCGTGATCGGCGCACAGGGCGCGTATGGCCGGCCAGTCGGCGGGCAGTCCGAACAGGTCCACGCCCACCACGGCGCGGGGCCTGAGCCGCCCCTCCGCCAGCACGCGGGCAAGGCGGGCGCGGAGATCGGGGAGCGAGATGTTGAAGCTCTCCTCCTCCACATCCACGAACACCGGTGTTGCCCCCAGCACGAGCGGCACCTCGGCAGTGGCGGTGTAGGTGAAGGCGGGCAGGAACACGGCATCCCCGCGCCCGATTCCTTCGGCCATCATGGCGATCTGCAGCGCATCGGTGCCGGAGGAGACGCCGACCGCATGCCCAACACCTGCGAAGGCGGCGAGTTCCCGCTCGATCTCGGCCACCTCCGGGCCGTTGATGAAGCGCCCGCCGTCGAGCACGGCGGCGATTCGGCGGTCGATCTCGGGGCGGATCAGGCGCTGCTGGGCGTGCATGTCGAACAGCGCGATCGGGCGCGGGGGCGTGGTGTCTGGCATCTCCGGGTCC
Organism: Acetobacteraceae bacterium; assembly: GCA_025055335.1. Classification (GTDB taxonomy): domain Bacteria; phylum Pseudomonadota; class Alphaproteobacteria; order Acetobacterales; family Acetobacteraceae; genus JANWXJ01. The sequence continues at coordinate 6,989 of JANWXJ010000127.1, forward strand.
GGAACCTGTCGCGGCGGGGCATAGGCCGGGCCGGCCCCGCCGCCAAATCACGCTGCGTGTCGCGGCGCTTCATGGCGGGGTGATGGCGGGGCGCTACTGGATCCGCAGATGGGTGGCGCGCACCACCCGGCCCCAGCGCTCCCGGTCCTCGGCCAGGAAGGCGCCGAACGCCTCGGGCGTCGGGCTCGGCTCGATGTCCACGCCGGCGGCCGAGAATCGGGCCTGGATCTCGGGCTCGGCGAGGATCGCGTTCAGCTGCCCGTGCAGCAGCGCGCGGACGGGGCCGGGCGTGCCGCGCGGCGCGACGATGCCGAACCAGGTCGCCGCCTGGATCTCCGGGAAGCCCTGTTCCACCGTGGTCGGGACCTCCGGCAGCACGGGGCTCCGGCGCGTGCCGGCGACCGCGATCGGGACGAGCTGGCCCGCGGCGATCGCCGCGGCGAGAGGCGCCGGCGCGTTGGTCTGCACGTCCAAGAGGCCGGCCAGCATGTCGGCGAGCGCGGGGCCCGTGCCGCGGTAGATGACGTATTCGAACGGGAAGCCGAGAGCGAGCGAGATCATGGCGCCGAGCGCGTGCGCCGTGCTCCCGGCCCCGGGCGTCGCGAAGCGCAGCGGCTCGCGGGACGCGCGCCCGAAGGCCTGAAGATCCGCAAGCGTCCGCACCGGGCGCGACGGATGCGTGACGATCACGTTGGCCGAGGAGCCGATGAGTCCGACAGGCGCGAAGTCCCGGGCGGCGTCGTAGGGCAGGCTCGTCTGCACGAGCGAGGTGATGGTGAGGCTGCCGCTTCCGGCCAGCAGCAGCGTGTGGCCGTCGCCCGGCGCCGAGGCCACATGGGCGGTGCCGATCACCCCGCCGGCGCCGCCCCCGTTCTCGACGACGACGTTCTGCCCGAGTCGGGCCGCCATCCGCTCGGCGATCAGCCGCCCGACGATGTCGTTCGTCCCGCCCGGCGGCAGCGGGATCACGAGGCGGACGGGGCGGGTCGGGAAGGCGGCCGTCTGGGCGTGGCCGCGGGTGGCGGACAGCAGCGCCGGAACCGCAAGCAGGGCCCTGCGTCGAACCACCCTTCCTCCTTCCGGCATGCTGGCCCCGCGCGAGGGTCCGAGCGCAACGAATAGGCGCGGGAGGACAGGGCGGCGAGCGCGCCACCCGCAACGCCGCAGCTCCTCAGCCCGGCCGGTATTCTGGCACCGCCTCGGCGAGCGCGGCCAGCACTGCTCTGGCGTCGCCCGTCCGGGCCGCCGCCGCCACGCGCTCGATCGCGCAGCGCGCCGAGGCCGGATCCCCCGCGCGCGGAGTTGCCATCAGCAGACCGGGGAAGCCGGTCGGGCGCGGCGGCTCGGCGCCGTGGAACAGCTCTTCCGCCAGTTTCTCCCCGGGCCTGAGCCCGGTGAAGCGGATCTCGACGTCGCGCTCCGGCTCCTGCCCCGAAAGCCGGATCATCCGCCGCGCGAGGTCGAGGATTCGCACAGGACGGCCCATGTCGAGCACGAAGATGCCGCCTTCGGCGAGATCCGCCGGCGCCTCCCCGTCCGGGGCGGCGCCCACCACGGCCGCCTGCAGCACGAGGCCGACGGCCTCCCGCACCGTCATGAAGTAGCGCCGCATGTCCGGGTGGGTGACGGTGAGCGGCCCCCCGCGCGCGAGCTGCCGCCGGAACAGCGGCACCACCGAGCCTGCTGAGCCGAGCACATTGCCGAACCGGACGGTGATGCAGCGCATGCCGCCCGACCGCCGCGCGACCCGGTCCAGCGCCTGGCAGTACTGTTCGGCCAGGCGCTTGCTCGCCCCCATGACGGAGACCGGGTTCACCGCCTTGTCCGTCGAGACGAGCACCATCGCCCGCGCCCCGGCGGCGGCGGCGGCGTCGGCCACGATGCGGGTGCCGAGCGCGTTGGTCAGCACGCCTTCGCAGGGGTCGCGCTCGACCATCGGCACATGCTTGAGCGCGGCGGCGTGGAACACGAGGTCCGGCGCGATCTCGGCGAACAGGGCGCGGATGCGCGCCTCGTCGCGGATGTCGGCCAGCACCGCGCGACGCGGCAGCGCCGGATGGCGCTCGCTCAGGTCGAGCTCCGCCTCGTAGAGGGCGGCCTCGGCATGGTCGAGCAGCACGAGCCGGGACGGCGCGAGATCGGCGACCTGGCGGACGAGCTCCGCGCCGATCGTGCCGCCGGCGCCCGTCACCAGAACCGTGCGGCCGGCGATCAGGCGGGCCATGCCGGCGCGATCGGGCCGTCGCTGCGGGCGGTCGAGCAGCTCCTCGATCACGACCTCCCGCCAGGGCGGCGGGTCGGCGCGGCGGGCCCCGGCGACGAGGAGATCGGTCGGGTGCGGCGCCCGGCGCAGCGGGATGCCGTGCCGGGCGGCGGCCTCGGCGAGCGGCGCGAGCGACTCTCCGGAAAGGCCCGGATCGGCCAGGATCACCATCGCGGGCCTGTCGGGGGCGGACAGCCGGGCCAGAACGGCGTCCGCCTCGGCCACCGTGCCGAGCACGGGCACGCCCTGCACCTGCCGCCCCGTCTGATGCGCCCGCCGGGCGAGCAGCCCGACGGGGCGCAAGCCTGGCCGGGGCGGCGCGGCGGCCAGCGCGCGGAGGAACAGGTCCGCCGCCTGCGGCGACGCCGCGAGCAGCGCCGGCAGGCTGCCGGGCG
>JANWXJ010000149.1 GCA_025055335.1 Acetobacteraceae bacterium
CGCGGCGTCCGCGGCGGCGGCCGCCTCGGGTGTGGGCGCCGGCAGGCCGGGCGGCTCGGCCAGGCGCATCGCCTCCGAATCGAGGGTGCGGAGCGAGCGGTAGGACGCCCAGGCCAGCACCAGCACGAAGGCGGTCAGCCCGAAGGAGATCACGATCGCCGTCAGCACCAGCGCCTGCGGCAGCGGGTTGGCGGAGCCCTCGAGCAGGACCTGCGCGCCCTCGGGCACCAGCGGCGGCGAGAAGCCGAGCACCCGCCCGGAGGCGAAGATGGACAGGTTGGCGGCGTTGCCGAGCACGACCAGGCCGATCGCCACCCGGATCAGGCTGCGCGACAGCATCAGATACACCGACGCGCCGAGCAGCACCCCGAACAGCAGGGCAAGAAGCGGCTCCATCCCCTCACTCCTCGAAGAACGGCAGCAGGAAGCCGAGGACGAAACCGACCACGGTGAGGTACACCCCGATGTCGAAGACGACGGCGGTGCCGAGCGACACGCCGGGGATCACGTGGAACGGCAGCCAGTAGTGCTTGAGGAACGGCGCGGAGAGGCTGAACAGCGCCGGCAGCCCCGAGGCCAGAGCGGACAAGAGCCCGATCCCGCACCACGAGAGCGGGTGCAGCCGCATGACGCGGCAGGTCGCCCGCCGGCCGAAGGCGACGCCGTAGAAGGCGAGGCCCGCGGCGGCGATCAGCCCGCCGATGAAGCCGCCGCCCGGCTCGTTGTGGCCGCGCATCAGCACGAACACGGACAGCAGCAGGGCCGTCACCAGCAGGTAGCGCGCCGAGGTCTTGAGGATCAGGCTGTCGTTCACGCGCGCTCCCCCCTGATGCGACGGAACAGCACCCAGGCGGACAGCGCCGCGATGCCGAGCACCGTGATCTCGCCGAGCGTGTCGAGCGCCCGGAAATCCACCAGGATGACGTTGACGACGTTGCGCCCCTTCGCCTCGGGGTAGGATGCCGCGCCCATCCAGTCGGGCAGCGTAGTGTCGAAGGGCACGGCCGAGACGGCGAGCAGAAGCAGGAATCCCGAGAGGCCGACGGCGCCGGCGATCAGCCCGTCCACCCGCCGCTCGCGCGCGCTGCGCCGCACGGCGGCGCGGAACGGCACCCGCGCCAGCACCGCGACCAGCAGCAGCAGCGACACCACCTCCACCGTGAACTGGGTGAAGGCGAGATCCGTCGCGCCCAACGCAAGGAACAGCAGCCCGACCGAGAAGCCGAGCACGGCCGCCGCCATCACCGCGCCGATCACACTCGGCAGCCGCGCCGCCGCCACCGCGCCGAAGCCGGCGAGCAGCATGAGCCCGAGATGCTCGAGCCCGGGCCGCGTGACCCCTGCCGGGAAGGCGCCCCCGCCCGAGGCCACCAGCACGAGCCCGGCGCCGCCGAAGGCGAGGCCGAGCGTGATCGCGACGTAGCGCCTGAGGCTGCCGGACTGGATCGCCTGCGTCTGCCAGCCGGCGATCCGCGCAAGCCCCGCCATCGCCCGCGCATAGGCCGCATCCGGCCCCGCCGTGTCGAGCGCGCGCATGCCCGAAAGCTGCGGCTGCACCCGCGGCCAGCCGAGGAATAGGCCGAGCCCGGCCGCCACCGTCAGCAGCGAGAGCATCAGCACCAGGCTGAAGCCGTGCCAGAGGTGGAGCGACACCTCGGCCGGCGTCCCGAGCACGGCCGAGACCGCCGGCGAGACCAGCCCGCCCGACACCAGCCCGGGCATCACGCCGAACAGCACGCCGAGCGCGGCGAGCAGCGCGGGCCCGGCCAGCATGGCGGCGGGCGGGTCGTGCGGCTCGGCGGGGGTGGGCCGTCGGGCGCCGAGGAAGGGCCGCGCGGCGACGATCGCCGCCACCACCACCATCGCCGTGCTGGTCGCGATCGCCACCAGCACGAGCAGCCCGGGCAGCGTCAGCGTCGCCTCGTACAGCACCTCCTTGCCGATGAAGCCGAACATCGGCGGCAGCCCGGCCATGGAAAGCGCCGCCAGCGCCGCCGCCGCCGCCGTCAGCGGCATGCTGGGCGCGAGCCCGCCGAGTTCCGTGGCCTCGCGCGTGCCGGTCTCGTGGTCGATGATGCCGGCGACGAGGAACAGCGCCGCCTTGTACAGCGCATGCCCGAGCAGGAAGACGACCATCGCCTTGGCCCCCATCGGATCCGGCAGCCCGATCAGCATCACCAGCGTGCCGAGCGAGGCGACGGTGCTCCAGGCCAGCACGCGCTTGAGGTCCGTCTCGCGCAGCGCGAGCAGCGCGCCGGTGAGCATCGTCAGGCCGCCGGCCGCCGTCAGCAGGTCCTGCCACAGGGACATCCCGGCGAACACCGGGTTCAGCCGCGCGAGCAGATAGACGCCGAGCTTCACCATGGTCGCGGAATGCAGGTAGGCCGAGACCGGCGTCGGCGCCGCCATGGCGTTCGGCAGCCACATGTGCAGCGGCCACTGCGCCGACTTGGAGAAGGCGCCGACGGCGACGAGGATCAGGATCGGCCCGGCCAGCGGGTCGGCGAGCACGATGTCCTTGCGCTCGATGATCTCGCTGATGCGGAAGCTGCCCGCGACGGAGCCGAGCAGCAGGATCCCGGCGAGCAGCGCGAGCCCGCCCCCGACCGTGACGAGCAGGCCCTGCACGGCGGATTTCCGCGCCTTCTCCTCCTCGTTCTTGTAGCCGATGAGGAGGAAGGAGGCGAGGCTCGTCATCTCCCAGAACAGGAACAGCAGCACGAGGTCGTCGGCGAGCACCGAGCCGAGCATCGCCGCCATGAAGAGGGCCAGCACCGCGAGGAAGCGGTGCAGCATCGGGTCGCCCTTCATGTAGGCCGAGGCGTAGAGGAAGATCAGCGTGCCGATGCCGGTGATCAGCATCGCGAACAGCGCCGAAAGCCCGTCGGCGTTCCATGCGAGGGAGACGCCGAGCGTCGGGATCCAGGCGATCTCCGACACCCCGCGCGGCATGAGCAGCACGGCGGCGAACAGCGCGAGCGGCACGGCGGCGAAGGCGGGGGCGAGGCCCGGGCGTCGCGCGAGCAGGATCGCCGCGAGCGGCACGGAGGCGAGCGCCGCGAGAACGATCAAGAATGGAACAGGCATGGCACCTCCGCGTCGGGCGCGTAGGTGTTGCAGCGGGGGACCGATGTCAACCGCCCGTGCCCCGTCGCGGCGGGCGCGCGAATGCCCGGGCTGCTGCCTGCGGCCTGCGGCAAGGCGCGGCGGAAGGGCCTTCCCGCGGCAGACTCGGGCGGGGCCGCGCGCCACCGGCCGGGCCTGCCGATCCGCCATTAACCGCCAGATGGTTAAACCCTACAAAAGCCTGTAACACCGCGCTTTCCCGTCTCGGATGAGGCTTGCGCAGGGCCCTGCCGGGGCGTAGACGGCACGGGAGCAGCACGGAAGGGAGCCGAGGATGGCCCAGGCAGCCGAGACGCCGGCGGCGCGACGCCGCGGCAAGGCGAAGGAACCGACCCTGACGCGCGAGCAGGGCCTCAAGGCCTATCGCGACATGCTGCTGATCCGCCGCTTCGAGGAGAAGGCCGGCCAGCTCTACGGCATGGGGCTGATCGGCGGCTTCTGCCACCTCTACATCGGCCAGGAGGCGGTGGTGGTCGGCATGCAGATGTGCCTCGAGCCGGGCGACCAGGTGATCACCTCCTACCGCGACCACGGGCACATGCTCGCCACCGGCATGGAGGCGAGGGGCGTGATGGCCGAGCTCACCGGGCGAATCGGCGGCTACTCGAAGGGCAAGGGCGGCTCGATGCACATGTTCAGCCGCGAGAAGGGGTTCTACGGCGGGCACGGCATCGTCGGCGCGCAGGTCAGCCTCGGCACCGGCATCGCCTTCGCCAACGCCTATCGCGGCAACGGGCGCGTCTGCGTCACCTATTTCGGAGAGGGCGCGTCCAACCAGGGCCAGGTGTACGAGAGCTTCAACCTCGCCGCCCTGCACAGGCTGCCCGTGGTGTACGTGATCGAGAACAACAAGTACGGCATGGGCACGAGCGTGGACCGCGCGAGCGCGAGCCGCGACCTCTCGCAGAACGGCGCGCCCTGGGGCATCCCGGGCGAGCAGGTGGACGGCATGAACGTCGCCGCCGTCAAGGAGGCCGGGATGCGCGCGGTGGCGCATGCGCGCGCCGGCAAGGGGCCCTACCTGCTCGAGATGAAGACCTACCGCTACCGCGGCCATTCGATGAGCGACCCGGCGAAGTACCGCACGCGCGAGGAGGTGCAGCGGATGCGCGAGCAGCACGACTGCATCGACACGCTGCGCGCCTCGCTGCTCGCCGACGGGGTGACGGAGGCCGAGCTCAAGGCGATCGACGAGGAGGTGAAGGCGATCGTCGCCGACAGCGCCGAGTTCGCCCAGGCCTCCCCCGAGCCCGACCCCTCCGAGCTCTGGACAGACGTGCTCGTGGAGGCAGGCTGAGATGGGTGCCGTGATCCTGATGCCCGCGCTCTCGCCGACGATGACGGAGGGCAAGCTCGCCCGCTGGCTGAAGAAGGAGGGCGAGCGGGTGAAGGCCGGCGAGGTGATCGCCGAGATCGAGACCGACAAGGCGACGATGGAGGTGGAGGCCGTGGAGGAGGGCGTGCTGACGCGCATCCTCGTCCCCGAGGGCACCGAGGCGGTGCAGGTGAACGCCCCGATCGCCGAGCTCGACGGCGGCCCGGCCGCCCCCGCCGCCGCGCCCGCCGCGCCCGCCGCGCCTCCCCCCGCCGTGCCGGCCAG
>JANWXJ010000181.1 GCA_025055335.1 Acetobacteraceae bacterium
GATCAGCGGCAGGCCGCCCAGGCGGATGGCGCGGCGGGCGAGGCGGCAGAGGCGGTCCTTCAGGCCGTGCAGGGGATCCTCCGGCCGGGCGGCGGCGGCGGCGGCGAGCAGGCGGTGGATGGCCCCGGCATGGACGAGGCGGCGGAAGTGGCGGGCGACGGTGTCCGGCCTGCCGCCCGGCCCGGGTTCCAGGGCGCGCCAGGGGGCGGCGCTGTCGCCGATCGCGAACATCGCCTCGAGCCGGGCGCGCAGATCCCCGATCTGCCGGCCGCGGGGAGAGGCGGGGAGGATATGCGGAAGAAGGGCGCGGAACTCGGCGTCGGACAGGCGGGCGGCGTGGAGCATGGCCTGCCGTGTACAGGAAAATATACCTAAAAGCAAGGCCGCACCACAGCGGCAGGCGCGCCACGCGCGCCGCGGGATCGCAAGGCGCGGGGCATCCGGACCCATCCGCCCCGCGCGCGGGGCGGGCGGCGACGCCCTGCCGGGGGCTGGCGCGGGCCGCCCGCCGCCTCAGGATTCCAGCCGCACGCCGGTCAGCCGGATCATCTCCTGCCAGCGCGCGATCTCGCTTTCCTGGAAGGCGGCGAACTCGGCAGGGCCCTGCGGGGTGAGGGTGAAGCCCGCGTTGCGCAGCCGCTCGGCCGCCGCCTCCTCGCGCAGCGCGGCAAGCGCGGCCTCGGCCAGGGCGGCCACCGCCGCGGCCGGCGTGCCGGCGGGGGCGAACAGCCCGAACCAGGCATCCACGAAGGGCTCCGGCTGCCCGGCTTCCGCCGCCGTCGGGATGGCGGGGAAATCCGGCAGCCGCGCCGGCGCGCCCACGGCAAGGCCCCGGAGGCGCCCCTCCCGCAGCAGACCGGCCACCGTCGGGAAGGTCGAGGTGTAGAAATCCACCTGCCCCGCGACCGTCGCCGTCGCCGCCGGTGCGGCGCCGTTGTAGGGCACATGCATGGCGCGCATCCCGTTCCGGCGCACCAGCGTCTCGGAGATCACGTGCGAGGCGGAGCCGGCCTGGGAGGAGGCGTAGGCGAGTTCCCGCTGCCGCCCGGCGGCGATGAGGTCGGCAAGCGTCGCGAAGGGGCTGCTGCCCGGAACCACGAGGCAGTGGTGCACCGATGCGAGCCGCGCGACGGCCACGAAGCTGTCGCGCACATGGTAGGGCAGCCGCGGCATCATCCACTGGTTCGACGCATGCGTCTGGTTGTGCCCGAGGACGAGGGTGTTGCCGTCCGCGGCACTCCGCGCCGCCGCCTCGGTGCCGATCACGCCGCCGGCGCCGGCGCGGTTGTCGATCACCACCGGGCGGGAAAGCGTCGCCGCCATCCGCTCCCCGACGACGCGGGCCAGGATGTCCGTCGGCCCGCCGGGCGGGGCGGGGACGATGATGCGCAGCGTCGCGGGCTGGGCTGCGGCCGGCAGCGCAAGCAGCGCGGGCGCGGCCAGGATGGTGCGGCGGGCGAGCATGGATCCTCCTCCCTGCGTGGGTGTCGGCGCCTCGTGTCGCGCCGGCGGCGCAAGGTCAAGGGCGGCGGCTCAGGCGGCGGCCTCGGCGCGGGCGGAGAGTTCCAGCCACTCCTCCTCGAGCGCCGCCGCCTCCTTGGCGATGCGGGAGAGGCGGCTGCCGGCGAAGGCGATGTCCTTCGGCGTCAGACGCGCGGCGCGTTCGGGGTCGGACAGTTTGCGTTCGATCAGCCGGGATTCCGCGTGCAGGCGGGCAAGCTCGGCCTCGATCTCGGCGATGCGGGCCTTGAGCGGGGCGAGGGCGGCGCGCGCCTCGGCCCGGGCGCGGCGCTCCTCGGGCCGTGTCGCCGCGGGGGCGAGGCGCGGCGACGCGGCGCGTTCGGCAAGGAGGGCGCGGTAGTCGTCGAGGTCCCCGTCGAAGGGCCGCGCCGTGCCGTCGGCCACCAGCACCAGACGGTCGGCGACGAGCCCGATCAGATGCGGATCATGCGTGATCAGCACCACCGCCCCGCCGAAGCCGGCGAGCGCCCGGACCAGCGCCTCCCGCGCCTCGATGTCGAGGTGGTTGGTCGGCTCGTCCAGGATCAAGAGATGCGGCGCCTCCCGGGTGGCGAGGGCGAGCAGGAGCCGCGCCTTCTCCCCGCCCGAGAGGGAGGCGATGAGGGTCTCCGCCCGCTCGGCGTCCAGTCCGAAGCGGGCGAGCTGCGCGCGGCAATCCGTCGCCGTCGCCTTCGGCAGCGCCGCCTGCATGTGGGAGAGGGGGGTGCCGCGCGGATCGAGCTCCTCCGCCTGGTGCTGGGCGAAGAACCCGACCTTGAGGCGCGGGGCGCGGACCATCTCGCCCGCGAGCAGCGGCAGCCGCCCGGCGAGCAGCTTCGCCAGGGTGGACTTGCCGTTGCCGTTTGCGCCGAGCAGGGCGATGCGGTCGTCCTGGTCCAGGCGCAGGGTCACCTCGCGCAGCACCGCGCGCCCGCCATAGCCGGTCGCGGCCCGCGTCAGGGACAGCAGCGGCGGCGGGAGCTCGCCCGGATCGGGGAAGGAGAAGCGGGCGGGAGCGTCCTCCGCCACCGCCTCGATCGGCGGCAGCCTCGCCAGCGCCTTGAGGCGGGACTGCGCCTGGCGCGCCTTGGTGGCCTTGGCGCGGAAGCGGTCCACGAAGGCCTGCAGGCGGGCGCGCTCGGCGGCGATGCGGGCCGCGGCGGCGGCCTGTCCGGCGGCGCGTTCGGCGCGGATGCGCAGGAAGGCCTCGAAGCCGCCGGGATAGAGGGCGATCCTGCCGCGATCGAGATGGGCGATCGCGTCCACGCAGGAGTCGAGCAGCCCGCGGTCGTGGCTGACGATCAGCGCCGCGCCGCGGAAGCGCGAGAGCCACCCTTCGAGCCACAGCGTCGCCTCGAGGTCGAGGTGGTTGGTCGGCTCGTCGAGCAGCAGCAGATCGGGCTCCTGGAACAGGGCGCGGGCGAGTGCCACGCGCATGCGCCAGCCGCCCGAGAACTCGGAACAGGGCCGCGCCTGCGCCGCCGCGTCGAAGCCGAGGCCGGAGAGGATCGCCGCCGCGCGGGCGGGCGCGGCCTCGGCGCCGATGGCGCAGAGGCGGTCGTGGATCGCCCCGATCCGCTGCGGATCCGGCCCCGCCTCGAGCTCGGCGAGCAGCGCCGCCCGTTCCGCATCCGCGGCCAGCACGGTCTCGAGCAGCGAGGCCTCGCCGCCCGGGGCCTCCTGCTCGACATGGGCGAGACGGGCGCGGGCGGACAGGCGTATCTCCCCCCCATCCGGCTCGATGCGGCCGAGGATCGCCCTGAGCAGGGTGGATTTCCCCGCCCCGTTCCGCCCGACCAGCCCGACCTTCCGCCCCGGGTCGAGCGAGAGCGAGGCGCCCTCGAGCAGGGTGCGGCCGGCGATGCGCAGAGTCAGGTCTCGGATGGCGAGGACGGTCATGCGGGGGGCGGTGTAGCGCGCCGCGCCCGGCCGCCGCCAGCTAGGGCTTGCGCGGCGGCGCGGGGCGGCCTATCCGCCGCGGCGATCCCACGGCGCCCGCGGACCCGTCCCGGGCGCCTCGTCACGCATGGAGCCCGCCATGGCGATCGAGCGCACCCTCTCCATCATCAAGCCCGACGCGACGCGCCGCAACCTGACCGGGCGGATCAACGCGATCTTCGAGGAGAACGGGCTGCGCATCGTGGCCCAGAAGCGCATCTGGATGAGCCGCGCGCACGCCAAGGAGTTCTACAAGGTCCACGCGGAGCGGCCGTTCTTCAACGACCTCGTGGACTTCATGGTCTCGGGCCCGGTGGTGGTGCAGGTGCTGGAAGGCGAGAACGCGGTGGCGAGGAACCGCGAGCTGATGGGCGCGACCGACCCGAAGAAGGCCGCCCCCGGAACCATCCGCGCGATGTTCGCCGAAAGCATCGAGGCCAACAGCGTCCACGGCTCAGACAGCCCCGAGAACGCGGCGATCGAGATCGCCTATTTCTTCGCCGGCTGCGAGATCGTCGGCTGAGGCGCCCGCCGCGGCAGGCTCAGCCGCCCGCGAGATCGAGCTTGTAGCCGTAGTGCGAGCGGCGGAAGCCGAGCCGCTCGTAGAATCGGTGCGCGTCGCTCCGCGCCATGCTGGTGGTGAGCTGCACGAGGCGGCAGCCGCGCGCCCGGCACTGCTCCAGCGCCCAGCGGATCATCCGCTCGCCGAGGCCCCGGCCGCGCCGGGGCGCGGCGATCCGCACCGCCTCGATCTGCCCGCGCCACGCGCCCCGGTAGGACAGGCCGGGGATGAAGGTGAGCTGCAGCGTGCCGACCACCTCCCCCGCCTCCTCCGCCACCACGAGCATCTGGTTCGGATCGGCGGCGATCGCGGCGAAGGCCTCGGCGTAGCCGGGCGCAAGCGGCAGGCGCGGATCCTCGCGCGCCGCGCCGAGCGGATCGTCGGCGAGCAGGGCGACGATGGCCGGCAGGTCGGCCTCGGTGGCGCGGCGGAAGGAGAGGGCCCGGGCGTTCAGGCGAGGAAGATCGCGAGCAGCACCAGCACCGCCGCGGTGGCGACGATGGCGTAGGTGGTGAACTGGCCGAAGCGCTCCCACATCTCGGTCCGCTCCGGGAGGATGTCGGTGTCCTTGACCGGGATGAACTCCACCTGCTGCTCCTCTTCGGCCACGGCCTTCCCCTCGGCGTCTGGTCTTACCCGGGGGGTGGTGTAGGCGGCGCGGCGAAGCCGGGCAAGGGGTTGGCCAGCGCCGCGCCGGGCGCCCGCGCGCCGAGGATGACCGCCCGCCCGCCCTCCACCCGCACCCGCCCCGCCGCCAGCGCGGCGAGCGCCGGGGGGTAGATCCGGTGCTCCTGTTCGAGCACGCGGGCGGCGAGGGTCGCCTCGGTGTCGTCCGGAAGCACCGGCACCGCGGCCTGGGCGAGGATCGGGCCCTCGTCCACGCCCGCGCGCACGAGATGGACGGTGCAGCCGTGGATCTTCACCCCGGCGGCGAGCGCGCGCGCATGGGTGTCAAGCCCCTTGAAGGCCGGCAGCAGCGAGGGGTGGATGTTGACCAGACGGTCCTGCCAGCGGGCGACGAAGCCTTCCGTCAGCACGCGGAGGAAGCCGGCGAGCGCCACGATCTCCGCCCCCGCCGCCGCGAGTTCCGCATCCACCGCCGCCTCGAAGGCCGCGCGGTCGCCGCGGAAGGCGCGATGGTCCACGACCGCAATCGGCACCCCCGCCTGCCGCGCGCGCTCGAGCCCCGCCGCGTCCGGCCGGTTCGACAGCACGAGCACGATCCGCGCCGGGTAGGAGGGATCCCGCGCGGCCGCGAGCAGCGCGGCCATGTTGGAGCCGCGGCCGGAGATCAGGATGGCGGTCGGGCGGCGCGTCACGCCGGCCAGCCGGCGGGCAGCGCGACGCGGACGGCGGCCGCGCCCTCCGCCGGCACGAGGCGGCCGAGGCGGTGCGCCGTCTCGCCCTGTCCGGCGAG
>JANWXJ010000187.1 GCA_025055335.1 Acetobacteraceae bacterium
ACCCGCGGCCGAGCCCGGGCTGCGCGAGCGCCTCGCCGCCCTGCCGCCCGACCGGGCGCTCGCCGAGATCCGCGCCGCCGTCACCGCCGAGATCGCCCGCGTGCTGCGCCTGCCGGAGGCCGCCATCGCCCCCGCCGCGCCGCTCGCCGGCCTCGGTCTCGACAGCCTGGGCGGGCTCGAACTCCGCGCTGCCCTGGAAGCGCGGCTCGGCGCCGCCGTGCCGCTCGCCGCCGTGACCGAGGACCTGACGGTGGAGAGCCTCTCTCGCCGCTTGCTGGACGGCCTCGCCGGACACACCTCCGCCACGGAACAGGAGGTGGAGGAGCTGGTGCAGAAGTTCGAGCCCGCGCCGGACGGCAACGCATGAGCGGCGCGTTGCGCGGCCTGACCGCCGCCGCCCGCCTCCGGCTGATCGAGCGCCTCGCGCAGCGCCGCGCCGGGCAGGAGGGGCCGGCGGGCGCCGAACCGCTGGGGGAGGGCGGCAAGCGGCGCTTCGCCGGCCTTTCCGGCATGCGCGACTTCGACCTGTTCCGCGCCGCCCTCCACGACCTCGGGGTGGACAGCCCGTTCTTCCGCCTGCACGAGGGCCGCGCGGGCGCGCGAAGCGTGGTGGACGGCAAGGACTGCCTGAACTTCTCCACCTACGACTATCTCGGCCTGAACGGGGATCCGCGCATCGCCGCCGCCGCCAAGGCGGCGGTGGACCGCTACGGCGTCTCGGCCGGGGCCTCGCGCCTCGTCTCCGGCGAACGGCCGGTGCACCGCGCCCTCGAGGCGGCGCTGGCCGAATGGCACGGCGCGGAGGATGCGCTCGTGCTCGTCTCGGGCCACGCCACCAACGTCACGCTGATCGGGCATCTGACGGGCCCGCAGGACGCGGTGCTGCACGACGCGGCCATCCACAACTCCTGCGTCGAGGGGGCGCGGCTCGCCGGCGCGCGGCGCGTCGCCTTCCCGCACAACGACTGGGCGGCGGCGGGGCGGGAACTGGCCGCGATCCGCGCGCAGCACCGCCATGTTCTCGTGGTGATCGAGGGCCACTACTCGATGGACGGGGACTGCCCCGACCTCGCCCGCTTCGTCGAGATCGCCCGCCGCCACGACGCCTGGCTGATGGTGGACGAGGCGCATTCGCTCGGCGTGCTGGGCGGAAGCGGGCGCGGCATCGCCGAGGCCCAGGGCGTGGACCCGCGCGCGGTGGACATCTGGATGGGCACGCTGTCCAAGGCGCTCTGCGCCGCCGGCGGCTATGTCGCCGGGCCGCGCGAGCTCGTCTCCTGGCTGCGCCACACGCTCCCCGGCTTCGTCTATTCGGTCGGGCTCGCCCCGCCGCTCGCCGCCGCCGCGCTGGCCGCGCTCGAGGCGCTGCGCGCCGAGCCCTGGCGGATCGAGAGGCTGAACGCCAACGCCCGCGCGCTCCGCGACGGGCTCGCCGCGCGCGGCTTCGATGTCGGGGCCTCGGCGGGCCACGCCATCGTGCCGCTGCTCACCGGCTCCTCCCTCAAGGCCGCGAGGCTGTCGGACGCGCTGTTCCGGCGCGGGGTGAACGTGCAGCCGATCGTCTATCCGGCGGTGCCGGACCGCTCGGCGCGGCTGCGCTTCTTCGTCTCGGCGGCGCATGCGCCGCAGGACATCGCGGCGGCGCTGGAGGCTGTCTCGGCCGCGGCGCGGGAGGATTGAGGCGGCGATGCCGGGCGAGGCCCTCGCGCTCCGTCCCCCGTCCGACGCCGCGCCGGGGCTGATCGTGCGGGAGGTGCGGAGCCCCGCCGAGGCGCGCGCCTTCCTCACGCTGCCGCGCCGCCTCGGCGGCCATCGCGCCGGCTGGACGATGCCGCCGCTGTCGCGCACCCGCCTCGCCTTCGACCCCCGCCGCAACGGCGCGCTGGCGGAGTGGGAGGTGGCGCGCTTCCTCGCCTGGCGCGGCGGCGTGCCGGTCGGGCGGATCGGCGCGTCCCTGCCGAAGCCGGCCGCCCTGCCGCCCGATCCGCTGCTTCCCTACACCGGCGGGCGGCCGGGCGCCGGCTGGGCGCGGGCGGGCGCGGGCGGCGAGGGGCATTTCGGCTTCCTCGCGCTGGAGCGGGACCCGGCGGTGCTGCAGGCGCTGCTTTCCGCCGCCGCCCGCTGGCTGCGGGCGCGCGGCGCATCGCGCATCAGCGGCCCGTTCGGCTTCACCATCAACCACGAAGCGGGGGCGCTGGTGGCCGGCTTCGGCCTGCCGGGCAGCATCGAGACGCCCGAGAACCCCGCCTGGCTGCCGCGGATGATCGAGGATGCCGGGCTGCTCCGCGCCAAGGACCTGCTCGCCTTCGACCTCTACCCCCGCCCGCGCCCGCCCCGGCCGCTGCCGGATGGCCTCCGGATCCGGCGCATCGGCGCGCTCTCCTGGCCGCGCCGGGCGCCCGGCATCCTCCGGCTGTTCAACGAGGCCTGGCGCGGCAACTGGGGCTTCCGAGAGGTCGGGCCGGCCGAGGCGCGCAGCATCGCCCGGCTGCTGCGGCCGCTCGCGCTCTCGGGGGCGGTGTTCGTCGCGGAATGGCAGGGGGAGGCGGTCGGCGTCGCGGCCCTGCTGCCCAACGTGAACGAGGCGACCGACCGGCTGGATGGCGCGCTGCCGCCCTGGGCCTGGCCGCGGCTCGCCGCGGCGGTGCTCGGGCGCGTCGGGTCGGCGCGGATGCCCCTGCTCGGCACGGTTCCGGCGGTGCGGGGGCGGCCGGTCGGCAACGCCGCGGTGGACGGGCTGCTGGATGCGGCGAACGCCCTGGCGGTGAGGCGCGGCTGGCGGCGGATCGAGGTGTCCTGGGTGCTCGAGGACAACGCGCCGATGATCGCGCGGATGAAGCGAGAGGGCGCGGTGGAGACGCGCCGCTGGCGCGTGTGGGAGGCGGCGCTGTAGGGCGGCGGCGGGCGCGTGGCGCGCGCGGCAGGCCCGCGTCCGCGGTCCGGCGCCCGGCGGCGATACGGCGCCCGCCGGCCGGG
>JANWXJ010000206.1 GCA_025055335.1 Acetobacteraceae bacterium
GCCGGCCGCCGCCGAGGCCGCCGCGCTCGTGCGCGAGGCCGCCGCCGCCTGCGACCTTGCCGCCGCCACCGTGGCGCTGCGCGCGCTGGCGCGGGCGGCGTGACCCGGCGTGCGCTCGCCTGGGCGTCCTACGACTGGGCCAACTCGGCCTTCCCGACGGTGGTCTCGACCTTCGTGATCGCCGCCTATTTCGCGCAAGGCATCGCGCCGGACCCGGCGAGCGGCCAGGCCTTGTGGGGCTGGATGCAGTCGGCGGTCGGGCTCGTGGTGGCGCTGGCCTCGCCTGTGCTTGGCGCCATCGCCGACCGCGGCGGGCGGCGGCGGGCGATGCTCGGGCTGTTCACGCTGCTCACCGCGCTCGCCACCGCCGGCATCTGGTTCGCCGAGCCCGATCCCGCCTTCGTGGCGGTGGCGCTCGTCTCGGTCGCGATCGCCAGCATCGGCTTCGAGCTCGGCACGGTGTTCTACAACGCCATGCTGCCGCAGGTGGCCGCGCCTGGGGCGATGGGGCGCGTCTCCGGCCTCGCCTGGGGCCTCGGCTATGTCGGCGGGCTCGCGTGCCTCGCCCTCGCGCTCCTGGTCCTGGTGCGGCCCGATCCGTCGCCCTTCGGGCTGGATCGCGGACAGGCCGAGCATGTCCGCGCGGTGGCGCTGCTGGTGGCGGCGTGGATCCTGCTGTTCGGCTGGCCGGTGCTGGCGTTCCTGCCCGATCCGCCGGCCGCGGCGCGTCCGCGCTGGGGCGACGCGGCGCGCGAAGGGGTGGCGGAGCTGCTCGGCATCCTGCGGCGCCTGCCGCGCAGCCCCGGCGTGCTTCGCTTCCACCTCGCGCGGCTGTTCTACACCGACGGCCTCAATATGCTCTTCGCCTTCGGTGCCATCTTCGCCGCCGGCGCCTTCGGCATGACGATCGAGGAGATCCTGCTGTTCGGCATCGCGCTCAACGTCACCGCGGCGGCGGGGGCGGCGGGCTTCGCCCTGGTCGAGGACCGCTTCGGCTCGCGCAACGTGGTGCTGGCCTCGCTCGCGGCGCTGATCGGGCTCGGGGCGCTGCTGCTGCTGGCGGAGGGCAAGGCGGCGTTCTGGGCGCTGGCGCTCTCTCTCGGGCTGTTCATCGGCCCGGCGCAGGCGGCCTCCCGCACGCTGATGGCGCGGCTTGCGCCACCAGGAGAGATCGGCGCGCAGTTCGGGCTGTTCGCGCTGTCGGGCCGGATCACCGGCTTCGTCGGGCCCTTCGTGCTGGCGGGCGTGACGGCCGCGACCGGCAGCCAGCACGCCGGGATGGCGGTGATCCTCCTCTTCCTCGGCGCAGGCGCGGCGATCCTCGCCCTGGTCGAGGAGCCGGCGCGCGTCAGTCCCTGAACGGCACCGTCAGCCGGAGCGCGGGGGCCGGGTTGCGGACCAGCCGGTCCTGCTGCAGGCCCGGGCTCGACGGGGCGAGGGCATTGGCGGAGGCGGAATCGCGCGTGCCGAGCACGGTCGGCTCGAGACGCGGGAGGTCGTCCCGCACCGCGGCGCGCGGCCACTCCATGCCGCGGTTCGGCACCGGCGCGAGACCTTCCGGCTGGAAGGACGGCAGGGGTCCGAGCGGGGCGAGGTTCATCGGCCGATCCAGGCGCTGCGCCGCGGCGGGCAGCGCAACGATGCAGCAGAGCAGCAGCGCCAGACGGACCATCCCGCCTCATCCCCCCGGGAGCGGGGCGACGCCCCGCATATCCTCGATAGGATTAAGATAGGCGGGCGGCAAAGGTCCAGCGGGATGTTCGCGCCATGCGTGCAGGGCCCAGCGGACAGTGGGAAAGGCGATCTCGTCCCACGGGATCTCCTCCCAGGCGAAGGCGCGCACGTCCAGGCTTTCCGGCCCTGGGCTGAAGCCCGGCTCGGCGAGGCGGGCGCGGAAGATCACCTGCACCTGCCCGAGCCTCGCCACGGAATAGACGGCAAGCACCCCCTCCGGCAGGATCCGGGCGCGCGCCTCCTCCCAGGCTTCCCGCACCGCGCCCTCGGAGACGGTCTCGTCCATCTCCAGGTAGCCGGCGGGGATGGTCCAGAAGCCGCGGCGCGGCTCGATGGCGCGGCGGCAGAGCAGCACCTTGCCCTCGATGCCCACCACCGAGCCCACCACCACCTTCGGGTTCTCGTAGGCGATGAAGCCGCACTCGGCGCAGGTGAGGCGCTCGCGGTCGTCGCCCTCTGGCCGGCGGCGGACGAAACGGTCGGTCGGGGACATGGCTGGAGGGTGGGGCCCGCGGCCCGGCGCGGCAAGCCTCAGCCGGCGACGAGGCGGCGGGCAAGCAGGAAGGCGGCGATCCCGAACCCGACCGACCCTGCCACATAGAAGGCGGCGAGCCAGGGCGAACGCTCCCACAAGCTCGCCGTCTCCAGGCTGAAGGCGGAGAAGGTGGTGAAGCCGCCGAGGAAGCCGGTGACGAGGAGAAGCCGCGAGCCGCCCTCGACCCCGAGCCCGGCGGCGATCCCGATCAGCGCGCTGCCGAGGATGTTCACGGCAAGGGTGCTCCACGGATAGGCGGCGCCGAACCAAGCGACGGAGACGAGCCCCGCGCCATAGCGCGCCGCGCTGCCGAGCGCGCCCCCCAGCATCACCAGCGCGAAGGCGAGAGGCGAGGCGGGGTTCACCGCTTCCTCCCGCGCGCGATCTCGGCCCGACGCGCCGCCCAGGCGGCGAGCCGGCGCTTCACCTCGGCCTCCGCCCCGCGCTCCGTCGGGCGGTAGAACACCCGCCGCGCCATCCCCTCGGGGAAGCAGTCCTGGCCGGAGAAGGCATCGGGCTCCTCGTGGTCGTAGGCGTAGCCGACGCCGTAGCCGAGCTCCCTCATCAGCCGCGTCGGGGCGTTCAGGATGTGCTTGGGCGGCGGCAGCGTGCCGGTCTCGGCCGCCGCGCGCAGCGCCTCGCCGAGTGCGACATAGGCCGCGTTCGATTTCGGCGCCGATGCGAGATGCAGCACGACCTGCGCGAGCGCGAGTTCCCCTTCCGGGCTTCCCATCCGCTCGTAGGCCTCCCACCCGGCAAGCGCGAGCGGCAGCGCGGCCGGATCGGCGGCGCCGACATCCTCGGAGGCGAATCGCGCGAGGCGCCGGGCGATGTAGCGCGGATCCTCGCCCCCCTTCAACATCCGCGCGAACCAGTAGAGCGCCGCGTCCGGATCGGAGGCGCGCATCGCCTTGTGCAGCGCCGAGATCAGGTTGTAGTGCGCCTCCCCCGCCCGGTCGTGCAGCGCGGCGCGGCGGGCGACGAGGGCCGAGAGCGCCGCCGGATCGATCGGCGGCCCGGGCGGCTCGGCCAGCACCTGCTCGGCCATGTTGAGCAGGTAGCGCCCGTCGCCGTCGGCCATGGCGAGCAGCGCGGCGCGCGCCTCCTCCGTCAGGTTCAGGCGGCGGCCGGCATCGGCCTCGGCGCGCTCGAGCAGCGCCGACAGCGCGGCGCGGTCGAGCCGCTCCAGCACCAGCACCTGGCAGCGGGAGAGCAGCGCGCCGGTGAGCGCGAAGGAGGGGTTCTCGGTCGTCGCGCCGACCAGCGTGACGGTCCCGTCCTCGACCACGGGCAGGAACCCGTCCTGCTGGGCGCGGTTGAAGCGGTGGATCTCGTCCACGAAAAGCAGCGTGCCCTGGCCGCGGCGGCAGCGGGCGCGGGCCTCGTCGAAGGCGCGCTTGAGGTCGGCCACCCCGGAGAACACCGCCGAGAGCTGCACGAAGGCGAGCCCCGCCGCATCGGCGAGCAGCCGGGCGATCGTCGTCTTGCCCACCCCCGGCGGGCCCCAGAGGATCAGGCTCGGCAGGCTGCCGCGCGCGAGCATGCGGGTGATCGTGCCCTGGGCGCCGAGCAGATGGTCCTGCCCGACCACTTCGGAGAGCCGTGAGGGACGCAGCCTGTCGGCGAGCGGGCGAGGGCCGCGCCCGGGCGGGGGCGTGTCGGTGCCGAACAGGTCGGGGGTCTCGGCCATGGCGGCACTCTGCGGCCGCGCCTGCCGGCGATCCAGGGGGGGCGGGTTGCCGATGCCGCCCCGCCGGGGCATAGGGGCGCCCGCGCAGCCCGCCCGGAGTCCCGTCTTGGCCAGCCTGTCCGAACCGCCCGCCTCCGCCGATCTCCGTGCGCGGCAGGCGGACATCCTCGCCCGCCCGAAGACCGACATCCGCCGCATGGCGGATGCGATCCGGGCGCTCGCGATCGACGCGGTGGAGGCGGCCAAGTCCGGCCATCCCGGCATGCCGATGGGCATGGCGGATGCGGCGACGGTGCTGTTCACCCGCTTCCTCAAGCACGACGCCGCCGACCCGCGCTGGCCCGACCGCGACCGTTTCGTCCTCTCGGCCGGGCATGGGTCCATGCTGCTCTATGCGTGGCTCCACCTCTCGGGCCATGCGGGCATGGGGATCGAGGAGATCCGACGCTTCCGCCAGCTCCACTCGCCCGCCGCCGGCCACCCGGAATACGGCGAGCACCCGGCGATCGAGACGACCACCGGGCCGCTCGGCCAGGGCATCGCGACCGCCGTCGGCATGGCGCTGGCGGAGC
The DNA here is from genome assembly GCA_025055335.1 of Acetobacteraceae bacterium. Classification (GTDB taxonomy): domain Bacteria; phylum Pseudomonadota; class Alphaproteobacteria; order Acetobacterales; family Acetobacteraceae; genus JANWXJ01. The sequence continues at coordinate 4,532 of JANWXJ010000206.1, forward strand.
GGCATCTGGCGGCGCGCTTCGGCAAGAGCCTCGTGGACCACCGGACCTGGGTGATCGCCTCGGACGGCGACCTGCAGGAGGGCGTGAGCCACGAGGCGGCCTCGCTCGCCGGGCATCTCCGGCTCAACCGCCTGACGGTGCTGTGGGACGACAACCACATCTCGATCGACGGCGACACCGCGCTGTCCTTCAGCGAGGATGTGCTCGCCCGCTTCCGCGCCTATGGCTGGGCGGTTAAGCGCGTGGACGGCCACGACCCCGAGGCGGTGGACCGCGCGCTTTCGGCCAGCCTGCGCAGCGCCAAGCCGACGCTGATCGCCTGCCGCACTGTGATCGGCCTCGGCGCGCCGACCAAGGGCGGCACGGCGGCGAGCCACGGCGCGCCGCTCGGGCCGGAGGAGGCGGCGGCGGCGAAGGCGGCGCTGGGCTGGACCGCGGCACCCTTCGAGATCCCGCGGGACATCAAGGAGATGTGGGAGGCGGCGGGGCGGCGCTCGGCCGGGACGCGCCGGTCCTGGCTGAAGCGGCTGGCGAAGCACCCGCAGCGGGCGGAGTTCGAGCGGGCGATCGCCGGCCGCCTGCCGGAGGCCTGGCAGGAGGGGCTTGCGGCGCTGCGCGCGAGGCTCGCCGAGGAGCGTCCGAGGATCGCGACCCGCCTCGCCTCGCAGCGCGCCCTCGAGGCGCTCGTGCCCGCGGTGCCCGAGATGATCGGCGGCTCGGCCGATCTCACCGGCTCCAACAACACGAGCGTCAAGGGCATGCCCGCCATCGCGCGCGGGGCCTATGGCGGGCGCTTCGTGCATTGGGGCGTGCGCGAGCACGGCATGGCCGCGGCGATGAACGGCATGGCGTTGCACGGCGGCGTCATCCCCTATTCCGGCACATTCCTCGTGTTCTCGGACTATCTGCGGCCCGCGCTGCGGCTTGCCGCGCTGATGCGTCAGCGGGTGATCCATGTGCTGACGCATGACAGCATCGGCCTCGGCGAGGACGGGCCGACGCACCAGCCGATCGAGCATCTGGCCTCGCTGCGGGCGATGCCGAACCTGTTCGTGTTCCGCCCGGCGGACGCGATCGAGACCGCCGAGGCCTGGGAACTGGCGCTGCGGCGGAGCGACGGGCCGAGCGTGCTCGCCCTGTCCCGCCAGGTGCTTCCGGCGGTGCGGAGCGAGGCGGGCGAGAACCGCGTGGCGCGCGGCGCCTATGTGCTGGCCGAGGCGGCCGGCGTGCGGGACGCGACGATCATCGCGACCGGCAGCGAGGTGGAGATCGCGCTTTCCGCGCGCGGGCTGCTCGCCGCGCAGGGGATCGAGGCGGCGGTGGTCTCGGCGCCCTGCTTCGAGCTCTTCGCGCTGCAGGACGAGTCCTACCGTGCGGCGGTGCTGGGCGCGGCGCCGCGCTTCGGCATCGAGGCCGCCTGCGGCTTCGGCTGGGAACGCTGGCTCGGCGCGGATGGCGTGTTCCTCGGCATGCAGGGCTTCGGGGCGTCCGCGCCGGCTGCGGATCTCTACCGGCATTTCGGGCTGACGGCGGAGGCGCTGGCGGCGGCGGTGAGGCGGCGCGTGCAGCGCGCCTGAACAACGGGAAGGACGGGCGGACAATGGCGGTGAAGGTCGCGATCAACGGCTTCGGGCGCATCGGCCGGCTGGTGCTGCGGGCGATGGTGGAGTCCGGGCGCAGCGACGTGGAATGCGTGCTGGTGAACGACCTCGGCAGCGCCGAGGCGAACGCCCACCTGTTCCGCTACGACAGCGTGCACGGCCGCTTCCCGGGCGAGGTGGAGGTGTCGGGCGATGCCATCACCATCCGCCATGGCGGCCGCGTCTGGGGGCCGATCCGCGTGACGGCCGAGCGCGATCCGGCGAAGCTGCCGCTTTCCGGCGTGGATGTCGCGATGGAGTGCACCGGCCTGTTCACGCGGCGCGACCAGGCGGCGATGCTGCTTTCGGCCGGGGCGCGCAAGGTGCTCGTCTCCGCCCCCGCCGACGGGGTGGACGCGACGGTCGTGTACGGCGTGAACCACGGCGTGCTGACGGGGGAGATGACGGTCGTCTCCAACGCCTCCTGCACGACGAACTGCCTCGCGCCCATGGCCAAGGTGCTGCACGAGGCCTTCGGCATCGCCCGCGGCTACATGGTGACGATCCACGCCTACACCGGCGACCAGCGCACGGTGGACACGCTGCACAAGGATCTGCACCGGGCGCGCGCCGCCGCGGTCAGCATGATCCCGACCTCGACGGGTGCCGCGAAGGCGGTCGGGCTCGTGCTGCCGGAGCTCAAGGGCAAGCTCGACGGCACGGCGATCCGCGTGCCGGTGCCGAACGTCTCGCTCGTCAGCCTCGATTTCGTGCCGCTGAAGGACGGCGTGACGAAGGAGGCGGTGAACGCCGCGATGAAGGCCGCGGCCGAGGGGCCGCTCAAGGGCATCCTCGGCTACGAGACGGCGCCGCTCGTCTCGGTGGACTACAACGGCAACCCGCATTCCTGCACCTTCGATGCGGGCCAGACCCAGGTGGTGGACGGCGGCCTCGTCCGCGTGATGGGCTGGTACGACAACGAGTGGGGCTTCTCGAACCGCATGAGCGACACGGCGGCGCTGCTCGGCCGCCTCTGAGGGGGTTCGCGCGATGGCACGGTTCCGCACGCTGGATGGGCTGGAGGTGCGCGGCAAGCGCGTGCTGCTGCGGGCGGATCTGAACCTGCCGGTGCAGGACGGGCGGATCACCGACATGACGCGGCTCGAACGGCTGGTGCCGACGATCCGGGAACTGTCGGGCAAGGGCGCGCGCGTGATCGTCTGCAGCCATTTCGACCGGCCGAAGGGCAAGGTCGTGCCCTCCATGTCGCTCCGGCCGATGGCGGAGGCGCTGTCGCGCGCGTTGAAGCGCGAGGTGGCCTTCGCCCCCGACTGCATCGGCCCCGAGGCCGAGGCGGCGGCGGCGAAGCTCGCGGACGGCGAGGTTCTGCTGCTCGAGAACACGCGCTTCCACCCGGGCGAGGAGGCGAACGATCCGGCGATGGCGGCGGCGCTGGCGCGGCTTGCCGAGCTTTTCGTGAACGACGCCTTCAGCGCCGCGCATCGCGCGCATGCCAGCACGGAAGGGGTGGCGAGGCTGTGGCCCGCCTAGGCCGGGCGGCTGATGGAGGCGGAGCTCAAAGCGCTCGATGCCGCGCTCGGGCGGCCGGCGCGGCCGGTGGTGGCGATCGTCGGCGGGGCGAAGGTGTCCACCAAGCTCGACCTTCTCGGCAACCTGATGAAGAAGGTGGAGGTGCTGGCGATCGGGGGCGCGATGGCCAACACCTTCCTCGCCGCCGAGGGCAAGCCGGTCGGCGCCTCGCTGCAGGAGCCGGCCATGCACGAGACTGCCCGCGGCATCCTCTCCGCGGCGGCCGAGGCCGGCTGCGAGGTGCTGCTGCCAGTGGATCTCGTGGTGGCGGAGCGGTTCGAGGCCCATGCCCCGCACCGCACGGTGGATGCCGAGTCGGTGCCAGAGGGGATGATGGCGCTCGATCTCGGGCCGCGGACGGTGGCGGCGATCGGCGCGAGGCTCAGGGCGGCCTCCACGCTGGTGTGGAACGGGCCGCTCGGCGCCTTCGAACTGCCGCCCTTCGACCGGGCGACGGTGGAGGTGGCGGAACTCGCCGCCTCCCTCACCGCCTCCGGCGCGCTGAAATCCATCGGCGGCGGGGGGGATACGGTGGCGGCGCTGCGCCATGCCGGGGTGGCGGACAGGCTCACCTACCTTTCCACCGCGGGCGGGGCCTTCCTGGAATGGCTCGAGGGCAAGGCGCTGCCTGGGGTGGAGGCGCTGGCGGCGGCTGCCGCCTGACCTGCACGCAGAGGTTGCTGGAAGGTTAACGCCCGCGCGGCGTAGCCTTCCGGCATGATCGTGCCGATCCGCGCTGCGCTTGCCGCCTTCCGCATCGCCTGCCGGCGGCGCCGCGGCGTGTTAACCGCGGATTCACGCCTCGCTGCGACAACGTTTGGCATGATCAGCCTGAACTCCCTCGCCGCCTTCACGCAGGAGGTCACGCGAAGCGCCGGGTTCGAGCCCGTGCGCCCGCCCGAGACCGTCCGCACCGCCGCCGCCGCACCGGCCATGCCCGAGAAGCGGCTGATGGAAGTGCCAGCCCCGCCGGCCCAGCCGCTGGCGCGCGGGTCGCTGCTCGACCTCCGGGTGTAGGGCTACAGGGTCGATTCCAGCCGGGCGTTGATCGGCAGTTCCGCCACCGACGCCTCGTTCGGCAGCGACAGCACGAAGGCCACGGCGGCGGCGATCGTCTCCGGGTCTATCCGGTTCGGCCCCGGCACCACTCCGGGGATGCCCCGCAGCAGGTCGGTGCGGGTCGCACCCGGCAGGATCGCGGTGGCGCGCACGCCGTGCTCCCACCCGGCGAACTTCGCGGCGTGGCTCAGCGCCAGCACCGCGTGCTTCGTCATCGCATAGCCGACGGACACCGTGCCGTCGCGGTAGCGCTTCGAATCGGTCGAGCCGATGGTGACGATCCGCCCCGCTCCCGCCCGCCGGAGGTGCGGCAGCGCGGCGCGGATGAGCCGGAACGGCGCCTTCACATTCACCGCCCACATCTCGTCCAGCATCTCCTCGTCGCCCTCGTCGAACGTCACCTGGCGCAGCACGCCGGCGTTGTTCACGAGCGCATCGAGCCGCCCGAAGCGCGCGACGGTGGCCGCCACCCACGCCTCGGCGTCCGGCGGCCGCAGCGCGTCGAACGCGTGGCGAAGCACGCGCTCTTCCGGCAGGCCCGCCGTCGCCTCGGCCAGCATCGCGGGATCGCGCGCGCCGAGCGACAGGCGGTAGCCCGCCGCCGCAAGGTGCCGCGCGATCGCAAGCCCGATGCCGCGGTTGGCGCCCGACACCATCACCACCCGGTCGGCGGGCGGCAGGGTCGCCGGCATCAGAACACCCCCTGATATACGCCGCCGTCCTGCACGATGTTCTGGGCGGTGATGAAGCCGGCCTGCGCGGAACAGAGGAAGGCGATCAGGTCGCCGGTCTCCTTCGGGTCGGCGAAGCGGCCGGCAGGGCAGGTGAGGAGCCGTTCGGCCACGATCTCCTCGTAGCTCCGCCCCGCGCGCTCTGCCAGGACCCGGAGGTTGGTGGTGAGCGCGTCGGTCTCCACGAGGCCGGGCAGAACATTGTTGACGGTGACGTTGTGCGGCACGAGTTCGCGCGCGATCGCGGCTACCGCCCCGGTCAGCGCAAGCCGCGCCGCGTGCGAATGCGCAAAGCCGATCTGCGGGAACTTCACGAAGGAGACGGTGATGTTGACGATGCGGCCGAAGCGGCGCTGCGTCATGCCGGGCACCACCGCCTGGATCAGCGCCATCGCGGAATACATCTGCGCATCCCACCAGCGCAGCCACTCCTCCCGCGTGAAGCTGCGGAAATCGCCCGGAATCTGCCGCCCGCCCGGGTTGTTCACCAGGATGTCGGGATCGGGGCAGGCGCGGAGCAGCGCCGCTCGCCCCTCTTCGGTGGTGACGTCGCCTGCCACCGTGTCCACGCGCACGCCGGTCTCCCGGCGTATCTCCTCCGCCGTCGCCTCGAGCGTCCGCGGCGTGCGGGCGAACAGCACGATGTCGGCACCTTCGCGCGCCAGGCTGAAGGCGGCGGCGCGGCCGAGGCCCTTGCTGCCGGCGCAGACGATCGCGCGCCGCCCGCGGATTCCAAGGTCCATGGCGCTACACCGGGAAGCCGAGCGCGGCCATGCCGCGCCGGAGGGAGGCCTCGCTCTCGGGCGGCAGCGGCCTGAGCGGCAGGCGGGGATGGCCCCCCGGCAGGCCGAGCATGTTCATCGCCGCCTTCGTCGCGCAGTAGAGGTTCCGGCCCTCGGCGACGAACAGGTCGGTCAGCTTCACGCAGAGTTCCTGCGTGGCGCGCGCGGCCTCCATGCGTCCGGCCTCGGCGTCCTGCCACATGCGGACCATCGGCGCCGCATAGACGTTCGGGAAGCAGTCGATGTGGCCGACGGCGCCCATGACCGTGGCCGCCACGCCGAACACCGAGGACGGGCCGCAGAACACGCGCAGCCTGTCCTGCAAGGCGAGCAGCGTGCGCTGGAAATTGCCCCAGTTGCCGGAGGATTCCTTGATGGCGACCACGTTCGGCACCTCCGCAAGCCGCGCGGCCAGCGCGGGAGTGATGGCGTTCGCCGCGCAGTGCGGGATGTTGTAGAGCATGATCGGGATGGCGACGGCATCCGAGATCGCCCGGAAGTGCGCGACGATGTCGTCCTCGCTCGGCTGCACGAAATAGGGCGGCAGCACGAGGGCGCCGTCGGCGCCGGCCTCCTTGGCGGCCGCGGTGAGGGCGATCGCCTCCTCGGTGCGGATCGCGCCGGTGCCGGCGATCAGCGTGCCGCGGCCGCGGAGCGTGTCGGCGGCGATGCGGATGATGTCCACCCGCTCCTGCGGCGAGAGCGCCCAGAACTCGGCGGTGCAGCCGCCGATCAGCACGCCGTGGCAGCCGGCCTCGAGCATGAGTTCGATGTTGCGCCGGAGCGCGGCCACGTCGATCGCCCCCTCCGCCGTGAAGGGCGTGACGAGGGCGGGGATCACACCGTGCCAGTCCACGTCGTTGCGGTCCACGCGGGTCTCCACAGCTGCCAGGGGCGCGGAGAGTGCGACGGCGACCGCCGCGCCGCAAGCGGTGGCGATCCTCGCGCGGGCAGTTGACGCGATCGGGCGCGCTGTGTCGGATTGCGGCGCGCCGATGCCGCGGAATGCCGCGGGAATCGCATACGAAATGCAGCCTGCGGCATGGTGCCGCGGCAGCGCGAGAGGGGAGAGCATGCGCGAGGCGACGCATCGGCGAGGCGGAGGCGGAGGCGGCGTGCCGGGCATGACCGCGCCCGCGTGGACCATCGCCTGCCTCGCCCTTTTGCCGACGATGCGGGCGGCGGCTTCCGCCCGATCCCCGAGTTCTGGAGCACGCCGATGAACGAACTTCCGAACCCCGCCGCGCTCGAGGATCTCGACCGCGCCTCGCTGTTCCATCCCTTCACGCCGATCGCCGAGCACGAGCGGCACGGCCCGCGCGTGATGGTGCGCGGGCAGGGCGTGTGGCTGACGGACAACCGCGGCCGCGACTACATCGACGCGATGGCCGGGCTGTGGTGCGTGAATGTCGGCTACGGCAGGCCGGAACTGGCCGAGGCGATCCGCGACCAGGCGCTGAAGCTGCCCTACTACCACGCCTTCTCGTCCATGGCGTCCGACACGCCGATCGAGCTCGCGGCGCGGCTTCTCAAGCTGGTGCCGGGCGACATGGCGCGGGTGTTCTTCGGCCTCTCGGGGTCGGACGCGAACGACACGCAGGTGAAGATCGTCTGGTACTACAACACCGTGCGCGGCAAGCCGAACAAGCGGAAGATCATCAGCCGGCTGCGCGGCTACCACGGCGTGACCTGCGTCACCGCCTCCATGACGGGCCTGCCCGGGCTGCACGCCGGCTTCGGCATTCCGCTGCCCGGCTTCCTGCACACCACCACGCCGCACGCCTACTACAACGCCAAGCCGGGCGAGACCGACCGCGCCTTCGCCGCCCGGCTTGCCGAGGAGCTCGACGCCCTGATCGAAAGGGAAGGGCCCGACACCGTCGGCGCCTTCATCGCCGAGCCGGTGATGGGCGCGGGCGGCGTGATCGTGCCGCCCGAGGGCTACTACGAGGCGATCCGCCCCGTGCTCGAGAAGCACGACCTGCTGTTCATCGTGGACGAGGTGATCTGCGGCTTCGGCCGCCTCGGCACCTGGTTCGGCAGCGACTACTACGGCCTCAAGCCCGACCTGATGACCATCGCCAAGGGCCTGACCAGCGCCTATGTGCCGCTCTCGGCCTCGATCGTCTCGCAGAAGGTGTGGGAGGTGCTGCGCGAGGGGTCGCTGAAGTTCGGCGCCTTCGGCCACGGCTACACCTATTCGGCGCATCCGATCGCCGCCGCCTGCGCGATGGCGAACATCGACATCTTCGAGCGCGAGAACCTCGTGCAGCGGGCGGCCGAGCGCGGTGCGCGGCTGCACGAGCGCCTGCGCGCGCGGCTCGCCGACCATCCGCTGGTGGGCGAGATCCGGGGGGTTGGCTTCGTCGCGGCGGTCGAGCTCGTGCAGGACCGCGCTGGGCGGAAGCGCTTCGACCCGTCGCTCAAGGTCGGCCCGCGGACGCTGAAGCACTGCCTGGAGGAGGGGCTGATCAGCCGCGCCCTGCCGGCCTCCGACGCGCTCTCCATCTCGCCGCCGCTGGTGATGACGGAGGCCGAGGTGGACGAGGCGGTGGCGCGCCTCGGCCGCGCGGTGGACAAGATGGCCGACGAGCTGACGCGCGAGGGTGTCGCCTTCGGATGAACGCCATCCCGCCCTTCGCCAAGGCGATGCTGGCCGAGGCCGCGCGGCTGCGCGCCGCCGCCGAGGCGGCGTTCCTGCCCGCCGTCCGCAGCCAGCTCATGGCGCGCGTGCAGGAATACGAGAACGCCGCGACCGGGGACTGAGCCGCGCATGAGGCCACGCCGCATCGGCCTGATCGTGAACCCGATCGCCGGCATGGGCGGCAAGGTCGGGCTGCGCGGGACGGACGGCGAGGCGACGGTGGCGGAGGCGCGGCGGCGCGGCGCGGTGCCGGTCGCGCCGGAGCGGGCGGCGCGGGCGTT
>JANWXJ010000105.1 GCA_025055335.1 Acetobacteraceae bacterium
CGTGCCCGGCACGAGGAACTCCCGCCAATCCAGCCCGGCGGCGGCGAAGCGCCTGCGATATGCATGGAAGCCGCGGCAGGCGAGCGACACGTGGTCGATCGCCGCGGTGCCGCGCGGCGCGACGCCGCCCGGCCCGAGCGCCGGACCGCCGGCGTAGATGTGGATGATCGCCGCCCCACCCGGCAGCGGCACCGCGAGCCACGCCCCGGGATAGCCGAAATCCGGCCGCTTCACTTCCGAGAGGCCGAGCACGCGGGTGTAGAAGGCAAGCGTCGCCTCGAGGTCGGACGTCTTGATGGCGACGTGGAACAGGCCGGCGATGGTGGCTGCGGACATGGATGAGAAGCCTCTCCCCCGAGTCCAGCAAACCTGGTGCCAGCGGGCCGTCGGAGCGTGCTGCGCGGCCGAGCCGACCGCCGCCCACGCGGCGGGCAACGTTCCGCCGCCACTGCCGCCCGCGCGAGCAATGCCGGTGCGTGCCGCCGCTGTCGGCGTCGCTTCGCCGTTGCGAGGGGCGGCGTGCCGGGGCCACATCCTGCGGCGCCCGAACGCCGAACGGCGGCCGGGGGCGCCGCCCGCCGGCGGGCAACAGGGACATGACGCTGGGAGACCGAGGGACATGACGATGGAACTGACCCGCCGCGCGGCGCTCGCGCTCGCCGGCGGCGCGCTGGCGATGCCGAACCTCGCGCGCGCGCAAGCGGCGAACATGCGCGTGCGCTTCACGCTCGAATGGGCGCTGCAGGGCCCCTATGCCTTCGCCATCGCCGGCGAGCGGCAGGGCTTCTTCCGCGAGGCGGGGCTCGACATCTCGATCGTGCGCGGCTTCGGCGCCGGCCGCGTGCCGATCGACATCGCCGCCGGCACCTACGACATGGGATTCGGCGACATCACGCCGACCATCCGCTTCATGGCGGAGAACCCGCAGCGCGACCTTGTGGTGGTGGCGGTGCTGTGGGACCAGTCGCCCGTCGCCTGCACCGTCCGCGCCGACGGCCCGATCACCGAGCCGCGGCTGCTCTCCGGCCGCACCCTCGCCGCGCCGGAGTTCGACGGCGGGCGGCAGATGTTCCCGCTGTTCGCCCGCGCCGTCGGGATCGACCCCGCGAGCATCACCTGGATGACCGTGACGCCGGAACTGCGCGAGCCGATGCTGGTGCAGCGCCGCGCCGACGGGATCACCGGCTTCGTCACCTCGACGGGGATGTCGCTGAAGGCGCTCGGCATGGACTGGCCGCAGCAGCGCATCTTCCGCTACCGCGAGGCGGGGCTCGACTTCTACTCCGGCGGGCTGATCACCACCCGCACCTTCCTGCGCGAACGGCCGGAGGCGGTGCGCGCCGTCGTCGCCTCGATGATGCGCGCGATGGCGCACGCCTACCGCAACCCGGACGCCGCCATCGCCGATCTGCGCGCGCGCGAGGGGCTGACCGACGTGGCGGTGGAGACCGAGCGGCAGCAGGTGATGTTCCGCGAGATGCTGGTGACGGACAATGTCCGCACGCACGGCATGTCGCATGTCGAGGCGCCGCGGCTCGCGCGGCAGATCCAGAGCATCCGCGAGGCGTTCAACCTGGCGCAGGTGCCGAGCGTCGAGCAGGTCTACACCGACGCCTTCCTGCCGCCGCCCGCCCAGCGCCGCCTGACGCCGCCGACCGGCTGAGGCGCGGGCGCAGCACCCCTCGGCAGGCGGAAGCCCGAGGCGTCCGCCTGACGGCATGGCGCGGGGGCCTCAGCCGCCCCCGTGCACGATCTCCCACAGCCGCGACGGGGAGAGCGGGATCTCGGCGATCTCGATGCCGCGCGAAGGGAGATCAAGCGCGTCCTCGATCGCCTGCGCGAACAGCGCGCCGACAGGGATCGCGCCCGCCTCGCCCGCCCCCTTGGTGCCAAGCGGGTTGAGCGGCGAGGGCGTGACCGTGTGATGAAGCTCCATCCGCGGCACGTCGAGCGACGTCGGCAGCAGGTAGTCGGCGAGCGAGGCGTTCAGCAGCTGGCCGTCCTCCGACCACACCAGCCGCTCGAAGAACGCGTTGCCGATGCCCTGCGCGACGCCGCCCTGGATCTGCCCGGCAAGGATCAGCGGGTTCAGCACCGTGCCGCAATCGTGCACGACGACGTAGCGGTGGATCGTCGGGCGGAGCGTCTCGGCATCCACCTCGATCACCATCGCGTGCACGCCGGCGGCCGTCGCGCCCATCTCCGGCCCGAAATAGCGCGTCGCCTCGAGCCCCGGCTCGGTGCCGGGCTTCACCGCGCCGCGCAGCGGGTTGGCGAGGCGCGCGAGCTCGCCGAGCGTGATGGCCCGTTCCGGCACGCCGGCAATCGACACCTTGCCGTCCGCGAGCACGAGATCGGCCTCGGCGCACTCGAAATGCTCCGCCGCCGCCTTCAGCACCTTGGCGCGCACCGCCGCCGCCGCCTCATGCGTCGCGGCGCCGGCCACCACCGCGCCGCGGCTGGCGAAGGTGCCCACCCCCCAGTCGAACTGGTCGGTATCCCCGGTCGTGACCTCGACATCGCGCACATCCACGCCGAGCTGCTCCGCCACCACCTGCGCGAGGACGGTGAAATGCCCCTGGCCCTGGGTGCCGATGCCGGTCGCGAGCGTCACCTTGCCGCTCGGCTGCACCCGGACCTTCGCGCCCTCATAGGGGCCGATGCCGGTGCCCTCGACATAGCAGACGATGCCGAGGCCGAGATGCCGCCCTTCCGCCCGCGCGCGCGGCTGCTCCTCGGACAGGAAGCGCTCGTAGCGGATCGCCGCCAGCGCCTTGTCGAGGAGCGCGGCGTAGTCGCCGCTGTCGTAGGTGAGGGGCGCGAAGTCCTGGTAGATGATCTCGTTGCGGTAGGGGAAGCGGTCGGGCGGGATCAGGTTGCGCCGGCGGATCTCCACGCGGTCGAGGCCGAGTTCGCGCGCGGCGGCATCCAGCAGCCGCTCGATCACGAAGATTCCGTGCTGCCGCCCCGCGCCGCGATACGGGCTGACGAGCGTGCGGTTGGTGAACACCGCGCGGAAGCGGCTTTCATAGGCGGGGATGTCGTAGCAGTTCAGGAGCGTGCACTGGCTGTTCAGCGGCACCGTCAGCCCGTAGGGATCGTAGGCGCCGGTGTCCATCAGGAACTCGTCGCGCACGCCGAGGATGCGGCCCTCCGCGTCCAGCGCCAGTTCCGCCTCGTGGATCTGGCCGCGTTCGTGGGTGGTGGCGAAGAAATGCTCGAGCCGGTCCTCGATCCATTTCACCGGCCGCCCGAGCCGCAGCGCGGCCCACGGAACCAGCATCTCCTCTGGGTAGAACATCATGATCTTCGGCCCGAAGCCGCCGCCGATGAAGGGCGCGACCACCCGCACCTGGCTCTCCGCGAGGCCGAGCATCGCCGCGAGCCCGTTGCGGATGACCACCGGCGCCTGCGTGGTATCCCACACCGTCAGCCGGTCCGCCTTCGCATCCCACGCGGCGACGATGCCGCGCGTCTCCATCGGGATGGAGGCGCCGCGGTCGTAGCGGAAGCGTCTGCGGACGAGGTGCGCGGCGCGGGCGCGGGCGGCGGCGTAGTCGCCCTTCGCCTGCCGCACCTCGGCGGCGATGTTGTCGGGCAGGTCGGCGTGCACGCGCGGCGCGCCGGGGGCGAGCGCCGCCTCCAGGTCGCCCACCGCCGGCAGCGGCGCGTAGTCCACCACGATGTCGGCCAGCGCGTCCTCGGCGATGTAGCGGCTCTCGGCCACCACCATCGCCACCGGCTCGCCGACATGGCGCACCACCCCGCGCGCGAGCGGCACCTGGCAGCGCTGGCGGAACACGACGCCCGGGATCGGCGGCGGCGGCACCAGGAGCGGCCCGGGCTTCCAGTACGCGCCGAGATCCTCGGCCGTCACCACCGCGACGACCCCGGGCCGCGCCCGCGCCGCCGCCACGTCCACCGACCGGATCTCGGCGTGCGCGTGCGGGCTGCGCAGGAAGGCCGCGTGCAGCATGCCAGGCAGCTCGACGTCGTCCACGAACAGCGCGCGGCCGGCGAGCAGCCGCGCATCCTCGTTGCGCGTGACGGCGCGGCCGATGTGGCGCGTCTCCATCGCTCAGCCCTCCCGCAGCCGCCGGGCCGCGAGCAGCACGGCGTCCACGATGTGCTGGTAGCCCGTGCAGCGGCAGAGGTTGCCGGACAGCGCGTGGCGCACCTCCTCCTCCGTCGGGTCCGGCGTCTCCTCGAGGAAGGCGGAGACGGTCATCAGGATGCCCGGCGTGCAGTAGCCGCATTGCAGGGCGTGCGCGTCGCGGAAGGCTTCCTGCAGCACAGAGAGCCGGCCGGGCGCCGGCGCCAGCCCCTCGACCGTGGCGATCGCGTGGCCGTCCGCCTGCACGGCGAACATCAGGCAGGAGCGGACCGGCGCACCGTCCAGCCGGATCGTGCAGGCGCCGCAGACGCCGTGCTCGCAGCCGACATGCGTGCCCGTCAGGCCAAGCTCGTGCCGCAGGAAGTCGGACAGCAGCAGCCGCGGCTCCACTTCGCGCCGGTGGGTCGTGCCGTTGACGCTGACGGTGACGGCGACGCGCGCGCTCATGCCGCGCGCGCCTTCGCCAGGCGCAGTGCGCGCGCCGCCACCACGCCCGCCAGGTGCCGCTGGTATGCCGGGCTCGCGTGCACGCTTCCCATCGGGTCCACCTCCTGCCGCACAAGCGCCGCCGCGCCGGCGATGTCCGCCTCCTCGAGCCGCGAGCCCTCCAGCGCGGCGGCGGCCAGCGGCGCCGCCATCGGCGTTGGCCCGGCGCTGCAGCAGGCGATGCGGGCGTGCGTGCAGCGCCCGTCCGCGTCCAGCGTCACCACCGCGGCGACGCCCATCATCGCGTAGTCTCCGCGCCGCCGCGCGACCTCGAGGAACGCCGTGCCGGTGCGCGGCGGCAGCGGCGGCAGCCGGATCTCCGCCAGCATCTCGTCGGGGCCGAGCGCCGTCGCCAGCGGGCCAAGGAAGAACTCCTCCGCCGGCACCTCCCGCGCGCCGCGCAGGCTGCGCAGCAGGAAGCGCGCACCGAGCGCCAGCATCACCGCCGGCATCTCGGAGGCCGGATCGGCATGCGCCAGGTTGCCGCCGAGCGTGCCGCGGTTGCGGATCTGCGGATGCGCGACCTCGTGCAGCGCCTCGGCCAGAATCGGGTGACTGCCGCGCGCGGTCGCGTCCCGCTCGATGCGGGCGTTGCGCGCCATGGCGCCGATGCGGAGCGCGCCCTCCGCGTCCTGCGCGATCGTGCCGAGGCCGGGCGCGCGGTTCAGGTCCACCAGCACGGCGGGCTGCGCGATCCGGAAGTTCATCGCCGGCACGAGGCTCTGCCCGCCGGCGAGGAAGCGGGCGTCGTCGCCATGCGCCGCCTTCAGCGCCAGCGCGGCCTCGACGCTGTCCGGGGCGTGCCATTCGAAGGGTGCGGGCTTCACGCCGGTCTCCTCGTCCTGAGACGTTTGTCGTGCCGTGCGGTGGCGTCGAGGGGGCGCAAGAAGCGGTGGCGGCCGCAGCATGCCGTGTGCTGCACCCTTCTTGTGCGCCCTGCCTCTGGCGTCGTCAGTCGGAGAGGCGGAGCAGAACCGGCCGGGCACGGGGGCGGGCGCCTGCGCGGTGGCGGAGAGGCTGACGGTCAGCCCGTCCGACGTCCGCTTGGTGCGCCCACGCGTGGCCGCGGCGCACTCCCGGTACGCGCCGCCGGGCCCAGGACAGGAAGCCGACCGACGTCGGGCCGCGATGCGCGAGGTGCTTCTGCCCGACGCGCTGGCAGGCGCCGCCGGGTGGCGACGGCGGCCTCTCGGTGCCCATGGGCGATCACCAGGCGATATCCGCGGCGGGTGCGCGGGCTAGGTCCTGAACCCGGAGTGGTGGACGCGACGCGGGGTGCTCTGATTCGAGCTCCTGGGTTGCGGGGAGCGTGTCATGTCGCGGCTTGATCTGAGCGAGGCGGAATGGCGCATCATTGAGCCTCTGCTGCCGGGTGCCGACGGGCGGCGGATGGGGCGGCCGCGCATGGACGACCGGCGCGTGCTGGTCGGCCAGGCGCGGCGTGTGGCTGGCGATCTTCGAAGCGCAGGCCGCGCGCACGCCCGGCTCGCTGGCGCTGATCGACAGCTCGATCGTGCGCGCACACGAGCACGCGGCTGGTGGCAAAAGGGGGGGCGGATGACGCCATCGGCCGTTCCCGTGGCGGGCTGAGCACCAGGATCCACGCCCGCCTCGGCGCCCGCGGCCTGCCGGTGCGGCTTGCGCTGTCCGCCGGCGAGGCCGCCGACATGCGCAGAGCGCCCGAACTGCTGGCCGGTCTCTCCCCCGGCTGCGACTACGCCGAGATCCGCCAGCGCATCCGCGTGGCCGGCAGCCGCGACCACGTCCCCGCCACGCGGCAGAAATGCAGGCAGATCACCGTGCCGCCGGCGCCCTACCGACAGCGCAACCTGATCGGGCGGCGCTTCGACCGCCTCGAGCACTTCCGCCGCCTCGCCGCACGCTTCGACAAGCTCGAACGAAACTTCCTCAGCACCGTCGCCCTCGCCGCCATCAGGCTGTGGGCACGGTTTGCGTCCAGGACCTAGGCAGGCCCGCACCCGCACCTTGCCGACGAGGGTCCGCCAGCGGCGGAACAGGGGCTCGTCACCGGCGCCGACGGCTTCGCCGAGTCGGAGAAGAAAAGGCAGGCGCGCCGCGACAGCAGATCGCGAGCTCCGCAAGCCGCCCGCCGCCTGGGCGCCGCGCGCGACGTCCGCCACCCAAGAGAACCAATAGATGATGCGTGTCTTTCGCTCCGCCCGGCCGACGTATCACGTCTGCCACGTGTTCCACATCCTGCACCAAATGGGCGAGTCCTGGGTGTTGAGCCCCATGCGAGGGACGCGGATGTCGATCACGGCCGCCCCCGGTTGCCGAAGGTGGAACCGCCGGGCCGCAGGGTGATGCAACACCGGATGGCCAGAAATTTTGAGCGTGCCGCACCATTGCTCGACGAACCTCCGACGACCCGGGTGACCGGAGGCGGGCTGGCCTTCGGTCCCGCGCTCGCAGACGGGGCGATCTGCCCGAGGCATGTGGTCGAGATCGAGATTGACCTAGCGATACTCGGCGTTTACGTTGATGGTACGTTTATGCACGTCGAAACGTTCCTGGTACGGGCACGGAAAAACGCAAGGAAAGATGAAATACGAAGATGCCGTATAATGTCCAGAATGTGGTCGTGACCTCGGCGACCTATAATCCGCCTAACATCACGGTGCAAATCGACTTCGACGTGACCGTTGGCTACATGCCGGACCATATCGGGTTGATACTGACGAACCCTGCAACGTCAGTTATGTTTGATATTAGCGGGACTGCCTACTCATGGCTGCATACCCCGATGTTCGCTTATGATCCCCTTGACCTTTCCTCATACGACGTAGGGACCTACTCGCACACCTTCACCTTTGATATCAGCGCGCTGCCGCCTGGTAACTATAATGTGCTCATTATGGTTTGGCCAAATGGAGATTTCAGTGACGACTACTACGAAAAGGTATACGTGTTCTACGACATATACCTTTGCCTGTGCGGCGGCACCCTGGTCGCCACTCCGGAGGGCGAACGTCCTGTCGAGACGCTGGCTCCGGGCGATCTGGTGATCACCTCCGATGGGCGGGCGGTGCCGGTCCGCTTCGTCGGAGTGCAGCATGTGTACCCGCGTTTCGCCCGGGACGGCGAAGCCGCGCCGGTGCGCATCACCGCCGGAGCCCTCGGGGGCGGGCTGCCGCGCCGGGATCTGCTGGTTTCCCGCCGTCACGCCAT
>JANWXJ010000058.1 GCA_025055335.1 Acetobacteraceae bacterium
GCCCGCCCCGGGCCGAGTTCGGCTTGCCCCCGCCGCCGCAGCCCGCTTCCCCCGAGGGCCCCGCCCCGCTTCCGCCCGCCGCGGCGGCTTCGCCCGCGGGGCCGGATCGCGCGGGGGCGGGCGGCCTCGGGCGGGATCACGCCCGCATCGGCCTCACGCTGTTCCTCGCCGCGCTGCAGCCGGCGAGTGCGGGGCTGTCCAGCGTGTTCGGCATCGGGCGGCCGATCGGCGAGATGGCCGCCGCATCGCAGACGGCGCTGACGCCCGCGCCCTACGCCTTCGCGATCTGGACGCCGATCTTCGCGCTGTCCATCGCCTATGCCCTGTGGCAGGCGCTGCCGGCCCGGCGCGAAAGCCCGCTCTGCCGGCGCATCGGCTGGCCGCTGGTCGGCGCCTTCGCGCTGTCCAACCTGTGGATGATCCTTGCGCAGACGACGGGCAACGGCTGGCACCTCGTGGCGGTGCTGGCCGGGGTTGCGGCCTTCGCGCTTGCCGCCTTCCTCGGCGCCCGGCGCGCCGCGCAGGACTACGGGCCCGTCTCGCGCTTCGTGGTGGCGCCGCTGCTCGGGCTGCTCGCCGGCTGGACGCTGCCTGCGCTGTTCGTCAATGTGGCGGGGGCGGCGCGCGCCACCGAGGCGGCGTGGTGGATGGCCGAACCCACCGCCGCGGCAATGCTGACGGTGATCCTGGCCGGCGCCTCCGGCGCGGCCGTGCTGCGGCTTGCCGGGCGGGACTGGTGGTTCGCCGGCGCGCTGCTGTGGGCGCTGATCGCCATCCTCGCCGCCAATCTCGGCGCCGTGTCGGTCAATCTGCCGGTGGCGATCGCGGCCGCGGGGATGCTCGCGCTGGTCGGGTGGGTGGCGCGGGGGGAGCGGCGGGGCTGACGTCGATCGGGGCTGCGTATGGCGATCCCTGACTTCCAGAGTTTCCTCAAGCCGGTGCTGGCCCTCGTGGCGGAGCGGCGATGGCAGGCCCGCGAGTTGATCGGACGCCTGGCCGACGATCTCGGCCTGACCGCCGATGAGAGGGCGCAGCTTCTGCCGAGCGGCACGCAGTCCGTGCTTGCCAACCGCGTCCACTGGGCCGTGACCTACCTCGTCCAGGCCGGCCTGATACGCCGCCCGGCGCGGGGCGAGTGCGAGATCACCGAGGCGGGCAGGGCGCTCCTCGCCGAGGCGCCGCAGGCGCTCAGCGTGGCCGAGCTCGCGAGGCGCTATCCCTCGCTGCAAGCCTTCCGGGAACGGCGCCGGGACAACGCCGCGGCGCCGGAGAAGCCGGCGCAGCCGGGCAGCCCGGCGGCGGAAGCGAACGGCGCCTCCACCCCGGACGACCTGATCGAACGCGCGGTCGCGTACATCGAGCAGAAGGTGCGGGCGGAACTGCGCGAGCGGCTTCTCGAGCAGCCGCCGGAGTTCTTCGAGCGCGTGGTGATTGACCTGCTGCTCGCCATGGGCTACGGCAGTTCGGCCGAAGAGGCGGCGGAACAACTCGGCCGGACCGGGGACGGCGGGGTGGACGGCGTCATCCGGGAGGACCGCCTCGGTCTCGACGTCCTCTACATCCAGGCGAAGAGATACCGCGACCAGCCGGTGACGGTGGACCAGGTCCGCTCCTTCGCCGGCGCCCTGCAGGACAAGGGCGCCCGGAAGGGCGTCCTGATCACGGCAAGCCGCTTCACCGACGATGCGATCGCCTTCGCCGCGCGCCAGCAGCAGCTGCGCATCGTCCTGGTGGACGGGAACGAGCTTACCCGCCTGATGCTGCGCCACGATATCGGCGTGCGTCCCGCGCGCACGATCGTGCTCAAGAAGCTCGATCTCGACTATTTCGAGCCGGAGGAGGGCGCCTAGCCTTCACCCGAGCGCCGCCCGCGCCGCCGCAAGCTCCGCCCGCTGCGCCGCATCGGGTTCGGGATACGCAAGCCCGAGGCCGCGGAGCGCCTCGCCGATCGCCGCCGCCACCACGAGGCGGGTGAACCACTTCGCATCCGCCGGCACCACGAACCAGGGCGCGTGGGGGGCGGCGGTCGCGCGGATCGCCGCCTCGTAGGCGGCCATGTAGTCGTCCCAGCGGGCGCGCTCGGCCAGGTCGGCGGCGTGGAACTTCCAGTTCTTCGCCGGATCCTCGATGCGTTCGAGGAAGCGGCGGCGCTGCTCCTCGCGGCTGACATGCAGGAAGAACTTCAGGATCAACGTGCCCTGGCGGGCGAGATAGGATTCGAAGGCGGCGATGTCGGCAAGGCGCTGGCGGAAAAGCCGCGGCCCGCGCACCGCCTCGGGCAGCTTCTGGCGCGCGAGGATCTCTCGCCGCACGCGCACCACCAGCACCTCCTCGTACCAGGATCGGTTGTGGATGCCGATCATGCCCCGCGCCGGCAGGGCGAGCACGTGCCGCCACAGGAAATCGTGGTCGAGCTCGGCCGCGCTCGGCGCCTTGAAGGAGACGACGTGGCAGCCCTGCGGGTTGACGCCGCTGAACACGTGCTTGATGGCCGAATCCTTCCCCGCCGCGTCCATCGCCTGGAAAAGGATCAGCACGCTCCAGCGGTCCTGGGCGTAGAGCATGTCCTGCAGCCGGGCGAGATCGGCGATCCCCTGCGCGAGCCACTCCCGCGCCTCCCCCTTGCCGAGGGAGAGCCCGGCGGTGTCGGCCGGATCGTGGCGGGAAAGGCGGAAGCCCTTGCCGTCCTCCACCCGGTAGCGCGCCAGGATGTCGCGCATCGCCCGCATCGCTATCGCCTCCACATCCACAGCAGCGCCCCCGCCTGCAACAGCAGCGTGAGCCCGAGCGCCCAGCCGTAGCCCGCCGGATCCCACCCGCCCGCCGCCGTGCGCGGCCAGAGGTCGAGGATCCAGCCGATCGCGTTCTGCAGCGCGAACACGAGCACGAGCATCGAGAAGTTGATGGCGGTGGCGACCCGCCCCTGCAGGTCGGGCGGGAAGTCGCGCCCGATCGCGGCATAGCCCGTGGGTCCGCCGCCGACGGCGAAGCCGATCGCCGCCCAGGCCGCCCCGAGCACGGCAAGGCCCGCGCGCGGGGCGAGCAGCAGCAGCACCTGCATGGCGGCGAGCAGCGCCATGGCGGCAAGCGGCACCAGCATCGGGTGCCGCCCGCGCTGCGTCAGGCCGCTTGCCGCCTGGCCGAGCAGCAGGCTGCCCGCCATCAGCCCGAGCGCGTAGCAGAGCAGGATCAGCGCGCGCGGCTCGTCCTCGAGGCCTGCGGCATCCCTCAGCCACGGCCCGGCCCAGAGCCCCTGGTAGGTGAAGCCGAAGCCCGAGAGCACAGAGATCGCCGGAGCATAGCGCAGGAAGGCCGGATGCGCGAACACCCGCGCGAAGGCCGAGAGCTCCT
The DNA here is from genome assembly GCA_025055335.1 of Acetobacteraceae bacterium. Taxonomy (GTDB): domain Bacteria; phylum Pseudomonadota; class Alphaproteobacteria; order Acetobacterales; family Acetobacteraceae; genus JANWXJ01. The sequence goes on from JANWXJ010000058.1 coordinate 3,352, forward strand.
GCGCGAGCGCGCGCTTGCGCCGCGCCGGGGCGGGCGGGATGGCCAGCGCGATCCACGCCGACACGGCGAGCGCGATGCCGCACAGCACCCAGAACACGCCGCGCCAGCCGATTAGCGGCAGCACCGCCTGCGCCGGGACGGTGGCGAACAGCCCGCCGAAGGCGCCGAGGAACACCCCGGCGCCGGACACGGCGGCGATCCGCCCGGGCGGGAACCACTGCGAGGCCGCCTTGATCATGGCGATCAGCCCGGCCGCGACGCCGATGCCGGTGACGCCGCGGCCGAGGGCAAGGAGCACGGGGTCGGTCGCCAGCGCCGCCAGGGCGAAGCCGGCGGCGGCCACCAGCGCGAGCGTCGCCTGCACCCGCCGCACCCCGAACAGGTCGAGCGCGAGCCCGACGGGAAGCTGCGCCAGCGCGTAGCCGGCGAAGAAGGTGGCGGCCAGCAGCCCGAGTTCCGAGGCCGTCAGCCCGAACTCGAGCGCGATCAGCGGCGCAAGCAGCCCCATCGCCGCGCGCGCCGCCTGGTTGGTGAAGTTCAGCGCCGCGAGCGGCAGGATCAGGCGGGCGAACAGCATCAGCGCGACAGCCGCAGCGTCACCGAGATCGGGCAATGGTCGGAGAGCGTGTCCCGGCCGTCCGGGTGGGAGGGGGGGTAGAGGGTCTGGCGGAAACTCGCCATGTCGAGCCAGGCCCGCGCGGCGCCGCCGGCCAGGATGTGGTCTATGAAGGGGCGGTCGGCACCCCAGCAGGCGTCGCGCCGGCCCTCGGTGGCGCGCAGCAGCGGCCCGGCCTCCCGCAGGCGGGCGAGGAAGGGGTCGTCTCCCTCGAGGCGCCGGTTGAAGTCCCCGGCGATCACCCAGGCCTCGCCGGCCGCCTCGCGCGCGGCGATCCAGCCGGCGAGCACGCCGGCCTGGCGCCACAGATCCTCGCAGGCGACGGAGCGGCCCTCGATCCGCCCCTCCCGGCAGCCGGCGGCGAGATGGACGGACAGCAGCCGGAGCCGCCGCCCGTGCGCCTCCACCGTGATGTCGGTGCCGCGGCGGAGCGAGCGGCGGGCGAGGGGGCGGGTGTCGAGTTCGGCAAGGTCCGGGTGCTGCACGACGGCAAGGCCGCGCCGCACGGCGAAACCGGTGCGCTGGGTGTCCTGTTCGGCCGGGAAGAAGAAGGCGTAGCGCGTCGCATCGAACACCCGGGCGGCGGCGAGCGGCCCGTCCACCTCCTGGAAGGCGACGATGTCGGGATCGAGGGCGGCGGCGATGCGCTGCAGCACCGCATAGTCCTGCGGGCCGCGGCGGATGAGGCGCTCGGGCAGGTCGGGGTGGCCGGGCGGCTTCGCCGTCAGCCAGGCGATGTTCCAGGCGACGAGCGTGAGATCGCCCGCGCGCGCCGGCAGGGCGGCGAGGAGGAGGAGCAGGAGGAGGAGAAGGCGCATCCGGGGTGGAGGCTAGGCCAGTTCCGGGGCGGGCGGAATCGCCAGCCCCGCAGGGGGGCCGGCTGCGGGTCAAGCGGGTGGCGGCGCGGCGCACCCGTCCCGCGGCGGGTGAGGAGCCGGGCCCTGCTCGGCGGGCGAGGATCGCAGCAGGCGCAGCGACCGATGATTGGACAGCCTTCACGTTCTGCTTCCTAGACTCGAAAAAACCTCACATAATCTCGCGTGACAGTTGCAGCCCACGCGGAACACGCGATTCCCGGGGCCGGTTCTCTCGGGGGTATTCGCGCATGCGGACCGACAGGTGGAACGCGATCTGGAGGGTGTCCGTGCAGGGCGGGAACTCGGTCTCGTTGATCGTCGAAAGTCCGCCGCCGCCGGGAACAGGCACTCTCCTCCCGCCGCAGAACCTGCGCATGGGGGGTGAGCAGCCCGTCGAGGAGCTACTCCCACTCGGCTGGCCCTGCCTTCTCTGGGACGATGGGGGCAGCTCGGGATCCGTGGACTATCTCGGCGTCGCGCCGAACGGCGAAGTGGTGTTCCAGGCCGGGTTCCAGGACGTGTTCGTGCTGATGAGCAGCGACACCGGGCCCCAGCCCTGCGACGAGTTCACCTTCGGCGATGTGATCTGCTTCCTGGCCGGCACGCGGATCGCCACGCCGGAGGGCGAGGTGCCGGTCGAGGCGCTCCGTCCGGGCGATCCGGTGCTGACGGCGGACGGGCGGAGCGTTCCGGTGCGCTTCGTCGGGCGCAAGACGGCGGAGGGCGGTTTCGACGGCGCGGCGCGCCGCGTCCCGGTCCGCATCCGCGCCGGCGCGCTGGACGAAGCCGTGCCGCGCCGGGATCTCCTCCTGCCGCCCGACCACGCGGTCGCACTCGGGGGATCCTCGCCCTCGCCTCGGCGCTGCGGAACGGCGTGACCATCGCCGACGCGCCGCCGCCGACGGAACGCGTCACCTGGTACAGCATCGAGACCGAGGCGCATGAGATCATCCTGGCCGAGGGCTGCCCGGTGGAGACCTTCCTCGGCGCCGTGCCGCGCCAGCGGTGGGACAACTGGCGCGAGTACCTCGCGCTCTACGGGGCGGAGCCGGTGATCGAGGAGTTGCCTCTGCCGAAGGCGCATTCGGCCCGACAGCTCCCGCGCCGGGTGCGGGCGCGGCTCTCGGCGCGGATCGCCGCGCTGTCCGGGCCGGTGGCACAGCCGGGGTAGGGAGGCGCGCGACGGTCTCGTCCGGCAGCGCCGCCGTCGGGCTGCGGCGCGGGTCATGTCCGCGACGCCATCACCGGGCCATCCGCCGCCATGCCCCCGCGCCCGGGCTGCCGCGCCCGGACACGGTGCCGATTGCAGGCTCCGGTCGGGGCTGCGGACGCATGCCGCCGCCCGCAACCGGCAGGAGCGGTGTCGCCCGCCGGAGGGGGTGCCGGCCGCCCGCCATCCCGGGCCCCGCCGGGCGCGGGCGGTCCGGCGTTCTCCCGGCACTCTCGGCGGGGGATCTGTCGGACCCGTCGAGCCGCCGCGGGCGATGCGGCATCGGAGCGTTGCCGACGACGGCGCGGGCGTCATCCGCGAACGGCAGGCCGCGCCGGGCCGCTTTGCCGGAGCCTGCGATCCCGCAGCCTACAGGACGACGCGTATCTCCACCCCCGCCCGCGCCACGATGTCCTTCTTGTCGAGATCGGGGCCCTGCGCCTCGTTGCCGACCACGTTCCTGAGGTCGCGCACCGTGTCGCGGCGGATGGCGACGATCACGCTCGACCCGTCCAGCAGCGCGAAGGGGAACTCGTGCCAGGTGCCGAGATGCAGCATGAGCGCGCCGGTGCCGTCGAACAGCAGCGCCTTCGCCTGCGAGAGGTCGGGCATCTCGCGCTCCGGAGAGGGCGGCGCCAGCACCATCAGGAACGGCCGCCCGCCGAGCGGGAAGAAGGTCTGGGTGTGCAGGAAATGCCGCTCCATCCAGGAGACGGCGAGCGGCCGGCGCTGCAGCGTGGCCACCGTCAGTTCCAGCGTGTCGTCGCCGACGAAGCGGCCGGGCTTCTTCATCGCGAGGGCATCGCCGTAGAAGGCGCTGCGGATCACCGGCGCATCGGCCTCGGCCGAGAGAAGCGTGCCGAAGGGCGCGACGTTGCCGGGTGTCGCGGCCTCGGCGCGCAGGGTGATGGCGTTGGCGGGGGCGTCCATCTCGGGCCTCCTCGGGGCGCTCAGCGCGGCAGGATCGGGTTGACAACGGGCACGCGGTGTTCGGGCTTCAGCCGTGCCGTCAGGTCCACCACCTCGTAGTGGTGGCGGATGCGGCGGCCTCCCGCCGCATCCTCGAGCTCGACCTCCCAGCGTGTGCCGAAGCCGAGTTCCTGCGCGAGGCTGACGATGGTGCCGCCGAACAGCAGGATCGGGCCCTCGGGCAGGAAGAGCGAGCGTTCGCGGAGGATGCGCAGCATCTCCCGCGGCGGCAGGAAGGCGCCGGCCGAGACCTCCTGGTAGGGCCGCCCGTCCACCCAGGAGCGCAGCACGCAGGCATCCCAGCGGTCGCGCATCTCGTCGAGCGGCCACAGCACCGGCGCCAGCACATTCGGGCACATCTGCTTCGACCACAGGATGGAGGTCTGCTCCACATGGCGGTCGGTGTGGTCGGAGCCGACGCCGACATAGATCCGCTCGGCCGCGAGCACGACGATCTCCACCTCGCCCGAGGTGGTCTGGCCGAACACCTCGACGCGGTGGCCGGTCGTCAGCGCATGGGTGGCGATCGGGTAGATCCGGGGGGCGGGAACGGAATAGGCGATGTGGATGCCGGCGCGCTCCACCTCCTCCTGGTGGGGGCGGGCGGTTTCCGCCCGCCGCGTGGCCGAGCCCAGGTTGTACATGGCGGCGATCGGGAAGCGCGCCTCCCGCGCGCCCGAGGCCTCCTCGATGCGGACGGCGATCTCCATCGCTCAGGCAAGCTCCGCGAGATCAAGCTTCACCGGATCGTCCCCCGGCCCCACATGCCGCCGGCACGGCCACGCCGCTTCAGCACGCGCCTCTTCCCCGCCCCGGCCGGACCCTCGGCATGGGCGCTGCGGCCGTGCAGGGTGACGAGGCGGTTGACGGACAGGAACTCGCCCGGCGCAAGCCGGTGGCGGAAGCCGAGATCGGGCCGCAGGATCGGCATCTCGTCATGCACGGCGGCGGCCCAGACGATCCAGGACTCGCCCCCCGCCAGGGCATCCGAGACGCAGAACAGGCCGATGACGCGGGGCGGCCGCGGCTCGAGGCAGGCGTTGTCGGTGTGCGGGCGGGATCCGCGGGCGGAGGCGCGGAACCGCGTCGGGCCGGTGTTCGCGGCCCCGCTGTCCGTCACGGTGAACAGCCGCCGGTCCTGCCTGAGGCCCTGGCGCACGGTGCGGCCGAGGTCGTTGCCGATGCCCCAGGCGGCGAAGCCCGCCTCCTCGTCCGACAGGCCGGAGAGATCGACACCGCGCAGGACGAAGAAGCCCAGCCCGTCGTCCGGCAGCGCGCGCAGCCGGCCGGCGATGCGGGCGAGGGAGGGCAGGCGGAGGTCCTCCTGCTCCACCGTGTCGAGGGCAAGGCGGTTCGCCCGCACATGGGCGATGGCGGCGTGCAGTTCGCGGTTCGCCGCCTCCGGCATGTCCGCAAGATGCTCCGCGCGGCGGTGATCGATCGTCTCGCGCGTCCGGAGGCGCGGCGCGTCGCCGGAGGGCAGCGCGGGAGGGAGCGCGCGGGGCCGGCGGGTCAGCAGCGCGGTCGGCATGCCGTGCATCTCCTGGGTCTCCTGGCTGCGATCCCGCCTGATCTTGTCTTGTCCGGACATGGTGGACCGCCTGCCGCGGCAGGTCCAGCAGGCGGCCGGCGATGACGGGCGGCCGGGAAAGGCCGGCTGCCGCTGCGCCGGATGTCCGGACGATTGCCTCGCCCCGCGCGGGAGTGCCATATCTGCGCAAGGTGGCAGGGCCAAGCGCGGGGGTCCGGGCATGTCACCCCGAAGGCAGGATCGGCCGCCCGCTCCGGCGCTCCCCCGGGGACGTTTCGGCCGGGCGCGCCAGGATCCCGCCTCGTGCCGAGGCAGCCCGCGCGGCGCCGGCCCGCCGCGCGGCCGCACGCCACGCGGCACCCCAACGCCCGGGCCCGCAGGAAGGGAGGCTCCCATGCTCCGCCGCCGTCCGCTCTTCGCCGCCGCCCTCGCCGCCCTGCCCCTGCCCGCGCTTGCGCAGGGCTGGCCCGCGCGGCCGATACGCCTCGTCGTGCCCTTCGCCCCCGGCGGCACCACCGACATCGTGGCGCGAATCGTCGGCCAGGCGATGCAGGAGCGCCTCGGCCAGCCCGTGATCGTGGACAACCGCCCGGGTGCGGGCGCCACCACCGCCAGCCAGCAGGTGGCCGACGCCGCGCCGGACGGCTACACGCTCATCGTCTCCAACAGCGCCTCGCACGGCATCTCGCCCTCCCTCTTCCGCACCGTGCGCTACGACGCGGTGACGGATTTCAGCCACATCGCGCTGATCGCCACCACCTCCAACGCCGCCATCGTCAACCCCGCCTATCCGGCGCAGACGATCGGGGCACTCGTCGCGCTCGCCCGCTCCCGCCCCGACGGGCTCGATTTCGCCATGTCGGGCTTCGGCACCACGACGCATCTGCTCGGGCTCCGCTTCGGCATCGCGCTCGGCGTGCGGATGAACCCCGTGGCCTATCGCGGCTCCGGGCCGGCGCTTGCCGATCTCGTCGCCGGCACCGTCGGGCTGATGTTCGACGGGCTGCCCTCCTCCATTCCCTTCATCCGCGAGGGGCGGATCCGCGCGCTTGCGGTGGCGGATGCCACGCGCAACCGCTTCCTGCCCGAGGTGCCGACCTTCGCCGAGGCGGGGATGCCGCAGATCGTCTCCTCCTCCTGGTTCGGCATCTCGGGGCCGCGCGGGATGGATCCGGCGCTGGTCGCGCGGCTGAACGCCGAGATCCGCGCGATCCTCGCCACGCCTGCGGTGCAGGAGCGCTGGACGAGCCTGACGGCGAACATCCCCGACACCACCCCCGAGCACTACGCCGCCTTCATCGCCGAGGAGCTTCGCGTCTGGGGCGAGGTGGTGCGGGCGACCGGGGCGACGGCGGAGTGACGGCGATGGAGCGGGGGATGCTCGCCGGGAAGGTCGCGATCGTCACCGGCGCCGCGCGCGGCATCGGTGCGGCCATCGCCGCCGCCTACGCGCGCGAGGGGGCGCGCGTCGCGCTGCTCGATCTCGACCGCGGCGCGGCCGAGGACGCGATCGCCGCGGCCGGCCTTCCTCCGGGGAACGCGCTCGCCGTCGCGTGCGACGTCTCCGACCCCGCCGAGGCGGAAGCCGCCGTGGCGCAGACCATCGTCGCCTTCGGCGCGCCCGACATCCTGGTGAACAACGCCGCCGCCCTCACGCCGCTGCACCGCATCGGCGACACGCCGCGCGCGGAGTGGGACCGCACCCTCGCCGTCGGCCTCACCGGCGCCTTCCTGATGAGCCACGCGGTGCTGCGGGCGATGCGCCCGCGGCGGTCGGGGCTGATCATCAACATCGCCTCCCAGCTCGGGCATGTCGGGGCGGAGGGGCGGGGCGCCTATTGCGTGGCGAAATCCGGCCTTCTCGCCCTCACGCGCGCGATCGCGCTCGACCACGCCGCCGAGGGGATACGCTGCGTCGCGCTCTCGCCCGGCGCGGTGCTGACCGAGCGGCTGACCGCCACCTACGGCTCGGCCGAGGCGGCCGAGGCGGCGCTTCTGCCGCGGCATCCGATCGGCCGGCTCGCCCGGCCGGAGGAGCTCGCCAAGGCGGCGCTGTTCCTCGCCTCCGAGGGTGCGGCCTTCATGACCGGCACGGATCTGGTGATCGACGGCGGCTACACCGCGCGCTGAGCCGCCGCCTCCCCCGCGAGCAGGCCGAGGGCGAAGGCCTGCGCCAGCCCGTTGCCCGGCACATAGCCCGCCGCGCCATGGCCCGAGACGCCGCAGGCGACGCCGCCGGCGGCGAACAGCCCGGGGATGACGCCGCCGCCCGCCCGGCGCACGCGGGCGCGCTCGTCCACCAGCACCCCGCCCTGGGTGTGCGCCAGCGCGCCGACGACGCGGGCGGCGTAGAAGGGCGGAGCAAGCGGGCGGCGCCGCGCCCGGCCGAAGGGATCGGCCCCTTGCCCGGCACAGGCGGCCAGTGTTGCGGCAAGGCGCCCGGGCGGCAGCCCGAAGGCCGCGGCGAGCGCCGCCGCATCGGCGAAGCGCCGCACCGCACCCGCCGCCACCGCGGCGCGGAACGGCCCGCCCGCCAGCGCCGCCTGCTGCGCCGCCTCGTCCCAGATCTCCACCGCCTCGGCCCCCGGCGCCGCCCAGATTCGCGGCGCAAGCTCGGAGGGGCCCATCGTCTCGTCGGCGAAGCGCTCGCCCTCCCTGTTCACCAGGATCGCGCCGAGCGCGGGCAGCGCGCCGCCGAGACGCGCCTCTTCGCCCGGGCAGACATGCGGCTGGCCCTGGAAGGAGTCCATGCAGGCGAGTTCCGCCCCCATCGCCTCGGCCCAGGCGATCCCGGCCCCGTCGGCGGCGCGCGAGCCGACATGCAAGGCCCCCGCCGCGGCCGGGATCTCCCGCGCGAGGCGCGCGGCATCCGCGCCGAAGCCGCCGGTGGCGAGGATCGTGGCCGGAACGCGGATCCTCCGGCCATCGGAAAGCCTGAGCCCCGCGACGGCCCCGCCCTCCGCGAGCAGCCCGGCAACCTCCGCCTCGAGCAGCCTGATCCCCGGCCGCCTTGCGCAGGCCGCGCGCAGCAGCGCCGAGAGTTCCGCCCCGCTCTCCGCCGGCGTGGCGTGCAGCCGCGGCGCCGAATGCCCCGGCCAGGGCGCGCGGTCGGCAAGATGCACCGGCACGGCGGCGGAGTCGGCCAGGAACCCGGCGGCACGCGCGGCGTGCCGCGTCACCGCCCGCAGCAGCGCCCGATCCACCGCGCCCCCGGTCTTGGCCAGGATGTCGGCGGCGAAGCGTTCCGGCCCGTCCTCCACCCCTGCCGCGCGCTGCCAGCGCGTGCCGGCGGCGGCGAACAGCCCGCCGGAGATGACGAGGTTCGAGGGCGCGGCCGGATCGCGCTCGACCAGCAGCACCGAAGCGCCGCCCGCGGAGGCGGCCAGCGCCGCCATCATGCCGGCCGCCCCCGCCCCGGCGATGGCGACATCGGCGCCGATCTCCCCCCTCATGCCGGAAGGCCGCGGCGGCCGGCCGTTCCGCCTCGCGCGCGCACGCCGCTACAGCCGCGCCGCCACCGCCGCACCCGCGGCGCGGGTGCCGTTCCGCCCGCCGATCTCGCGCGTGCCTTCGCCGGCGGCGATCGCCTGCTCCACCGCCCGCTCGATGGCGGAGGCCGCCGTGGCGAAGGCGGGCAGCCCGCGCCGGTCCGCGTGCCAGCGCAGCAGCATCGCCGCCGAGAGGATGAGGGAGGCGGGGTTCGCCCGGTCCTGCCCGGCGATGTCGGGCGCCGAGCCGTGCGCGGCCTGCGCCATCGCGTGGCGTTCGCCCGCGTTGAGCGACCCGCCGAGCCCGAGCGAGCCGGAGAGTTCCGCCGTCAGGTCCGACAGGATGTCGCCGAACATGTTGGTGGTGACGATCACGTCGAAGCGCGCCGGGTTGCGCACGAGATGCGCCGCCATCGCGTCCACGATCACCTCCTCGAGCGCGACCGCGGGATGCTCGCGCGCCACCGCCCGGCACGCCGCGAGGAACAGCCCGTCCGACCGCTTCAGCACATTCGCCTTGTGCACCGCGCTCACCTGCCGCCGCCGCCCCTCGGCCAGAGCGAAGGCCGCGCGCGCGATCCGCTCGCAGGCGGGGCGCGTGATCCGGCGGAGCGAGACGGCGACATCGGGCGTGACGAGGATGTCGGCATCCCCCGCCTCCATGTTGCGGTCGGCGTAGAAGCCCTCGGTGTTCTCGCGCACCACCACGAGGTCGAACGGCCCGACCGGCGCCTTGACGCCCGGGAAGCTGCGCGCGGGCCGGATGTTGGCGAACAGGTCGAGCCCCTTGCGGAAGGCGCGGGAGGGGTTCGGCTGGTCGGTGTAGTCGAGGGTGGACATCGGGCCGAACAGCACTCCATCCGCCGCCCGCGCGGCCTCGAGCACCTCGGGCCGAAGCGTGGTGCCGTGCGCCCTGAGGCTCGCCTCTCCGGCCTCGGCGTGGGAGAGCACGAGGCCGAGGCCGAAGCGGGCATCCGCCGCCGCCAGCACCTCGAGGGTTGCCGCCGTGATCTCGGGGCCGATGCCGTCGCCGGGAATCACCAGAAGCCGCATGCGTCTCCTCCGTCGCTGCGGGCGGCTGTAGCGGCGCGCGGCGCGCGGGTCCACCCTTCCGCCCCGCCGGGTGCGCGGCTACACCTGCGGCCGGAGGATCCCCATGGCAGGCTTCACCAGCATTCCCGAGATGCTCCGGCGCGAGGCGGCGGCGGCGATCCGCGCCCCCGAAGGCCGCCCGGCGCTGAGCCACGCGGCGCTCTCGGACCTCGCGGCCGGGACCGTCGCCTGGCTGAACGCGCACGGCATCGGCCGCAACGACCGTGTGGCGATCGTGCTGCCGAACGGGCCGGAGATGGCGGCGGCGTTCCTCTGCATCGGCGCCGGCGCCACTACCGCGCCGCTGAACCCGGCCTACCGCGCCGAGGAGTTCGACTTCTACCTCTCCGACCTGAACGCCAAGGCGATCGTGCTGGCGAAGGGCGAGGGCGGCGCCGCGCGCGAGGTGGCGGAACGCCGCGGCATCGCGATCCTGGAACTCACGCCGGGCGAGGCCGCCGGCGCCTTCGCGCTCTCGGGCGGCGCGCCCGGCCGGGCGGCGAAGCCCGGCATGGCGGAGCCGTCGGACATCGCGCTCGTGCTGCACACCTCGGGCACCACGGCGCGCCCGAAGATCGTGCCGCTGACGCAGGCGAACCTCGCCGCCTCGGCGCGGCACATCGGCGCCACGCTCCGGCTCTCGCCCGCCGATTCCTGCCTGAACATCATGCCGCTGTTCCACATCCACGGGCTGGTCGCGGCGGTGCTCTCCAGCATCGCCGCCGGCGGGGCGGTGATCTGCACGCCGGGCTTCGATGCGCTGCGCTTCTTCCGCTGGCTGGACGAGGAACGCCCGACCTGGGTGACGGCGGTGCCGACGATGTACCAGGCGATCCTCGCGCGCGCGGACCGCAACAGGGACATCATCGCCCGCGCCCGCCTGCGCGTCCTCCGCTCCTCCTCGGCCTCCCTGCCGGGGCCGGTGATGCGGGAACTCGAGTCGGTGTTCGGCTGCCCGCTCGTCGAGTCCTACGGCATGACGGAAGCCAGCCACCAGATGGCGTCGAACCCGCTCGAGGGCGTGCGCAAGCCCGGCCTCGTCGGCCTGCCCGCCGGGCCCGAGATCGCCATCATGGCCGAGGACGGCACGCTGCTGCCGCAAGGCGAGGTGGGAGAGGTGGTGATCCGCGGCCCGAACGTGACGGCGGGCTACGAGAACAACCCGGAGGCCAACGCCAAGGCCTTCACCAAGGGCTGGTTCCGCACCGGGGACCAGGGGATGTTCGACCCCGACGGCTACCTGATGCTGACGGGGCGGATCAAGGAACTCATCAACCGCGGCGGCGAGAAGGTGAGCCCGCTCGAGGTGGACGGCGTGCTCTCGGCCCATCCGGCGGTGGCGCAGGTTCTCACCTTCGCCATGCCGCACGCGAAGCTCGGAGAGGAGGTGGCCGCCGCGGTGGTGCTGCGCGAGGGCGCGACGCTGACCGAACGCGAACTGCGCGATTTCGCGGCGAAGCACCTCGCCGACTTCAAGGTGCCGCGCAAGGTCGTCTTCCTGCCGGAGATCCCGAAGGGTGCCACCGGCAAGCTGCAGCGCATCGGGCTGGCCGAGAAGCTCGGGCTGTCCGCATGAGGATCTGCGTCTTCGGCGCCGGCGCCATCGGCGGGCTGATGGCGGCGCGGCTTGCGCGGAAGGGCGAGGCGGAGGTGACGATCATCGCCCGCGGCCCGCATCTGGCGGCGATGCAGGAGAGGGGGCTCACCCTCGTCAGCGGCGAGGAGCGCTTCACCGTCCGCCCGCGCTGCGTCGCCACCGCGGAGGAGGCCGGCCCGCAGGACTATGTGCTGGTGACGCTGAAGGCGCATTCCCTGCCCGCGGCCGCGCGCCAGATGCAGCCCCTCCTCGGGCCCGAGACCGCGATCGTCTCGGCGGTGAACGGCATCCCGTGGTGGTATTTCCACGGCCTCGACGGCCCCTACCGCGACCGCCGGGTGGCGAGCGTCGATCCCGACGGCACCGTATGGGACCTGCTGCCCCCGCGCCGCGCCATCGGCTGCATCGTCTATCCGGCGGCCGAGGTGACGGAGCCTGGGGTGGTGGAGCACAGCTACGGCGACCGCTTCTCGCTCGGCGAGCCCGACGGCAGCCGCAGCGAGCGTGCCCTGCGCCTGTCGGAGGCGCTGATCGCCGCCGGCTTCAAGGCGCCCGTGCGCCCGCGCATCCGCGACGAGATCTGGATCAAGCTCTGGGGCAACCTCGCCTTCAACCCGATCAGCGCGCTGACGACCGCGACGCTCGACGTGCTGACGGCCGATCCCGGCCAGCGCGAGGTGGCGCGGCAGATGATGCTCGAGGCCCAGGCGATCGGCGAGGCGCTCGGCGTGCGCTTCGGCATCGACGTGGACAAGCGCATCGCCGGTGCGGCCGAGGTCGGCGTGCACAAGACCTCCATGCTGCAGGATCTGGAACGGGGCCGCCCGATGGAGATAGACGCCCTGCTTGGCGTGGTGGTGGAGTTCGCGGAGCTTACCGGCCTGCCGGCGCCCACCTGCCGCACCGTGCTGCACCTCGTGCGCGCCCGCGCCCGCGCCGCCGGCTGCTACTGAGCCCCCTGCCGCGCGCGGCCGCCCCGCCGCCCCGCGCGCGGCGCGCCCTCAGGCCATCAGCAGCCCGCCGTTGATGTGCAGCGTCTGGCCGGTGACGTAGCCGGACGCCGGGCCGAGCAGGAACAGCACCGGCCCCACCACATCCTCGACGGTGGCGATGCGCTGCAGCGGGATCGCCGCCGCATAGGCGGCAAGGTCCACATGCGCCGGGGCGGCCGGATCCTCGCCCCCCCGCCCGGTGCCGCCGCGCAGGAAGGCGGTGTCCACCGCGCTCGGCGCGATGGCGTTCACGCGCAGCTTCGGCGCGTTCTCGGCGGCGAGCAGCTTCGTCATCGAGATCACCCCCGCCTTCGCCGCCGCATAGGGACCGAAGCCCGGCGTGGACTTCACGGCAAGGCCCGAGGCGGCGGTGACGACGCTCGGGTTCTCCCCCCGGTGCAGCAGCGGCAGCGCCGCGCGGACGGCAAGGAAGGTCGAGCGCAGGTTGCCGGCGATCACGCTGTCCCACGCTGCGGCATCGAAGGATGCGATCGGCTGCCGCGGGAGCGAGAAGCCGGCGAGCGTGACGAGCCCCTCGAGCGCGTCCCAAGCCTGCCCCAGCGCGGCGAAGGCCGCACCGACCGACGCCTCGTCCGACAGGTCCGCCGCGATCGCGATCACGCCCTCCGGCGCCGGATGCCGCGCGAGCGCGGCCGGAAGGTCCATCACCGCCACCCGCGCCCCGCATCCGAGCAGCGCTGCGACGAGCCCTCGCCCGATGCCGCCCGCCCCGCCGGTCACCAGGATCCGCGCGCCCTCCGGCGGCAGCATGCGCATCGCGGCCATCGCGTCCTCCGTCCCTCGGCCCCGGGGATCGCGCGCCGCCCCGGGGTTCCGGCGCGGCCTCGCCCGCCGCCAAGCGGCCCGGGCCGCGC
>JANWXJ010000113.1 GCA_025055335.1 Acetobacteraceae bacterium
GCCTCCTCCGCCGCCGCCTCGCCGCCGAGGAGACGCGCGGCCACCGCGGCGATCCGGTCGAGCACCTCGGCCACCCGGCGGGTGGAGGGCGCGTCCGGCCCGAAGCGGTCGGACAGGCGCTGCTCGAACCGCGCCCAGGCCGCGCGCGCGGCGCGCGCCGCCGCCGCCGTGGCGCGCAGCCGCCCCTGGTCGAGCCGCGCCTCCGCCTCGATCTGGTCGAGCTTCGGCACCCCGGCCGCCCACCGCGCCTGCCGCTTCGCCTCGTCCGACAGCCCCGCGGCCTCGAGCGCCTGCTCGTAGCGGTAGAGCGGCAGCAGCGTGCCGTCGGCGCGGCGGAACAGCGGCGTGCGGCGAAGCGGCTGCATCAGCGTGCCGTCCGCCACCGCCCCGGAAAGCCCGCCGAGCGGCGCGGCGCGGCCTTCCAGCCCGTCCTCGTCCGGGCGGGGGAAGCCGTTCTCCCAGTAGCGTTCCAGCAGCCCGGCCAGGAGTTCCGCGGCGTCGGTCAATCCGGCGAGGCCCTCGATGCGCACCAGCGCCTCGGCAAGCCACGCGGCCACCTCGAAGTCCTTCGACGACTCGCGGATCGCCTGCTCCGCCACCCGGCGGATCACCTTCCAGCCCTCCGCCGGCGGCGCGTCGGCATCGCCCTCGGCATCGCGCGCGCGTTCCTCGGCGCGCGCGTCGGAGCGCGCGTCGCGCAGCGTCTGGTAGGCCGATCCGGGCGACCAGTCCTGCCGCAGGTCCACGCCCGCGCCATCGCCCCCGGCAAGCGGCGCGAGCAGCGAATCGAGGTCGAGAACCTGGCCGGCCATGGCGCCCCCCTGCGCTCCCCGTCGGGAAGATCCTCCGCCACTCGGCGATGCGCGGCAAGCGCCCGGCCTTCTCCCCCCTGGACAGAGCGCGCCGCCCGCCCCTACCGTTGCGCGTCCGGGCGGATCCCGCTGCGCTCCGCCGTCGAGGGAGAAGCCGAGCCTCCATGGTACCGATAGACCTGAAGGCGCTGGTCGGCCGCCTGAACGAGACGTGCCGCCGCCAGCTCGAGGCCGCCGCCGGCCTGACCCTCTCGCGCAGCCACTACAACGTCGAGATCGAGCACCTGCTGCTCAAGCTGGTCGAGGCCGAGGGCGGCGACGTCGCCGCCATCCTGCGCAAGGGCGGCGTGGACAGGGGCCGCGTGACGGCGGAGCTGACCCGCGCGCTGGACCGGTTGCGCACCGGCAACGCGCGCGCCCCCGGGCTCTCGCCCGACATCGTCGAGTGGCTGAAGCAGGCGTGGCTGCTCGCCTCGCTCGAGGGCGGCGCGGGGAGGATACGCTCCGGCCATCTTCTCGCCGCGCTGCTGTCGGACGAGGCGCTGTCGCGTGCGGTGCGCGATTCGGCGCCGACGCTGATGGCCGTCAGCGCCGAGGCGGTGCGGAAGAACCTCGCCGAACTCGCCGAAGGCTCCGCCGAGGCGGCGATGGCCGAGAGCCTCGGCGCCTCCGCCGCCGCGCCGGGCCAGATGCCGACGGGCGAGGCCGCGCGCATGGGCGGCCCGCTCGAGCAGTACTGCACCGACCTCACGGCGCAGGCCAGGGCCGGCAAGCTGGACCCGATCATCGGCCGCGATTCCGAGATCCGCCAGATCATCGACATCCTGACGCGCCGGCGGCAGAACAACCCGATCCTGACGGGCGAGGCGGGGGTGGGCAAATCCGCCGTCGTCGAGGGGCTCGCGCTGCGCATCGCCGCGGGCGAGGTGCCGGACGCCCTGAAGAAGGTCCGGCTGATGTCGCTCGACCTCGGGCTGCTGCAGGCCGGGGCCGGCATCAAGGGCGAGTTCGAGAACCGCCTCAAGGGCGTGATCGAGGGGGTGAAGGCCTCGCCCGTACCGGTCGTGCTGTTCATCGACGAGGCGCACACCCTGATCGGCGCCGGCGGTGCCGCCGGCCAGAACGACGCGGCGAACCTGCTTAAGCCCGCCCTCGCCCGCGGCGAACTCCGCTGCCTCGCCGCCACCACCTGGGCCGAGTACAAGAAGTACTTCGAGAAGGACGCGGCGCTGACCCGCCGCTTCCAGGTGGTGAAGGTGGAGGAGCCCTCGCAGCCGATGGCGGTGGCCATGCTGCGCGGCCTCGTGCCCACGCTCGAGAAGCACCACGGCGTGCGCATCCTGGACGAGGCGGCGCAGGAGGCGGTGCGGCTGTCGGCCCGCTACATCCCGGCGCGGCAACTGCCCGACAAGGCGGTGAGCCTGCTCGACACCGCCTGCGCGCGGGTCGCGATGTCGCAGGCGGCGATGCCCGCGCCGATCGAGGACCGGCAGCGCCGCATCGCCCTCGTCTCGACCGAACTCGGCGCGCTGGCGCGAGAGGCCGCGGCCGGCGCCGACCATGCCGCGCGCTCGGCCGCGCTGTCGGCGGAGAAGGCGAAGCTCGAGGGCGAACTCGCCGCGCTCGAGGCGCGCTGGGAGCAGGAGAAGGCGCTGGTGGCGCGGATCGCGGAACTGCGCCGCGCCCTCGAGGCGCCGCCCGCGGACGCCCCGCCCGCCCCGGACCGCGAGGCGCTGCGCGCCGAGCTTGCCGCCGCGACCGGGGAACTCCACCGCCTGCAGGGCGAGGAGCCGCTCGTGCATCCGGTGGTGGACGGGCAGGCGGTGGCCGAGGTGGTCGGCACCTGGACCGGCATCCCGGTCGGGCGGATGCTCGGGGACGAGATCCGCACCGTCCTCACGCTTGCCGACCGCCTGCGCGAGAGGGTGGTGGGCCAGGACCACGCGCTCGAGGCGATCGCGCGCGCGATCCGCACGAGCCGTGCGGGGCTGACCGACCCGAACAAGCCGATCGGGGTGTTCCTGTTCGCCGGCACCTCCGGCACCGGCAAGACGGAGACCGCGCTTGCCCTCGCCGAACTGATGTACGGCGGCGAGCAGAACCTGACCGTGCTGAACATGAGCGAGTTCAAGGAGGAGCACAAGGTCTCGCTGCTCATGGGCTCGCCGCCCGGCTATGTCGGCTACGGCGAGGGCGGGGTGCTGACCGAGGCGGTGCGCCGGCGCCCCTATTCGGTGGTGCTGCTCGACGAGATGGAGAAGGCCCACCCCGGCATCCAGGACGTGTTCTACCAGGTGTTCGACAAGGGCACGATGAAGGACGGCGAGGGGCGGGACATCGACTTCAGGAACACCGTCATCATCATGACGTCGAACGCCGGCACCGACACGATCGCGAGGCTCTGCGCCGATCCCGACACCGCGCCGGAGCCCGAGGCGCTGGCCGAGGCGGTGCGGCCGGATCTCCTCAAGGTGTTCAAGCCGGCCTTCCTCGGCCGGGTCAACACCGTCATCTACTACCCGCTGTCGGACAAGGTGCTGCGGATGATCGTGGACATCCAGCTCGACCGCATCCGCAAGCGGATCCGGGAAGCCTATGGCGTGCCGTTCCAGGTGGACGCGGCGGTGGCGGACGAGATCGTCTCCCGCTGCCACGAGGTGGAATCCGGCGCGCGCAACATCCAGGGCATCCTGAACCGCACCTTGCTGCCGGAACTGTCGGCGATCATCCTTGATCGCCTCGCGGCCGGCGGGAAGATCGGGACCGTCCGGGTCTCCATGGGCGGCGACGGGCGTTTCGCCTATGATGTCGCCTGACCTGCCGGACCGGCGGCGCGCACCCCATGCCCCGGCAGGGGCGGAGCGGAGGAGTGGGACGACATGGCGATCTTCATGAAATACGGCTCGCTGAAGGGCGAGGTGACGGCGGAAGGCTACCAGGACTGGATCGAGTGCCGCACCTTCGAGCTCGGCGCCGGCCGCGGCATCAGCGTCGGCGTCGCCGGCGCCTCGCAGCGCGAGTCCACCGCCCCCTCGGTGTCGGAGATCCGGCTCTCCAAGGGCATGAGCGCGGTGGACGCCCTGCTGTGGAAGGAGGCGCTCGGCGGCAAGGCCGAGACGGTGCACATCCACCTGACGCAGACGGACGACGGCGGCAAGCACATCGCCTACCAGAAATACATCCTGAAGGACACGCTGATCTCGGGCTATAGCATCAAGGGTTCGTCCAGCGGCTTCCCCGAGACGAACATGAGCCTGAACTTCGGGGAAATCACGTCCGAGTACATCATCATCGATTCGAAGTTCAACACCAAGACGACCGGCAAGGTCGGCTACGACATCATCAAGGCGAAGCTCATCTGAATCCGGCGGGGCGGGCGGTCACGACGCCCCCGCCCCTTCCCGCCTCAGCGGACGCGCACCACCACCGCCGTCACGTTGTCGCGCGCGCCGGCCGCCACCGCCTCGGCCACGAGATCCGCCGCGGTGGCGCCCTGCCGCAGCCGCTCCGCGATCACCGCCTCGGGCAGCTGCTTGAACAGCCCGTCGCTGCACAGCAGGAAGACATCGCCGGGCAGGATCCGGTCCGACAGCTTGTCGAGCTGCAGTTCCCCCCGCGCGCCGACCGCGCGGGTGATGATGTTGGCCTGCGGGTGGCTCTCCGCCTCGTCCTCCGTCAGAGTGCCGGCGTCCACCATCTCCTGCACGAGCGAATGGTCGCGCGTCACGCGCCGCAGCTCGCCGCCGCGCAGCAGGTAGATGCGGCTGTCCCCCGCCCACAGCGCGGCGAAATGCCCCCCGCGCGCGAGAAGCACTGCAACCGTCGTGGCGAGGACGCGCCCGGGCCCCGCCGCCTCCGCGCGCGCCTGCAACTCGGCATGCACGGCAGACAGCCGCAGCCGCACCTGCGCCAGCAGCTCCGCCGCCGAAAGCTGCCGCGGCAGGCCCGAGAGCGCCTCCGCCACGGCCCTCGAGGCGACATCGCCCGCGCCATGGCCCCCCGCCCCGTCCGCCACCGCCCACAGCCCGGCGTCGTCGCGGCAGACAAGGCTGTCCTCGTTGCGCGTCCGGGCGGCGCCGGCATCGGTCGCCGCCTCGCCCACCATGATCATGCCGCCGCCTCCGTCGCCCAGGCGAACACCGGGCTGTCGGCAAGCCCGCGCGACGGCGTCCGCCCCTCCTGCCCCGCCCGCCACCACAGGCAGAGCCCGTCGAAGGTGGAATCGGAAGCGAGCGGCAGCGGCGGCGGCGGCAGGGCGGCAAGCAGCCCCTCGGCGTCCAGCGCGCCGCCGCGCGCCTTGCCCACCGCCGCCTCGGCGGCGTCGTACCAGGGCTCGGGCGGCGGATCGTGGTCCACGAGAGAGGCCGCGACCACGAGCGGGAAGCGCCGGCCCACCATGTCCTCGCTCGGCGCCACCACGCCGGCCCACAGCCACGGCCCGCACACCGCGGGGGCAAGGCGGAAGCGCCAGGCCGGGGCGGCGGCCCAGCGCGCCTCCCACTCCGCCGGCGGCAGCGCCGCG
>JANWXJ010000198.1 GCA_025055335.1 Acetobacteraceae bacterium
GAGCCTCGGCGCCGGGCGCGTGCGCCTCGACCGCGCCGCCTTCGATCCGGCGCTGGAGGCGGAGTTCGCCGCGCTCTCGGAGCCGGAGGTGCCGCTGGCCGGCGGCGGGCGGCTGCGCATCCACCCGACCCCGGCGCTGACCGCGATCGACGTGGACGGCGGCGGACGCGACCCGGCGGAGGCGAACCGCGACGCGATCCCCGAGGCGGCGCGGCAGATCCGGCTGCGCAACCTGTCGGGGCCGATCCTGCTCGATCCCGCGGGGCTGTCGGTCCGGCGGCGCGCCTCCCTGCTGCCGCTCGTGAAGGCGGCGATCGGGCGCGACCCGCTGCTGCGGCTGCTCGGCCTGACGCCGGGCGGGCTGATCGAGTTCGCCCGCGCCCGCATCCACCCGCCGCTGCACGAGGTGCTGGCCGGGCCGCTTTCGCCGGGCCTCGAGGCGCTGAGGCGGGCGCTGCGGGAGGCGGCGGCGGCGCCGGCGGCGCGGCTGCTGCTGCGCGCCCATCCCTCGGTGGTCGCGGCCCTCGAGGGGCTGCCGGGCGCCCTTGCTGAAGCGGCCGCCCGGCTTGCCCATCCGCTGCTGCTCGAGGCGGATCCGGGGCGCCGCCCGGGCGAGGAGGAGATCCTGCATGCCGGACCCTGAGACGCCGCCGCGCCCGCCGGCGCCCTGCCCCGTCTGCGGCCGGCCCGCCACGCCACAGGCTCGCCCCTTCTGCTCGCCGCGCTGCCGCCAGGTGGATCTCGGGCGCTGGCTCTCGGGCGCCTATGCGATCCCGGCGGGGAAGGCGCCGGAGGAGGAGGCGGGCGAGGTGTGGACAGGGGAGCGGGGCTAGGCTATTGGCCGCATCCTCTGCCGGCGCCGTACGCGGCGTTCGCTCGGGCCCAGGTAGCTCAGTTGGTAGAGCATGCGACTGAAAATCGCAGTGTCGCTGGTTCGATTCCGGCCCTGGGCACCACCCCTCCCCGCCCCGCCTCAGAGCCGCCCGAGCAGCAGCGCGAGCGCGACCAGGATGCCGACATCGCGGTTCGCGCGGAACAGCGCGAGGCAGCGCGCCGGGTCGTGCATGTCGAAGGCCGCCACCTGCCGCGCGAGCAGCACCGCCGGCAGCGCGAGCCCCGCCGCCGCCAGCCAATGCGCCCCCGAGAGCGCGACGGCGGCAAGGAGGCAGAGCAGCATCAGCCCGTACATCGCCGCAAGGAACGGCCGCGTGCGCCCGCTAAGCGCCCGCGCCGAGGAGCGGACGCCGACCAGCGCATCATCCTCCCGGTCCTGGTGGGCGTAGATCGTGTCGTAGCCCATGATCCAGAAGAACCCGGCGGCCCAGAGCGCGAAGGCCGCCGGGGCGAGCGTGCCGGTCGCCGCCGCCCAGCCCATCGGCGCGGCGTAGGAGAACACGACGCCGAGCACCGCCTGCGGCCAGTCCGTCACGCGCTTGGCCAGCGGATAAAGCGCGACCGGCAGCAGCGAGGCGACGCCGAGCCAGACGGCGAGCGGCGGGAGCTGCAGCAGGATGACGAGGCCGATCAGCAGCAGCGCCAGCAGGAACAGCAGCGCCTGCTTCGGGCCTATGGCGCCGGAGGCGATCGGGCGGCCCGCCGTGCGCGTCACCTTCGCGTCCAGATCCCGGTCCCACAGGTCGTTCACCACGCAGCCGGCGCCGCGCATCACCACCGCCCCCACGCCGAACAGCAGCGCAAGCCGGAGGCCCGTGGCCCAGTCCGGCGCCGCCAGCGCGAAGGCCCAGGGCCCGGGCAAAAAGAGCAGCCAGGAGCCGATCGGGCGATCGAGCCGCATCAGCAGCGCATAGGGCCGCCACGCCGCGGGCAGGCGGGCAATCAGGCCGCCCGGGCGGATGTCTGTGTGGCCGGACATGCGCGCTATAGAGGCCGCCCGAACCGCCATGTCCATCCCGCGCCTGTTCACCGAAGCCGACCTTGCCGAGGGCGCGGAGTTCCCCGCCGCCGAGGGCCAGGGGGCCTATCTTGCGCAGGTGCTGCGCAGGCGCCCGGGCGATGCGGTGCGGCTGTTCAACGGCCGCGACGGGGAGTGGGAAGGCAGGCTCGCCTCGCTCGCGCGGGATCGCGCGGTGCTGCGGGCCGAACGCCGCATCGCCCCGCAGCGCGGCGTGCCCGACATCGCGCTGCTGCTCGCCGTGCTGAAGCGCGAGGCGATGGAGGCGGCGGTGCAGGCGGCGGTGGAACTCGGGGCCGCGCGCATCGTGCCGGTGCTGGCGGCACGGTCGGTGCCGGACCGGGTGAATGTCGCGCGCCTGTCCCTCATCGCCCGCGAGGCGGCCGAGCAGTGCGAGCGGATGGAGGTGCCGGAGGTGGCCGCGCCCGTCCCCTTCGCCGCCGCGCTGGAGCGCTGGGGCGGGGCGCCGCTGATCCTCGCCGCCGAGCGCCGCTCCGCCCCCCCGCTGCCGGCGGCGGCGGCCGGACTTGCCCCGCCGCTCGGCCTCATGGTCGGGCCGGAGGGAGGCTTCACGCCGGCGGAACTTGACGCCGCCCTCGCCCGCCCCTTTGTTGTGCCGGCGACGCTCGGCCCGCGCATCCTCCGCGCGAGGACCGCCGTCGCCGCTGGGCTGGCCGTGCTGATGGCGGCCGCCGGCGACTGGAACCAGAGCCAGGGCTGACGTCCGCGCCCGCCCGCCGAACCGAGAGCGACGAACAGACGCATGTCCAACCCGGGCGAGGCGGACCCGACGCCGATCACCCATGTGCGCGACCTCGCGGCGTGGTTCGCCGCCGGATCGAAGCCGCGCGCGGCCTGGCGCATCGGCACCGAGCACGAGAAGTTCGGCTTCCGCCGCGGCGACCTCTCGCCGCCGCCCTACGAGCCCGCGGGCATACGCGCGGTGCTGGAGGGGCTTTCGGCCAAGGGCTGGCAGCCGATCCTCGACCGCGGCAACCCGATCGGGCTGAAGCGCGGCGGCGCCTCCGTCTCCCTCGAGCCGGGCGGGCAGCTCGAGCTCTCGGGCGAGGCGGTGGCCGACCTCCACGCGACGAAGGCCGAACTCGAGGCGCATTTCGCCGAGGTGCGGGAGGTCGCCGCCCCCCTCGGCCTCGGCTTCGCGCCGATCGGCTTCCACCCGCTCGCCCGGCGCGAGGAGATGCCGTGGATGCCGAAGGCGCGCTACGCCATCATGCGGTCGTGGATGCCGCAGGTGGGCAGCCTCGGCCTCGACATGATGCTGCGCACCTGCACCGTGCAGGTGAACCTCGATTTCGGGGACGAGGCGGACATGCGGGAGAAGTTCCGCCTCTCGCTCGCGCTGCAGCCGGTGGCGACCGCGCTGTTCGCCAACTCGCCCTTCCTGGAAGGCAGGCCTTCGGGCTTCCTGTCCCTGCGCGCCCGCGCCTGGACGGACACCGACGCCGCCCGCACCGGCATCCCGCCTTGCGCCTTCGAGGAGGGCTTCGGCTTCGAGCGCTTCGCCGAGTTCGTGCTGGATGTGCCGATGTATTTCGTGATGCGCGAGGGCCGCTTCCTGGACGCCACGGGGGCGAGTTTCCGCGCCTTCCTCGCCGGCCGCCACCCGAAGCTTGCCGGCATCGCGCCGACGATCGGCGACTTCGCCGACCACGTCACGACCGTGTTCACCGACGTGCGCCTCAAGCGCTTCCTCGAGATGCGCGGCTCCGACGCCGGGCCGCCCGGGATGCTGGTGGCGGAACCCGCGCTCTGGGTCGGGCTGCTCTATGACGACGCGGCGCAGAAGGCGGCGCTCGCGCTGGTGCGCGGCTGGACGGCCGAGGAGGTTTCCGCCCTGCGCGCCGAGGTGCCGCGCAGCGCGCTCGCCGCCACGATCCGCGGCCGCCGCGTGCGGGATGTTGCGCGCGACATGCTGGCGATCGCGCGGCAGGGGCTGCGCGCCCGCGGCCTCGGCGAGGAGCGCTACCTCGAGCCGCTCGAGGAGATCGCCGCCTCCGGCGTGACACTCGCCGAACGCTGGCTTGCCCGCGTCGAGCGCGAATGGGGCGGCGACGTGCGCCCGGTGCTGCCGGCGGCCGAGGTGTAGCGCCGCGCCGGGGGGCGCTTTGCAGGCCGCGCCGCGCCGGGGCAGACTGCGCCGCCACGGTCGGGGGGAGGGAAGCGGCGCATGCGGCTCGCCAGTTTCGAGGATGCGGCGGGCGCTTGGATCGGCGTGCTCAAGGGCGGGACGGTCCGCGATGTCGCCGCCGCCGATCCGGCGCTGCCGCGCGACATGCTCGGGGTGGTCGCGGGCGGGGCGGCGCTGCTTGCGCGCCTCGCCGCGGCGGCGGACGCGGCGCCCGCCCTGCCGCTTGCGGCGGTCCGGCTGCTGCCGCCGATCCCCCGGCCGCCGCGCAACCTCTTCTGCGTCGGCAAGAACTACCGCGAGCACGCGAAGGAGTTCGCCGCCTCCGGCTTCGACGCCACCGCGAAGGAGGTGGTGCCGGAGGCGCCGGTGGTGTTCTCGAAGCCGCCCTCCTCGGTGATCGGGCCGGGGGAGGCCATTCCCTCCTTCCTCGACCCGACCGCCTCGGTGGACTACGAGGGCGAGCTTGCCGTCGTGATCGGCACCGGCGGGCGCGGCATCCCCCGCGCCGAGGCGATGCGCCACGTGTTCGGCTACACCATCGTGAACGACGTCACCTCGCGCACGCTGCAGCACCGCCACCGGCAGTGGCTGCTGGGCAAGGGGATGGACGGATTCTGCCCGATGGGCCCGGCGATCCTGACCGCCGACGAGGTTCCCGACCCGGGGGCGATGAGGCTCTCGACCTGGGTGAACGGGGCGCTCCGGCAGGATGCGCGCCTTGCCGAGCTGATCTTCGACATCCCGACGCTGATCGCGACGATCAGCGCCGGCATCACCCTCGAGCCGGGCGACATCATCGCCACCGGCACGCCGGCCGGGGTCGGCATCGGCTTCACGCCGCCGCGCTACCTCGTTCCGGGCGATGTCGTCCGCATCACCGTCAGCGGCATCGGCACGCTGGAGAACCCCGTGGCCTGACCGCGCCGACCGACGACAGGGAGGAGACGAGGAGCCATGAAGCGACGCGACATCCTGCTCGGCGCGGCCGGCGCCGCGGCCCTGCCCGCCCTGCCCGCGCGGGCGCAGGAGGCCTTCCCGGCGCGGGCGGTGACGATGGTCGTCGCCTTCCCGCCCGGCGGACAGGCGGACATCGTGGCCCGCCCCGTGGCGGCGGCGCTCGAGCGGATCTGGCGGCAGCCGGTGCCGGTGGTGAACCGCGGCGGCGCGGGGGGTGCCATCGGAAACGCCTTCGTCGCCCGCGCCGCGCCGGACGGCCATACGCTGCTGATGGCGCTCTCCTCGCTTGCCGTGCTGCCGGTGGCGGACGAGCTGTTCGGCCGCCCGCCCGCCTACACCGTGGACCAGCTCGCCCCCATCGCGCTGATCACGGCCGACCCGACGGTGCTCGTGGTGCGCGCCGATTCGCCCTGGCGCACGCTCGAGGAGTTCATCGCCGACGCCCGCGCGCGGCCGGGCGCCATCGCCTATTCCTCGGCCGGCAACTACTCGACGCTGCATGTGGCGATGGCGATGTTCGCCGCCGCCGCCGGGCTCGATCTGCTGCATGTGCCCTTCTCGGGCGGCGGGCCGGCGCTGACGGCCCTCCTCGGCGGCCAGGTGCAGGCGCTCTCCTCCGGGCCGGGGCCAGCGCTGCCGCATGTGCGGGAGGGGCGGCTGCGCGCCCTCGCCTGCTGGGGTGCGAGCCGGATCCCGGGCTTCGAGGAGGTGCCGACCTTCATCGAGCGCGGCTTCCCCGACGTCGAGTTCTACATCTGGGCCGGCGTCTTCGCCCCCGCCGCGACGCCGGCGCCGGTGCGCGAGCGGATCCGCGCCTCGCTCGCAGAGGCGATGGCCTCGGAGGAGCTGCGCCGGGCGCTCGCCGCTGCCGGCAGCCCGCCCGACTACCGCGACGGCGAGGCCTTCCGCCGCTTCTTCGAGGCCGACAGCGCCCGGCTGGTGGCGGCGGTCAGGCGGATCGGGCGGGTGGAGTAGCGCGCGGGCGGCTAGTCCCACCCGCGCGCCGCCCGCTCGGCGGCGATGCTGCGCGCGAACGCGGCCGCATAGCGCCGGGCGAGCCACCCGCCCGCCGCCGCGCCCTTCCGCAGGAACCAGGAGTTCCGCATGTCCCACGCGCGGAGCACGAGCGACAGCGCCGGCTCCTGCGGATCATGCATCCCCGATCCCGGGAACAGCGTGATCTCGCCGGCGTAGAGTTCGTCGCCGCAGGCGAGGAAATCGAAGCGGGCGAAATCCACCTCGCGGCTCAGCAGGCGCGCCGCCTCGACGGCGCGGGCATAGGCCGCAGGCAGGGGCGTGCCGGGCGGCAGCGGCGGCGAGCGCTTGCGGTTCGGCTGGTGGATCGGCCGGCCCTCGGGGTCGAAAGCGGAACTCCGCTCGGCCGGCGTCTTGGCGTGCAGCAGCACCGTGCCGTAGGCGACGCGCCCGCCGCCCGCGCGCACCGTGATGTCGAACAGCGGGGTTTCGGGGCGGCCGAGCAGCTCCTCGACGAAGATCTCGCGCCGCACGCGGGTGTAGTGCCATTCGCCGCGGCTCCGGCCGAACCCGGTGGCAAGCCAGCGCCGCGCCAGCGCCTCCACCTCGGCGCGCGGCGGCACGGACTCGCGCAGGAAGAGGTTGAAGCCCGAGCCGTGGTTCGCCTTGATCACGACCCCGGGACGCAGCAGCGAAGCCGGGATGGCGGCCGGATCGGTGCCGCGCCAGAGCGTGCGCGGGATGGCAAGGCCCGGGCAGCGCGCGGCGATCCAGTCCTTGGTCGCGAGCTTGTCGGCGAAGGTGACGAACAGCGGGTTGCGGTCGAAGAGCTTGCGCCAGAGCATCCGCTCGGAGAGGAAGCCGGGGCGCGCGACATCCGGCCATCGCCCGGCCTCGCGGCGGTAGCGCAGCATCCGCCGGGGATGGCGCAGCCAGGCCCAGGCCTGCCAGAGGGCGAAAACCGCGGCGTCGGCCGGAGCGGGCGGGGGGGGCATCATGCGCGGGGCGATGCCGCGCCGGGCGGGCGCTGTCCAGCCCGGTTGCCCGGGCGGGCGCGCGGCGCAATGATCGCCTCATGCCTCGGCCCGCATCCCTGCCGCGCCGCACCCTCCTCGCGGCGCCCATGCTGCTGCCGGCCGCCGCGTCGGCGCAGGCGTTCCCGACGCGGACGATCCGCCTCGTCAGCGCCTCGGCGCCCGGGGGCGTCACCGACACGGTGGGCCGCCTCCTGGCGGAACGGCTGGCGCCCGCGCTCGGGGTGCCCGTCATCGTCGAGAACCGCCCGGGCGCCGCCGGCATCCTCGCGACCGACATGGTCGCGCGCGCGCAGCCGGACGGCCACACGCTGTTCGTCGCGGCGGATTCCCACATCGTCGTCAATCCCTTCGTCTACACCGCCGCGCCGAGCAACGGGCTGACCGACCTCGAGCCGGTCGCGCCGCTGGCCGCCGCGCCCTATGTGCTGGCGGTGCATCCCTCGGTGCAGGCGTGGGACCTGCCGGGCTTCGTCGCGCTGGCGCGGCGGGCGGCGGATCCCCTGCCCTACGGCTCGGGCGGCGTCGGCGGGCTGCAGCATCTCGGGATGGAGATGCTGATGCGCCATGCCGGTTTCCCGCTGCTGCACGTGCCCTTCCGAAGCGGCACCGCGGCCGCGCACGCGCTGCTCGCCGGCGATGTGCTGGCGATGATGGGCGGCGGGTCGCTCGCCCCGCTGCTGCGCGAGGGGCGGCTGCGCCCCCTGGCGACGACGGGAGGCGCGCGCATGGCCACCTTCCCCGAGGTGCCGACGATCGCAGAGACGCATCCGGGCTTCGCGCTGCAGTTCTGGCTCGGCGTGTTCGCCCCCCACGGCCTGCCGCGCGAGACGATGACGCGGCTGCGCGCCGAGATCGCGGGCGCGCTCGAGGAGCCGGCGATGCGCCAGGCGCTGCTGCGCGTGGCCGAACTCGTGCCGCTCGACCCCTCCCCCGCCGGCTTCGCCCGGCTGATCGCCGAGGACGCGGAGCGTTTCCGCGCGATCGTCGAGGAACTCGGCATCCGGCCCGGCTGAGGGGCGGCGGGGGCGGGATCGCCCCGCGCCCGCCGGGCTCCGGCGGGCCGCCGGCCGCAAGCGCCCTCACGCGAGGATCAGCGCGAGCCCGCTCGCCGCCGACAGCGCCAGCACGAAGCCGCGCAGCGCGCGGGGCGGAATCGCGCGGCGCAACGGCCCGGCCAGCCACACCCCGGCCAGCACGCCCGGCAGCAGCAGAAGCCCGGCCAGGAACTCCGCCACGCCATAGCGCCCGGCCGCCCACAGCCCCGGCATCACCAGCACGAAGGCGGCCGTGAAGAACATCCCGAGGAAGGCGCGGTAGGCGGGCAGCGGCAGGTGCAGGAGGGCGAGCGCCACGAGCGGCCCATGCACCCCGGCAATCGCCCCCATCGCGCCCGAGCCCGCCCCGGCCAGCGCCAGCACCAGGGGATTGGGCGGCAGCCTCGGCGCGGCGACCGAGATCGCGACCGCGAGCAGGATGACCGCGCCGAACAGCGGGCGCGGATCGCCCTCCGGCAGGACCAGCGTGGCGAGGATCCCGAGCGCGGTGCCGGCGGCAAGCCCGCCGAGAGTCGGCGGCGCGAGCCGCCAGGGCAGGTGCCCGCGTTCGCTCCAGAACTGCCACAGGATGAGCACGACCCCGGCGGTGAACATCGGCCCCGGCACGAGCTTCGGGTCGAGCGCGACGAGCGGCGGCACCGCAACGAGCGCGAAGCCGAGCCCCGCCGCCACCTGCACGGCGGTCGCCGCCGCCATCGCCAGCGCGGCGAGGCCGAAGAAAACCAGCGTGTCCAAGGCGGCGCTACACCGCCGTCCCGCCCACCGTGAGCCCGGCGATCTTCAGCGTCGGCTGCCCGACGCCGACCGGCACGCCCTGCCCGTTCTTGCCGCAGGTGCCGATGCCCGGATCAAGCGCGGAATCGCTGCCGATCATGGACACCCTCGTCAGCGCATCCGGCCCGTTGCCGATCAGCGTCGCGCCCTTGACCGGGGCAGTGATGCGCCCGTCCTCGATCAGATACGCCTCGGAGGCGGAGAACACGAACTTGCCCGAGGTGATGTCCACCTGCCCGCCGCCGAAGTTCACGGCATAGAGGCCGCGCTTCACGCTGGCGAGGATCTCCGCGGGCGCATGCGCGCCGGAGAGCATGATCGTGTTCGTCATCCGCGGCATCGGCGCATGGGCGTAGGACTGGCGGCGGCCGTTGCCGGTGGGTGCCGCGCCCATCAGCCGCGCGTTCTGCCGGTCCTGCAGGAAGCCGACCAGGATGCCGTCCTCGATCAGGGTGGTGCGGCCGGTCGGCGTGCCCTCGTCGTCCACCGTGAGCGAACCCCGCCGGCCGGGGATGGTGCCGTCGTCCACCACCGTCACGCCGGGGGCGGCGATGCGCTGCCCGACGAGGCCGGCGAAGGCCGAGGTGCCCTTGCGGTTGAAATCCCCCTCGAGCCCGTGGCCGACCGCCTCGTGCAGCAGGATGCCGGGCCAGCCGGGGCCGAGCACCACCTCCATCTCCCCCGCCGGGGCGGGGCGGGCCTCGAGGTTGACGCGCGCCTGGCGCAGCGCCTCGGCGACCGCGGCGCGCCACGCCGCCTCGGACAGCACGGCGTCATAGAAGGTGCGGCCGCCCATGCCGTAGGCGCCGCTCTCGCGCCGGCCGTCCTTCTCCAGCACCACCGTCACGCCAAGCCGCACGAGGGGGCGGAGGTCGGCGACATTCGTGCCGTCCGCCCGCAGGATGCGCACCGCCTGCCATTCCCCGGCGAGCGAGACGATCACCTGCGCCACATGCGGGTCGGAGGCGCGGGCATGGGCGTCGATCTCGGCGAGCAGCCTCGTCTTCGCCTCGAAGGAGAGCGCGGGAAGCGGGTTGTCCGGGCTGTAGAGGCGGGCGTTGGTGGCGCGCGGGGCGACGGCCATGCTGCCGCCATGGCCGGAGCGGACGGCGGCGACGGCCTCTGCCGCCCGCGCCAGCGCGGCCTCGGTGATCTCCCCGGCATGGGCGTAGGCCGTCGCCTCGCCCGAGACGGCGCGCAGGCCGAAGCCGCGGCTCGCGTCGAAGGAGGCGGACTTTATCCGCCCGTCCTCGAGGCCGATCGCCTCGCTTTCCCGGTATTCGAGGAACAGCTCGCCGTCCTCGGCGCCGGCCAGGGCGCGCAGGACCGCCCGCTCGGCGGCGCGGCGGTCGAGCGAATCGAAGAACAGCCGGTCGGTCGTCGCGATGGCGCTCATGCGCGGGACTCCTCGGGGGGAAGGACCAGGTCGGGCGGGATCAGCAGCGTCGCCACCGTGCCCTCTCCCTTCCGGCTGGCGAGCGACAGGCGCATCCCCATCGCCTCGGCGATGCTGCGCGCGAGATAGAGCCCGATGCCCGCCCCGCCGTAGCGCCGCGCCCGCCCCTCGTCGAGCTGGGCGAAGGGCTCGAACAGCCGCGGCAGGGAATCGGGCGGGATGCCGATGCCGCTGTCGGCCACCAGCACGGCGATGCCGCCCTCCGGCCCCATGCAGGCGGACACCGCCACCTTCCCGCCCGACTCGGTGAACTTGAGGGCGTTGGACAGCAGCCCCTGCAGCACCTGCTCGAGCCGGGCGCCGTCGGCGACGATCTCGGGCAACGCGGGCGGAAGATCGAGGGAGAGGGCGATCCGGCCGGCGGCCGCCACGCCGCGCTTCGCCGCAACGACGCGGGCGAGCAGGGCGGCGAGATCCACCTGCCCCGCCCGCACCGGCAGCCCCGCCGTCTCGCTCCGCGCCACGTCCAGGATCTGGTCGATCAGCGCGAGCAGATCCCGCCCGGCATCGGCGATGATCGCGGCGTATTCCACCACCTCGTGCGAGGGCTGCGGCGTCTTCAAGAGATCGGCGAAGCCGATGACGGCATTGAGCGGGGTGCGGAGCTCATGCGTCATGGTGGCGAGGAAGCGCGACTTCGCCCGCGCCGCCGCCTCGGCGGCGGCGCGCGCCGCCTCGAGGTCGGCGCGGATGCGGCGGTCCTCGGTGACGTCGGCATAGGTGCGGACGAAGAAGCCCTCGGGCGTGCGGTCGGTCGTCACCTCGACGACGGTGCCGTCGGGGCGGGTGCGGACATAGCGCTGCGGCGCGACGGCAAGGTCGGCCAAGGCGCGGCGCTCGGCGTCCTCGACCGAGAACTCGCCGAGCGCGATCTGCGCCGCGCGAAGCTCCGCCAGCGTCGCCCCGGGGCGGAACACCTCGGGCGGCAGCCCGGTCAGCTTCGCGGCGAGCGGGTTGGCGGCGAGCAGCCGGCTCTCGGCGTCGTACAGCGCGAGGCCGTGGCGCATGTTGTCGAGCATCGCCGACTGCATCGCCGCCCGGCGGCGGAGCTCCTCCTCGGCGCGGAGCAGCTGCGTCACGTCGGTCAGCGTCACGATGAAGCCGCCATCGGGCATCGGCGCGACATTCACGTCGAGCAGCGTGCCGTCCGGACGGGTCCGCAGGTAGTGCGCCGGCTCGCCGCGGAGGCGCGCGGCCACGCGCTCCTCTGGGCAGTCGTCGGAAGCGAACTCGCCGCGCTCGGCGAGCAGCTCAAGCAGCTCGGCGTGCCGGGTGCCGGGCGCCGCCTCCTCCGGCGACAGGCCGGTGAGCGCCAGCGCCTTGCGGTTCGCCGCGACGAGACGGTGTTCGGCATCGTAGAGGAAGACGCCGGAGGCGATGTTGTCGAGCATCGCGCGGAGCGCCTCGGCGCGTCGCTTCTCCGCCTCCTCGGCGCGCACCAACGCGGTGACGTCGGCGAAGCTGACGACGAAGCCGCCGTCCGGCATCGGCTTCGAGTCGATGTCGAGCACGCGGCCGTCCCGCGTCACGCGGCGGTAGCGGTGCGGGCGGCTGCGGTCCACCGCGAGCAGCATGCGCCGCGTCTCCTCCGGGAACTCGCCCTTGGCGACCTGGAGGGCGAGCAGGTCGGCATAGGCGGCGCCGGGGCGCATCTCCTCGGCGGACAGCCCGGCGAAGGCGAGGCCGAGCGCATTGGCCGCGACGAAGCGGTGCTCCCGGTCGTACAGCGCGACGCCGTAGCCGGCGTTGTCGATCATCGCCTGCAGGAGCGCGGCGCGGCGGCTCGCCTCCCGCTCCGCCTCGACGAGGTTCGTCACGTCGTTCAGGGTGACGAGGAAGCCGCCGTCCGGCATCGGCCTCGCGACGACATCCAAGACCCGCCCGTCGGCGGCGGTGCG
The DNA here is from genome assembly GCA_025055335.1 of Acetobacteraceae bacterium. Taxonomy (GTDB): domain Bacteria; phylum Pseudomonadota; class Alphaproteobacteria; order Acetobacterales; family Acetobacteraceae; genus JANWXJ01. The sequence goes on from JANWXJ010000198.1 coordinate 12,214, forward strand.
CCGGTAGGCGCGCGGCGCCGCATCGGGCAGCGCGGCGACCTCCTCGTAGCGGACGGGGCCGCCGGCGAAGCCGCCGCGCGCGGCGATGCGGCGCAGCACCTCCGCGCGCGGGATCCGCCGGGCGACGTCCTCCTCCGTCAGGCCCTCCATCCGGCGCGCCACCGCATTCGCCGCGACGAGGCGGGATTCGGCGTCGAAGCGAAGCACCCCGGCCTCGGTGTTGTCGATCATCGCCCGCAGCAGCGCCGCCTGGGCGTTCGCCTCGGCCTCGGCGCGGACGAGCCGCGTCACGTCCTGGAAGGTGACGAGGAAGCCCCCGTCCGGCATCGGCAGGGAGAGGATGTCGAGGATGGTGCCGTCGGGCCGCGTGCGGCGGCGGGCGACCGGGCGGCCGCGTCCGGCCGCAAGCGCCGCCTCCGCCTCGGCCGCGTCGTACTCTCCGGCGGCGACCTGCCGGGCGACGATCTCCTCGAAGGGGGTGCCGAGCGGGAACGCGGCGGGATCGAGCCCGCCGAGCCGCATGCCGGCCGCGTTCACCGCGACGAGGCGGCGGCCTGGGTCGAACAGCGCCACGCCAAGCGGCATCCCCTCGACGATCGCGGCGAGGCGGTCGGCCTGGCGCTGCGCCTCGGCCTCGGCCTCGGCCACCGCGGTGATGTCGGTGACGACGGAGACATGCCCGCCGTCGGGCAGCGGCGCGATCCGGTGCGAGAACACGAGGCCGTCCCGGCGGCGGCGTATCCGTTCGAGCGCGCCGCCGCGGCGCAGCGCGAGCTCCGCCTCGGCGAGCGCGGCCGGATCGCCAGGGCCGAAGGCGCCGGCCTCGGCCTGCTCGCGCAGCATGTCGGCAAGCCGCTCCCCGACCCGCGCGCCGCCGATCATCTGGCGGTGGGCGCGGTTGACGAGCACGACGCGCTCCTCGGGGCCGTAGACGCAGACGCCGTGCGGCAGCGCGTCCAGGATGGCGTCGAGCAGGGCGGCGCGGCGGCGCGCCTCGTCCTCGGCGGTCTGGCGGGCGGTGACGTCGGTCACCTCGACCAGCAGCACCCCGTCGGAGAGGACGCTGCGGCGGCTCTCGATCACCTCGCCGGTCGGGCGCCGGCGCTGGAAGCGGCTCGCCGCCCGCGCCTCGGCAAGCCACAGCGCCTCCGGCACGGCGCCGTCGGGCAGCGCCGCGAACTCGCCCCGTTCCTCGAGCAGCGCCACGATCTCCCCGAGCGTCATCCCCTCCCGCAGCAGACCGGGGGGGAGGCCGACCAGCCCGGGATAGGCCGGGTTGTGCAGCAGCAGCCGGCCGTCCCGGCCGAAGGCGGCGATGCCGGTGGCGAGAGCCGACACCACCTCCGTCAGCCGGCGGAGTTCCGATGCGGCATCCCCGTGGGCGGCGACCAGCGCGGTGACGTCCACCGTGACCGCCAGGAAACCGCCGCCGGGCAGCGGCGCGCTGTGGATCTCGATGCTGCGTCCGTCCGGAAGCCGGGCGAGGCGCCGGGAGGTGCGGCTGCGATCGGCGCGGATCGCCTCCTCGGCCAGTTCGGCCGGATCGCCCGGACCGAGCAGGCCGCGATAGGCGAGCAGCCGCGCCACCTCGGGCAGCGGGGCGCCGGGGCGGAGATGTTCCGGGCCGGCCGCGGCGAAGGCGCGCATCGCCGCGTTGGCAAGCCGCAGCCGCCGATCCGGACCGAAGGCCAGCAGCGGCAGCGGCAGGGCTTCGGCCACCGGATCGGAGGGCGGCAGCTCCTCCATCAGGCGCGCGGCTTCGGCAGCGCGTGGATCGCGACCAGAGCGGCGGCCAGCACGCCCACCGCGACCGTCTGGTGCAGCGTGCCGAGCCCGACCGGCACGACATGGACCAGGGTGAGGACGCCGAGCCCGTATTGCAGCGCGACCGTCGCGGCGAACACCAGCACCGCGCCGCGCGCGGGGCCGGCGGGCAGCCGCCGCCACGCGAAGAGCGCCGCGCCGCAGGCCGCGACAAGGCAGAGCGTGGCGAGCAGCCTGTGGTTCCACTGCACCGCGGCGATGTTGGCGGTGAGGTTGCGCCACCACGGCGAGAGGTCGAGATAGCCCGCCGGAACCCACTGCCCGTCCATCAGCGGGAAGGTGTTGTAGGTGAAGCCCGCGCGGATGCCGGCCACGAAGCCGCCGGCGAGCATCGTGAGCGCGGCGAGACCGGCCGCGGCGTGCAGCCAGGGGCGCACCGCGCGCGCGCCGGGCGGCGCGATGCGCACCGGGCGCAGCAGCGACAGCGCCGTCCACAGCAGCAGCGCGAACAGCACGAGCGCAAGGCCGAGATGCAGCACGAGGCGGTAGGGAGAGACCTCGGTGCGGCCCTCCTCGAAGCCGGAGGCGACCATGAACCACCCGACAACCCCCTGCAGCCCGCCGAGGGCGAGCAGCAGCAGCAGCCGCGGCTTGAGCCCGGGCGGGATCGCCCCGCGCAGCCAGAACCACGCGAGCCCGGCCACATAGGCGAGCCCGATCAGCCGCCCCCACAGCCGGTGGAACCATTCGAGCCAGAAGATCTGGCGGAACCCTTCCATCCCGAACCCCGCGTTCACGAGGTGATATTGCGGGATGGTGCGGTACAGATCGTAAAGCCGCTGCCACTCGGCCTCCGACAGCGGCGGCAGGATGCCGCTGACCGGCGCCCATTCCATGATGGACAGGCCCGAGCCCGTCAGCCGCGTCGCCCCGCCGATCGCCACCATGACCCAGACGAGCCCGGCGATCGCGAGGAGCCACAGAGCGACGGGGCGGGCGGAGACGGCGGCGCGGGGGGCGGCGGGCGCGGGATCGAAGGGCATGGCCCCTAGATAGGCCGAAAACGCCGCCGCGTCAGGCGGCCCCCGCGCGCCTTGCCGCGGCGCGGCACCCCTGCTACCCGCCCCGCCCGATGTCCGACGCGCCCCCGCCCGCCCCGCTGCTGTCGGTCGTGATCCCGATGCGCAACGAGGCCGGCAACGTCCTGCCGCTGATCGCCGAGATCGAGGCCGCCCTCGCCGGGATCCCGCACGAGATCGTGTGCGTGGACGACGGGTCGACCGATTCCACCGCCGCCGAGCTGCGCGAGGCGACCGCCTTCGCGCCGCTCCGGCCGTTCCGCCACGAGACCTCCTGCGGGCAGTCGGCCGGCATCGTCTCGGGCGTCCGGGCCGCGCGCGGCGAATGGATCGCCACCCTCGACGGCGACGGCCAGAACGACCCGGCCGACATCCCGCGCCTGTTCACCCGCGCCCGCGCCGAGGGCGGGGCGATCCTGGTGGCCGGCCACCGCGTGAACCGCAAGGACTCCTGGGTGAAACGGCACACGGGGCGGGTGGCGAACGCGATCCGGCAGCGCCTGCTGCGCGACGCAACGCCTGATGCCGGCTGCGGCCTCAAGATCTTCCCGCGCTGGCTGTTCCTCGAACTGCCCGCCTTCGACCACATGCACCGCTACCTTCCGGCCCTGGTGCTGCGCGCGGGCGGGCGGGTGGTGAGCGAGCCGGTGAACCACCGCCCGCGCACGCGCGGCCGCTCCAACTACGGCACGCTGGACAGGCTGGCTGTCGCGGCGGGGGATCTCGCCGGCGTGATGTGGCTGATGCGCCGCTGGAAGCGGCCGAAGGCGAGCCCCCTTGTCTGAGGACGCCACGATCCCGGCGCGGGCGGAGGCGGCGCGCCGCTGGCGCGCGGTCGGGCGGCTCATGCTGCTCGGCCTCGGGCTGGCCGCGGCGGGGCTGGTGCTGCGCTGGGTCGGCCTGTCGCCGGATCCGGAGCGGTTGAACGCGCTGCTCAAGGGGCAGGGCGCGCTTGCGCCGCTGCTGTTCGTCCTGCTCGGCGCGGCGGCCACGGCGGTGGGGCTGCCGCGGCAGGCGATCGCCTTCCTGGGCGGCTTCGGCTTCGGCGTCCTGGCGGGCAGCGCTCTTGCCATGGCGGGGCAGCTGCTGGGCGCGGCCATCGCCTTCGGCTGGGCGCGGCTGGTCGGCCGGCCCTGGGCGGAACGGCGGCTTTCCGGACGGTTCGGGCCGAGACTGCGCCCCCTCGTCGGCACGCTGCGGGAAAACCCGTTCGGCGCCGCGCTCGCGCTGCGGCTGATGCCGATCGGGAACAATCTCGCCCTGAACCTCGTGGCCGGGATGTCGGGCATCGCCGCCCTGCCCTTCCTCGCCGCCTCGGCCATCGGCTACCTGCCGCAGACGGTGGTGTTCGCCCTGCTGGGCAAGGGCGTGCGGGTGGACGGGGCGTGGCAGATCGGCCTTGCCGGCGCGATGTTCGCCGCATCCGTCGGGCTCGGGCTGTGGCTGTGGCGACGCCACCGCGCCGCCCGCGCGCTGGAGCCCTGATCGCCCCGGCCCTTCACGCCGGGCGGGGGGGCTGCCATATTCCTGCCCGGTTCCGCAGCCGGGGAGGTCGGTGAACCGCCATGCTGCTGCACGCAAGTTGCGCGGCGCGCGAGGGCGAGGCCGTTCTGCTGCTCGGCCCGCCCGGATCCGGCAAGTCCGATCTCCTGCTCCGCCTGCTCGGCCTCGGCTGGGGGCTGGTGGCGGACGATCAGGTCCTGCTCTCGGCCGACGGCGGGCGGCTGCGCGCAGCCGCGCCCGAGCCGCTCTCCGGCATGATCGAGGTGCGCGGCATCGGCATCCTGGCCGGGCGCGCCGCCGCCGGCCCGCTGCCGCTCGCGCTCGCGCTGCGCCTCGTGCCGCGGGCG
>JANWXJ010000021.1 GCA_025055335.1 Acetobacteraceae bacterium
CGCGACGATCTCGGCCCCGCGCCGGTCGGCTTCGGCGCCGAAGTGCCCGCCTTCATGACGCTGAAGGCGGTGCGCCAGCGCCGCGCCCCGGTGCAGGATCCCCCGCCCGAGGCCGAGGCGGCCTGACCCGCGGCGGCCTCCGGCTTGCCGAAGCCGGACGCCGCCGCCACCCTCACCCCCACCGCGCGGGCCCGCGGGCGCCGCGCCGGACGCGCAGTCCCGGAGAACGACGATGAACGTGATGAGCCCCGCCCGGACCAAGCTTCCCCCCTTCGCCTGGGACGATCCGCTGCTGCTCGAGGACCAGCTCACCGAGGACGAGCGCATGATCCGCGACGCGGCGCGCGCCTTCTGCCAGGAGAAGCTGATGCCGCGCGTGCTGGAGGCGAACCGGCACGAGATCTTCCACCGCGAGATCATGAACGAGTTCGGCGAGCAGGGCTTCCTCGGCGCCACCCTCGACAGCCACGGCTGCGCGGGCGTCGGCTACGTCGCCTACGGCCTCATCGCGCGCGAGGTGGAGCGGGTGGATTCCGGCTACCGCAGCGCCTTCTCGGTGCAGTCCTCGCTGGTGATGTATCCGATCTGGGCGTTCGGGTCGGAGGCGCAGAAGGACCGGTACCTGCCGAAGCTCCGCACCGGCGAGTGGGTCGGCTGCTTCGGCCTGACGGAGCCGGATGCGGGGTCGGATCCGGCCTCCATGCGCACGCGCGCGCGGAAGGTGGATGGCGGCTGGCTGCTCTCCGGCTCCAAGACCTGGATCACCAACTCCCCGATCGCCGACGTGTTCGTGGTGTGGGCGCGGGACGATGAGGGGACCCTGCGCGGCTTCCTCCTGGAGAAGGGGATGAAGGGCCTGACCGCGCCCAAGATCGAGGGCAAGTTCAGCCTCCGCGCCTCGGTCACCGGCATGATCATGATGGACGAGGTGTTCGTGCCCGAGGAGAACATGCTGCCGGGCGTGAAGTCGCTCGCCGGGCCGTTCTCCTGCCTCAATCGCGCGCGCTACGGCATCGCCTGGGGGGCGCTCGGCGCGGCCGAGTTCTGCTGGCACGCTGCGCGCGACTACACGATGAACCGCAAGATGTTCGGCCGGCCGCTCGCGCAGACGCAGCTCATCCAGAAGAAGCTCGCCGACATGCAGACCGAGATCGCGCTCGGCCTGCAGGCGGTGCTGCGCGTCGGGCGGCTGATGGACGAGGGGCGCGCGGCGCCGGAGATGATCTCCCTCGTCAAGCGCAACTCCTGCGGCAAGGCGCTGGAGATCGCGCGCGTCGCGCGTGACATGCACGGCGGCAACGGGATCGCCGACGAGTATCACGTGATCCGCCACGTCATGAACCTCGAGGCGGTGAACACCTACGAGGGCACGCATGACGTGCACGCCCTCATCCTCGGCCGGGCGCAGACCGGGCTGAACGCCTTCGGCGGGTGAGTCCGGCGCGCCGCGCCGCGCCACCCCCGGCGGCCGCGCGCGAGGTGACCATCGCGCGGATCGGGCCGCTCGGCGACGGTGTGGCGGACGGGCCGCTCTACGTTCCGGGCGCCCTGCCCGGCGAGCGCGTGCGCATCCGCCCCGCCGCGCGCGGGCGTGCCGCGCTGGAGGCGGTGCTGTCGCCGAGCCCGGAGCGCGTCGCGGCCCCCTGTCCGCATGCCGCGCTCTGCGGCGGCTGTTCGCTGCAGCACTGGGCGGATGCGCCCTACGCCGCGTGGAAGCGCGGGCTGCTTGCGGAGGCGCTGGCGCGCGCCGGCTTCCCCGATGCGCCGGTGGCAGGCCTCGTCCGCAGCCCGCCCGGCTCCCGCCGCCGCGCCGATCTCGCGCTGCGGCGCAGGCGGGGCGGCGTGCTGGTCGGCCTGCACGCGCGCGGCAGCGCGGAGGTGGTGGAGCTGTCCACCTGCCTGCTGCTCGCCCCCGCCCTTGTCGCGCTGCTGGCGCCGCTGCGCGCCGCGCTCGCGCCGCTCTCCTGCCTCGTGCGGGAGGGTTCGGCGGTGCTGAACCTGCTCGACACCGGCCCCGACCTGCTGCTGCGTACCGACGCGCCGCCCACAGCCGCGGACCGCGCGGCGCTCGCCGCCTTCGGCGCGGCGCACGGCATCCCGCGCATCGCCTGGGCGCCCGCCGACGGCCCGGCCGAGATCGTCGCGCAGCAGGGCCCGGTGCGGATCGCCTTCGCGGGCGTGCCCGTCTCGCCGCCGCCCGGCGCCTTCCTGCAGGCGACGCGAGAGGGGGAGGCCGCGATCATCGCCGCCGTGCTCGCCGGGCTGCCCGGCCGCGTGCCCGGCCGCCGCGGCCTGTTCGACCTCTATGCCGGCTGCGGCACGCTCTCGCTTCCGCTTGCCCGCCACGCGCCGGTGCGGGCCTTCGAGGGCGACGCCGAGGCGGTTTCGGCGCTCTCTGCCGCCGCGCGCGCGGCGATGCTGCCGGTTGCCGCCGCCCGCCGGGACCTTGCGCGCCAGCCCCTGCTGCCCGCCGAGCTGCGGGAGGCGGCGGCGGTGGTGCTCGACCCGCCCTTCGCCGGCGCGCCGGCGCAGATGCCGCTGCTCGCGCAGAGCGGGGTGCCGCGGATCATCCTCGTCTCCTGCAACCCGGCGGCCCTCGCGCGCGATGCGCGGCCGCTGCGGGAAGCCGGCTACAAGGTGCTGGCAGCGACGCCGATCGACCAGTTCCCCTGGTCCGCGCATCTGGAAAGCGTGGTGGTGTTCGGGCAGGATTGATCGTGTCGCCATCGCGCCGATCTGCCCGGCGCACCCGCAGGGAGGGTCCGCATGTCCACCGATCGCCGCACGCTGTTCGCCGCCGCCGGGGCCGTCGCCGCCGGCGCCGCCCTCGCCGCCGGAGGAGCCGCCGCGCAGCCCGCCCCCGCCGCCAACCCCTCTTTCTACAAGACGCGGATCGGCAGCCTCACCCTCACCGTGCTGCTGGATGGCATCGCCATCCGGCAGAACCCGGGCGAGGGCTTCGTGCGCAACGCCGACCGCGCGGCGGTGGAAGGCGCGCTGCGCGCCCAGGGCCTGCCGACGGACCGGCTGGTGAACCCCTATTGCGTCGCGGCGCTCGAGACCCCGCGCGGCATCGTGCTGTTCGATTCCGGCACCGGCGGCCACCTGGTGCCGACCGCCCGCGGCGTGGTTCCGGCGATGCAGTCCGCGGGGCTCGATCCGGCGCGCGTCAGCATGGTCGTCCTCACGCACTACCACGGCGACCACATCAGCGGCCTGACGGATGCGCAGAACGCCGCCGTGTTCCCGAACGCCGAGGTGGTGGCGCCCGAGCCCGAGCACGCCTTCTGGACCGATCCGGCGAATGCCCAGCGCCTCGGCGCGGGCGCGCAGAACGTGCAGCGGCGGCTGCAGCCCTACGAGGCGCGGCTCCGCCGCATCGCCCCCGATGCCGAGGTGGCGCCCGGCATCCGCGCCGTGCCGACGCACGGCCACACCCCGGGCCACACCTCCTACCTGGTGACGGACGGCGCCGACAGCGTGATGGTGCTGGGCGACCTGACGAGCCGCCCCGAGATCAACCTGCGCCACCCCGGCTGGCACGTGATCTTCGACATGGACGCGCAGATGGCCGAGGCGACGCGGCGGCGGGTGTTCGACCGCCTCGTCGCCGAGGGGACGCTCGCCGTCGGCTACCACTGGCCGTTCCCCGCCCTGGGCCGCGTGCTGCGCGAGGGCGAGGGCTACCGCGTCGCGCCGGTGGAGTGGCTGCCGAGCATCTGAGCCGCCCCCGGCGCGGCGGGGGCGTCAGACGTGGAAGCTCTCGCCGCAGCCGCAGCGGCCCTTCTCGTTCGGATTGACGAAGGTGAAGCCTGCGGAAAGCGGCTTCACCTCGTAGTCCATGGTGGTGCCGATCAGGAACAGCGTCGCCTTGCGGTCCACGAGCACCGTGACGCCCTTGTCCGTCACCACCTCGTCGCCGGGGCCCGGCGCATCGGCCCAGGAGAGATCGTAGGACAGGCCGGAACAGCCCTTGGTCTTGACCGACACCCGCAGAAGCTTGCCCTGTTCTCCGGCGGCATAGAGGGCGCGCAGCCGCTCTGCCGCAGCGTCCGAGAGCGTCATCAGCGGCGGCAGGGAGCGGGGGGGCTTCGTCTCGGCGGTCACGCTCATGGCGGCCTCCGTGGCTCAGAACATGTTGAGGGCGAGGCGCGCGTCCTCGCTCATGCGGCTGTGGTCCCAGGGCGGATCCCACACCACCTCGGCCTTCGCCGCAGTCACGCCCGGGACGGCGGACACCGCCTCCTCCACCTGGCGCGGCAGCTCCTGGGCGGCGGGGCAGCCGGGGGCGGTCAGCGTCATCTCGATCGTCACCGCGCCGTCGTCGGCGATCTCGATCGCGTAGATCAGGCCGAGCTCGTAGATGTCCACCGGGATCTCCGGGTCGAACACGGTCTTGAGGGCGGCGATCACCGCATCCTCGCTCACGCGCGGGGGGGTCTCCCCCTCCGGGGTCCAGGCGCCGTGGGTTCCGGCGGCCGCCGCCTGCTCACTCACTGCTCGCCCTCCCTCGGCCATCGAGCGCCGCCTCCAGCGTCACCCAGGGCAGCGTCGCGCATTTCACGCGCGAGGGGTACTCGTGCACCGCGGCAAGCGGCGCGAGGCTGTCCGGCATCGCCTCCGGGCGCTCGCCCGTCCTGGCCCAGGCGCGGAAGCCGGCCGACAGCGCGCGCGCCGCCGCCGCGTCCAGCCCGCGCAGCGCCTCCGTCATCAGCGAGCCGGAGGCGACGCAGATGGCGCAGCCCTTCGCCAGGAACGCCGCATCCGAGACGGTGCCGCCCTCGTCCAGCGCCAGGAACACGTCCACGCGGTCGCCGCACATCGGGTTGTCGCCGCGCGCATGGACCGCGCCCTCGATGCGGCGATGGTTGCGCGGGTGCTTGCCGTGCTCGCGCACTATCTCCTGGTAGAGGGAGTCGAGCGGGGCCAGCATCAGCGGAAGAACTCCCGCGCCTCGGCGAGCGCGTCGGCGAAGGCGTCCACCTCGGCCTCGGTGGTGTAGAGCCCGAAGGAGGCGCGGCAGGTGGACTCCACGCCGAAGCGGGCGTGCAGCGGCTCGGCGCAGTGGCGCCCCGAACGGACGGCGATGCCGCGGCGGTCGAGCAGCGTGGCGACGTCATGCGCATGCGCCGTGTCCACCGCCACCGAGAACACCCCGCCGCGGTCCTGCGCGGCGCCGAGCACCCGGATGCCCGGCAGGGCCGAGAGGCGCGCCATCGCGTGGTCGGTCAGGCGCCGCTCATGCGCCTCGATCGCGCCCATGCCGATGGCGCTCACGTAGTCGATCGCCGCGTGCAGCCCGACCGCCTCGGCGATCGGCGGCGTGCCGGCCTCGAAGCGGGCGGGGACGGAGGCGGGCACGAAGCCCGAAAGCGTCACCTCCGAGATCATGTCGCCGCCGCCGAGGAAGGGCGGCATCGCCTCCAGCAGCTCGAGCCGCCCGTAGAGCACGCCGATGCCGTTCGGCCCGTACAGCTTGTGGCCGGTGAAGACGTAGAAGTCGCAGCCGAGCGCCTGCACATCCACCCGCCGGTGCACCGCCGCCTGCGAGCCGTCGAGCGCCACCCGCGCGCCGGCGGCATGCGCCATGGCGACGATCCGCTCGGCCGGCGTGACGGTGCCGAGCACATTCGACATGTGCGTGACGGAGACGAGCCCGACCCGCCCGTCGGCCAGCAGCGAGGCGAGGTGATCGAGGTCGAGTTCGCCCGCGTCGGTCACGCGGCAGATGCGGAGCTCCACCCCCGCGCGGTCGCGCAGCATCTGCCAGGGCACGAGATTCGCGTGGTGCTCCATCTCCGACACCACCACCGCCCGGCAGGAGGGGCCGAAGCTGTGCGCGAGCAGGTTGAAGCCGGCGGTGGCGTTGGCGGTGAACACGATCTCCCGCGGGGTGGCGGCGTTGAGGAAGCGGGCCACCGCGGCGCGGGCGTTCTCGTAGGCTTCGGTCGCCACCTCCGACAGGTGATAGGCCCCGCGATGGACATTGGCGTAGGAGGTCTCGAGGAAGCGCGTCATCGCCGCCAGCACTACCCGCGGCTTCTGCGCCGAGGCGCCGGAATCGAGGAACACCAGCGGCAGGCCGCGCACTCTCGTCGAGAGGATCGGGAAATCCTCGCGGATGCGCGTCACGTCGAAGGGGGGCGCGGCGTGCGTCATGCGGCGCGGGCGGCCTCCAGCGCCGCCATCACCGCCGCGCGCGCGGGGCCCTCGGCGATCGTCTCCACCGCCTCGCGCAGGAAGGCGTCCACCAGCATCTGCCGCGCCTCCGGCTCGGGGATGCCGCGGCTGCGGAGGAAGAACAGCGCGTCGGGGTCGAGCGCGCCGACCGTCGCGCCGTGGCTGCATTTCACGTCGTCGGCGTAGATCTCGAGCTGCGGCTTGCTGTCCATCTCGGAATCCGGGGCCAGCAGCAGCGCCTGGTTCATCTGGTAGCCGTCGGTCTTCTGCGCCGCCGGCCGCACCAGGATCCTCCCCTGGAACACGCCGCGCGCGCCGGCGCCGAGCACCGTCTTCACCACCTGGCGGGAAGCGCAGCCGGGGGCGGCATGCTCGAGCGCGATGGTGATGTCGGCCACCCGCGGCCCCGAGACGAGCTGGGCGCCGTTCAGATGCGCCGAGGCGCCGGTGCCGGCCAGCACGACATGCTTCTCGACCCGCGCGATGCGCCCGCCGAGATGCAGGGTGAAGGCGTCATAGGCTGCGCCCTCGGCGACGTCGGCGTGGATCGCGGCGAGGTGGAAGGCGGCCGGATCGTCCTCGACGATGCGCGCATGGGTCAGACGCGCGCCGGGGCCGAGGGCGATGTCGAACACCGGGTTGTGCAGCGCCCCCGCGCCGGCGCGGCAGGACTCGATCAGCGTCAGCGACGCGCCGGCGCCAAGCCGGATGCGGTGGCGCGGATGCGCCGACACCCCCGCCGACACGAGCGACAGGAGTTCGACCACGCCCGCATCGCCCTCCAGGTCGAACAGCACGCCGTCCTCGGCCAGCAGCGCGTTCAGCGCGGCGATGGTGGCGGCGGGTGCCGGGATGGCGGCGCGGTTGCGGGCGAAGCCGGCCGCATCGCGCACCACGCCGTCCGCCACCACCACGCGGCGTTCCGCGCGCGGGGCGGGCGGGGCGGGCTCGGCCGAGGAGCCCCTGGGCGCGAAGGCGGCGGCGGCGAGCGGCGCGAGGTCGGTGTATTTCCACGCCTCCACCCGGCGTGTCGGCAGGCCCTCGGCCCGCAGCAGCGCCGCTGCGGCGGCGCGGGCGGGCGCCCAGGCCTCGGGCCCCTGGCCGTCTGCGCGGGCGAGCAGCCCGGCCAGCCCCGCTTCGGCGATGGCGCTCATGCCGCGGCCAGGGCGCCGTAGCCCTGGGCTTCCAGCTCGGCGGCAAGCTCCGGCCCGCCGGAGCGCACGATCCGCCCGCCGGCCAGCACATGCACGCGGTCGGGGCGGATATGGTCGAGCAGGCGCCGGTAGTGGGTGATCACGAGCGCGCCGAAGCCCGGGCCCCGCAGCGCGTTCACCGCATCCGCCACGAGCTTCAGCGCATCGATGTCGAGCCCCGAATCGGTCTCGTCCAGGATGGCGAAGCGCGGGCTGAGCAGTGCCATCTGCAGCATCTCGTTGCGCTTCCTCTCGCCGCCCGAGAAGCCCTCGTTCACGTTGCGCTTCAGCATCTCCTCCTTGAGGCCGAGCGCCTTCATGCGTGCCCGCGCCTCCTTGAGGAAGGTCATCGCGTCCCACTCCGGCTCGCCGCGGGCACGGCGGACGGCATTGATCGCGGTGCGCAGGAAGGTGGCGTTGCCCACGCCCGGAAGCTCGACCGGCGCCTGGAAGGCGAGGAACAGGCCGGCCACCGCCCGCTCCTCCGGCTCCATCGCCAGCAGATCCGCACCATTCAGGGTGGCGCTGCCGCCCGTGACCTCGTAGCCTTCCCGCCCGGCGAGCACATAGGCGAGCGTGGACTTGCCCGACCCGTTCGGGCCCATGATGGCGTGCACCTCGCCCTCCGGCACCACGAGGTCCACGCCGTTCAGGATGCGCTTGCCCTCGACCTCGGCGGTCAGCCCCTCGATCCTCAGCATCTCAGCCCACCGATCCTTCCAGCGAAATGGCAAGCAGCTTCTGCGCCTCCACCGCGAACTCCATCGGCAGTTCCTTCAGCACCTCGCGCGCGAAGCCGTTGACGATGAGGCCGACCGCATCCTCCTCGGAGAGGCCCCGGCTGCGGCAGTAGAACAGCTGGTCCTCGGCGATGCGGGAGGTGGTCGCCTCGTGCTCCACCCTCGCGCTCATGCAGCGGTTCTCGATGTAGGGCACGGTGTGCGCGCCGCACCTGTCGCCGATCAGCAGGCTGTCGCACTGCGTGAAGTTGCGCGCGTTCGCGGCCCGCGGCCCGATCCGCACGAGGCCGCGATAGGTGTTCTGCCCGTATCCGGCCGAGATGCCCTTGGAGACGATGGTCGAGCGCGTGTCGCGCCCGAGGTGGATCATCTTCGTCCCCGTGTCCGCCTGCTGGCGGTTGGTGGTGAGCGCGACCGAGTAGAACTCGCCGACCGACCCGTCCCCCTGCAGGATGCAAGAGGGATACTTCCAGGTGATGGCCGAGCCGGTCTCCACCTGCGTCCAGGACACCTTGGAGCGCCTGCCCTTGCACAGCGCCCGCTTGGTGACGAAGTTGTAGATGCCGCCGCGGCCCTCCTCGTCGCCCGGGTACCAGTTCTGCACGGTGGAGTACTTGATCGTCGCCTCGTCCAGCGCGACGAGCTCCACCACCGCGGCGTGAAGCTGGTTCTCGTCCCGCTGCGGGGCGGTGCAGCCCTCGAGGTAGGAGACGTAGGAGCCTTCCTCGGCGATGATCAGCGTGCGCTCGAACTGCCCGGTGCTTCTCGCGTTGATGCGGAAGTAGGTGGACAGCTCCATCGGGCAGCGCACGCCCCGGGGGATGTAGACGAAGCTGCCGTCGGTGAAGACGGCGCTGTTGAGCGCGGCGAAGAAGTTGTCGCCATAGGGCACCACGGTGCCGAGCCAGCGCTGCACGAGCTCGGGGTGTTCCTGAACCGCCTCCGAGATCGAGCAGAAGATGATCCCCTCCTTCGCCAGCCGCTCGCGGAAGGTGGTGGCGACGGAGACGCTGTCGAACACCGCGTCCACCGCGACAGGCGCGCGCGGCTCGCCGTCGGGGCTGTCGGCCACGCCGGCGAGCCAGGCCTGTTCCTTGAGCGGGATGCCGAGCTTCTCGTAGGTCTTGAGCAGCGCCGGATCCACCTCCTCGAGCGAGGAGGGCCGCTTCTTCGGCGCGGCGAAGTAGTAGGCGTCCTGGTAGTCGATCTTCGGGTACCTCACGGCCGCCCAGTCGGGTTCGGCCATCGTCAGCCAGTGGCGGTAGGCCCTGAGGCGCCATTCCAGGAGCCACGCGGGCTCCTTCTTCTTCGCGCTGATGAAGCGGACGATGTCCTCCGAGAGGCCCTTCGGCGCGAACTCGGTCTCGATGTCGGTGGTGAAGCCCCACTTGTAGCCGCTTTCGGCCACCGACTTCACGGTGTCCAGCGTCTCGGCGACGGCAGGCATGCAGGCGTTCCTTCAGGCGAGCGCGAGCGCGGCGCGATGCGCCGCGGCGCAGGAGGTGGGGGCGAGGTCGGCGATCGTCACCGCCGAGAGGGCGTTGCGGATGGCGTCGTTCACCGGGTCCCAGCGGCCGCGGATCGGGCAGGTGGCCTCGGTGTCGCAGCCGCCGGAGGCGCCGTCCACGCAGGCGGTCAGCGCGATCGGGCCCTCGATCGCGACGATCACCTCGGCGAGCGTGACGGCGGAGAGCGGCCGCGCCAGCCGGTAGCCGCCGCGGGCGCCCCGCAGCCCGTCCACCAGCCCCGCCTGGCCGAGCAGCTTCAGCACCTTGGCGACGGTCGGCTCGGCAAGCCCGGTCTCGGCCGCAAGCTCGGGTGCGGTCCGCACCGCCTCGGCCCCGCCGAGGGCCGAGAGCGCCACCACCGCATAGTCCGTCATGCGCGACAGGCGAAGCACCGTCCTGGTCCTTTCCACAATCCGGACAAACCCGGTCCGGATTGCAGATGCGCCCACCACCCCGCCCTGTCAAGCGCGCGGCGGCTCAGTCGGGGCCGCGACCCTCGCTCCAGGCGGCACGGCTGACGGATCCCTCGAGCGACAGCCGCCCGACAACCCCCTCGAGCCAGGCCGAGGCGTTGCCGGCCGCAACGAGATCGGCCCGGACCGAGACGCGCTCGGCTCCTCCTTCGGCCGGGGCGATGTCGCTGCTGTCGAGGCGGCGGAGGCGGATCTCCGGTGCGGCGGCGACGGCCTGCAGCAGCAGCGCGCGGATGTGCTGCTCCTTCGAGGCCTTGCAGGTGACCTCCACCGTGTAGTGGTGCTCCACCTCCGCCCCGGCCTGGGGCTGCCGGTCGATCAGCCGCACGAGCGGGCGCAGGCCGAGATTGGCGGCGAGCACCAGGGCGGCAATCCCGGCGGCGAGCAGCAGCGCCCCCGCCCCGCACACCACCCCGATCGCCGCCGAACACCACAGCGTGGCGGCGGTGTTCAGGCCGCGGATGTTGAGCCCCTCGCGCAGGATCACCCCGGCGCCGAGGAAGCCGATGCCGGAGACCACCTGCGCCGCCACCCGCGTCGGGCTGGCATCGCCCGGGGTGACGAGGCCGAAGACGGTGAAGGCCGCCGCCCCGAGGGCGACGAGCGCGTTGGTCCGCAGCCCCGCCATGCGCTGGCGCCACTGCCGCTCGGCCCCGATCGCCGCGCCGAGCAGCAGGGCGGTAGAGAGGCGCAGCAGCGCCTCCGGCGTGTCGATCTCCATCATGCCGCTTCAACCATGCCGGGCCGGCGGCGTCACATGACAGTGCCGTTGCGGCCGCCCGGCGATCCGCCCCGACAGCCGCGCCAGGGCCATCGCCGAGGCCGGGCCGACCAGCCTGCGCGAGAGCAGCAGGATCGCGGCATCCAGCAGCAGCATGGCAAGCCGCAGGCGGAGTGCGGCCGGGGCCGGGCGCATCTTCGGCCCCTCCGCGGCAGGCGCGCGGCCACGGCTCAGAACTCCGCCGTCAGGCCGAGCACGAGCCAGGAGCCGCGCCGGTCGGACAGGTTCCGCCCGAGCACGAGGTCGAGCACGGGCAGCCGCTCGCCGAGCGCCTGCCGCACCCCGCCCTGGAGCGCGGCCCGCCCGCGGTCGGACCCCGAGGCGGCGGCGATCAGCGCCGTGCCCTCCCGCAGCTCCCACGCCGCCCCGAGGCCCCAGAGCGGCGCCGTGCGGCGGGCCTCGCGGTCGCGCTCGAGGCCGAGATTGAGGTTCAGCGTCAGCGGCTCCGCCGGACGGACCGAGAGGATGCCGACCGCCTCGAGCGTCTCGAGCCGGGTGGCACCGGGGGCGGTGCGCCAGGTGAGGCCGGTGGCGACGGCAAGGCCGAAGGGCCGATCCTCCGAGAGCGGCAGGAGTTCGATCTTCACCCGCGGCGACAGCCGCGTCGCCCAGGCGCGCCCGGGATCGGCCGCCTCGGCCGAGCGGGAGAGGCCGAGCGAGACCTCCGCCATCGGCAGGACGCGGAAGGTGGCGGCCGGGGTGAGGGTGAACTCGGCCTCGCGCGGGCGGCGGAAGGAGAGGCCGAAGGCGGCATCGAGCTTCCCCCGCCCGGGGGCGAGGATGGCGGAATCATCCACCCGGTAGGGCCCGCCCTGGGCAAGGGCGGGGGCGGGCGGAAGCAGGGCCAGGGCGAGAAGGCAGGCGGGCCAGAGGCGGCGCATGGCGGGATCTCCTGCGGTTTCGTGGGAAGGGAGGGGGGCCGGCCGCCTGCGGCCGGCCCCGCGAGGCCTCAGGCGGCGAACAGATGGGCGAGGAAGATCCACGCGATGCCGAAGTAGATCAGCACCCCGAGGAGGTCCATCACCGAGGTGATCACCGGCGAGGAGAGGGTGGCCGGATCCTGCCGCATCGCCCGCGCGGCGAAGGGCAGCAGGATGCCGAACAGGCTGCCCACCACCGTGCAGGCCAGCATGGAGAGGCCGACCACCGCCACCACATCCCAGCCGATCGACTTGGTGGTGGCGGCGAGCACCGCCTCGAGCAGCGCCACCCCGACGCCGAGCGCCCCGGCCACCGGCAGGTCGCGCCGCAGCACCCGCCACACATCGGCCCAGTTCACGCCGATCTGGCCGAGCGCCATGCCGCGGATCACCATGGTTGCGGTCTGGCTGCCGGTGTTGCCGCCCATGTCGATGATGGGGGCGATGAAGGCGGCGAGCACGAGGGCCTTGTCGAGCATCTCCTCCTGCGCGGCCACCACATGGCTCGTCACCAGCCCGAACACCGTCAGGATGGCGAGCCAGAAAAAGCGCGCGCCGAACAGCCGCCGGAAGGGAGAGCGCAGGATGTCGAGATCCGGCCCGCCGAGGGCGAGCGTGCCGCCGAAGGTCTGGATGCGGCGCATCTCCTCGCGCTCGGCCACGTCCATCGCATCGTCGGCGGTGACGATGCCTATGAGCTTGCCCCCGCCGTTCACCACCGGCAGGGCCAGCAGGTCGTATTCCCGCACGAGGCGCACCGCCTCGGCGCGCGGCGCCTCGGCGGCCACCTTCACCACCTCGCGCTTCATGATCTCCGCCACCGTCGCCCCGGGGGCGGCGAGCAGCAGATCGCGCAGCGAGACGACGCCGACCAGCCGGCGCTCGGGATCGATCACGTAGGCGTCGTAGATCGTCTCGCGGTCCGGCGCCTCGCGCCGGAGCACGCCGATCGCCTCCTCCGCCGAAAGGTCGGGCGCCAGCGCCGCATAGGCCGAGGTCATCACCGCCCCGACCGTGCCTTCGGCGTAGGAGGCGAGCTTGCGGATGTCCTCCCGCTCGGCGGCGGCAAGGCCGGGCAGCAGCGCCTCGCGCGACTCCTCGGGCAGGGCCTGGAACAGGTCGGCGCGCTCGTCCGGCTCCATGGCCGACAGCAGCGCGCCAAGCGAGTCGCGCGGCATGATCCGGGCGAGCGCGAGCTGCTCGGCCGGATCGAGGTAGCCGAACACCTGCCCGGCGCGCCGCGGCGGCAGCGCCGCAAGCACGGCAAGGCGTTCCGCCGGCGCAAGCCCGGCGAGCAGCTGCGCCAGATCGTAGGGATGGCAGGAGGCAAGGGCGGCACGGATGGTGCCGTCGTCCTTGCGGGCGAGGATCGCCGCAAGCGCGGCGCGGTCGAGCGCGGTGGCCATGATCGGGTCTCCGTGGTCTGCGGGCCGCGCGCGGCCGCGGACCGGCACCCGGATTCAGGCCCGGACCAGAGCAGCCTCGCGCGGAGGGGTTGCGCTGCGGGCGGGTGGCATGCGGCCCGGCCTCCGCCCCCGCCCGGGCGGGAGGCCGCCGCGACTACTCCCCTCGTCCATGGCGTCCTCCTTCCTGTCCCGCCTCACCCGACCAGCAGGGCCGAGGCGATGGCGAAATAGATCAGCACCCCGGCGGCATCCGCGATCGAGGTGATGAGCGGGGCCGAGGCGGTGGCCGGATCGAAGCCGAGCCTGCTCAGCAGGAAGGGGAGGGAAAGCCCGATCAGGCTGCCCACCATCACCACGCACACCATGGTGAGCGCCACGATCAGCGCGATCTCCGGCCCCCCGCGCACGAGCCCGATCAGCGAGACGGCGCCCGCCATGGTCAGGCCGAGCAGCGCGGCCACCATCACCTCCCGCCCCATCATGCGGCCCCAGTCCGACAGCCGCGCCTCGCCTGTGGCGAGCGCGCGCACCATCAGCGTGGCGCTCTGGCTGCCCGCGTTGCCGCCCGAGTCGATCAGCAGCGGCAGGAAGAACACGAGCGCGACATTGGCGGCGATCACGTCCTCGAAGGCGGCGATGCCGGCACCCGAGAAGACGTTGGCGAACACCAGCACCACGAGCCAGGCGATGCGCTTGCGGTAGAGCAGCGCGACCGTCGCCTCGCGCAGCGAGACGCCGATCCGCCCCGAGCCGCCGGCCTTGTGGAAATCCTCGGTGGCGGCCTCGGAGGCGACGTCCATCGCGTCGTCGGCCGTCACGATGCCGACCATCGCCTCGCCGCCGTTGATCACGGGCACCGCCGGCAGGTCGTAGCGGGCGATGAGGCGCGCCGCCTCCTCGGCCGGCGCCTGGGCGCGGACGAAGGGGGGGTTCTCCGTCATCACCGCCGCCACCGGCGCCGCGGCGGGGGCGAGCACGAGATCCTCGAGGCTCACGGTGCCGAGCAGCCGCCGCTCGGGCGAGAGGACATAGGCGATCAGGATCGTCTCCTTGCTCGCCGCCTGGGCGCGCAGCGCCTCGATCGCCTCGCGCGCCGTCATCTCCGGCTTCAGCGTGGCGTATTCGCTCGTCATCACCGCCCCGGCGGTGCCGGGCGGGTAGGAGGCGAGGCGGCGGATGTCCTCGCGCTCGGCGGCGGCAAGCGCGGGGGCGATCGCCTCGCGCGCGGCCTCGTCAAGGCGCGCCCAGAGGTCGGCCCGCTCGTCGGCGTCCATCGCCGAGAGGAGGGCGGCGAAGGCGCGGCGGGGGGCGATGCGGGCGATCGCCGCCTGGCGTTCGAGGGAGAGGTAGCCGAAGGCCTCGGCCTGCGTCTCGGGCGGTAGGGGGGCGAGCGCCGCCCAGGCGTCCTGCGGCGTCCGCCGCTCGAGGAGGGCGGCGAGATCGGCCGGGTGCAGCGCCGCCGCGGTCTCGGGCGGCAGCGGGCGGTCGGTCAGGGTGCCGGCGTCTGTCAGCATGGCCGAACTCCTCGGGGTGGTCTGTCGGACCGGCCCGGGGGTTCGGCGTGGCGGCGGCTAGCGCCCGCGCAGCACCGGAGCCCCGCGCCGGCTGGCGCAGGCGAAGGCAAAGCGCCGACTTCCGCCGTCTCCGTCCATCGCGGGCTCCTCTCTCGGGGTTGGGGGAACGCCACGGCTCGCCGCGGCGGCGCGCTTATGGCCCGCGAGGCGGCTGCCGGTCAACCTCTTTTGCAGCGGTCCGGCCGGTGGGATCATGGCGCCGTGCCGACGCCGCCGCGCTACCGCCCCGAGGAGTTCACCGCCGCCGGCGAGCCTCGGCCCGACCGCCCCGCGCGCCCCCAGGATGCCGCCAGCCTGCTGCTGTGGCGGCCGACACGCAGGGGCGCCGAGGTGCTGATGGGCGTCCGCTCGGCCAAGCACCGCTTCATGCCGAGCGTGCTGGTCTTCCCCGGCGGCGGCGTGGACCCTGCGGACCGCTCCGCCCCCGCCGCCCGCCCGCTGCCCGAGGCGACGCGCGCCGCGCTCGAACACCGCGCAAGCCCGCGGCTTGCGCACGGGCTCGCCATGGCGGCGCTGCGCGAACTGAAGGAGGAGACCGGGCTGCATCTCTCGGCCGAGACGCCCTCTGGGCCGCTGCCGGATCCGGGGCATCTCTCCTACCTCTGCCGGGCGCTCACGCCCGCGCTGTCGCCGGTGCGCTTCAACGCCCGCTTCCTGGTCGCGCCGGGCGAGGAGGCGGCAGGCACGCTCGGCGGCTCGGGCGAGCTCGAGCATCTCGGCTGGTATCGGCTGGACGGGCCGCTGCCCCACGCGCCGGCGCTGATCACCGCGCGCGTGCTCGAGGAGTTCCGCGCCTGGCTCGCGATGAGCGAGGAGCAACGCCGCACCCGTCCGCTGGTGTGGTTCCAGGGGCGGGACAACCGGCGGCTCGAGCGTCCGCGCCGGCGCTGAGCCCTGCCGCTACGCCGCGCGCCAGAGCGGCCCGTGCCGCGCCGCCCGCCCCTCCGCCTCCAGCTTGATCAGATGCGCAAGCAGGCTCCGCGCCGCCGCCGGCGCAAGCCGCGGATCGAGCGCGGGGCCATAGACGGGCGGCACCAGCGCCTCGGCCGTCGCCTCGCCCGCCGCGGCCAGCGCCTCGAGCACCAGCGCCTCGCGCCGGCGGCGATGGGCAAGCAGGGCCTCGGCGAAGCTTTGGGGTTCCGGCACCGGCGGGCCGTGGCCGGGCAGGAACAGCCGCTCCGGCCGGGCGGCGACGCGGGCGAGAGAGGCCATGTAGGCCGCCATGTCGCCATCGGGCGGGGAGACGATGCTCGTGCTCCAGCCCATCACGTGGTCGGCGCTGAACAGCACGCCTGCGGGCTCGAGCGCGAAGCACAGGTGGTTCGCGCAGTGGCCCGGGGTGTGGAGGGCGGTCAGGCGCCACCCCTCCTCCTCCAGCACCGCCCCGTCGGCAAGCCGCACCTCCGGGGCGAAGGCGTGGTCGGCGCCCTCCTCGCCGTGCTCGCGGCCCGTCCGGTGCGGGCCGAAGCCGAAGGTGGGCGCGCCGGTCGCGCGGGCGAGGGCGGCGGCCCCCGCAGAATGGTCCCGATGGGTGTGGGAGACGAGGATCGCCGCCACCCGCTCGCCCCGGATCGCCGCCAGGATGGCGGCAAGATGGGCCGGATCCGCAGGCCCGGGATCGAGCACCGCGACGCGGCCGCGGCCGATGATCCAGGTGTTGGTGCCGCGGAAGGTGTAGAGGCCGGGATTGTCGCACAGCAGCCGCCGCACGCCGGGCAGCAGCTCCGCCGCCTCGCCCGGGGGCAGCGGATCCTCGCGCAGGAACGAAAGGCTCATCGGCCCCGCCTCCGGCGCAGGTCGCGATACAGGATCACGAGGCCCGCGCCCACGATCATCGCCGCGCCGATCCCGGTGGAGGCGCCCGGCACGTCGCCGAACACGAGCAGGCCGAAGCCCGCCGCCCACAGCAGGGTGGAGTAGGAATAGGGCGCGATCGCGCTCACCTGCGCGCGGGCGTAGGCCTCCGTCACCAGGATCTGCCCGAGGCCTCCGGCAAGCCCGAGGGCGAGCAGCAGCAGCCACTCCGCGGGCGTCGGCGCCACCCACACGAAGGGCAGGAAGACGGACATGATCAGCGCCATCAGCACCGCCTGGTAGAACACGATGGTGGCCGAGGATTCGCTGGCCGACAGCCCGCGCACCAGCAGCGTGGAGCCGGCCGAGAACACCCCATGCGCCACCGCCGCGGCAAGCCCGGCGAGCGCCGGCCCCGCAAGCGCCCCGGAGAAGCCGCCCTGGCCCGCCGCGATCACCAGGATGCCTCCGAAGCCCGCGACCAGCGCCGAGATCCGCCACAGCCCCGGCCGCTCGCCGAGGAGGAGCACGGCAAGCAGCGTGGCGAACAGCGGCGTCGTGTGCGTCAGCGCCGTGTGCTCGGCAAGCGGCAGCACGGTGAGGGAGAAGAAGGAGCACCCCATGGCCGACAGCCCGACCACCGCGCGCGCGAGATGCCCGAGCGGCCGGCGCGTGCGCATGACGGAGGCGAGGGTGGCCCCGCGCAGCCCGAAGGCGAGCACGATCGGCAGCGACAGCGCGTTGCGGAAGAAGATCAGCTCGACGACCGGCAGCCGTTCGCCGAGCAGCTTGACCAGCACGCCCATCGCCGCGAACACCGCGCAGGCGCCGAGCATCAGCAGCGCGCCGCGCCTCGGGTCGTGGCGCAGGGGCATCGGCTCAGCCCGTCTCCGCCTCGGCCGAGAGGCAGGTGCAGCCCGCGTCGTCGCGCGTCTCGAGCTGGATCCGACTCCCTTCCGGCCGCGCCAAGAGCGACAGCGGCGCGCCGCAGATCGCCGCGCGCCGGCCGCGGAAGGCGAAGGCGCGGACGGGGCGGCCGGCGGCCTCCTCGGCCAGCAGGGCAAGCCATGTCGCCTGCAGCGGACCGTGCACGACAAGCCCGGGATAGCCTTCCGTGCCGGTGGCGTAGGGATGGTCGTAGTGGATCCGGTGGCCGTTGCCTGTCAGCGCCGAATAGCGGAACAGCAGCACCGGGTCGGGCCGCACCTCCCGCCGCAGCGCATCCGGCCAGGGCGGGGCGGGATCGGCCGGGCGCAACCCGGCCCCCTCGGCCGAGCGGTAGACGATGTCCTGGAGTTCGGTCAGCACCAGGCCCTCGGGCGAGGCGACGGCGTGCTCGACCGTGACGAACAGGAGCTCGCCCGTGCCGCCGCGCTTCGCCTCCACGGCGCGAATGGTGCGGGTGCGATTAAGCGGCACGCCCACCGGCAGGGGCGCGTGGAAGGCGATCCGCCCGCCCGCCCACATCCGCCGCGGCAGATGCAGCACGGGCGGCAGGAAGCCGCCGCGTGCGGGGTGCCCGTCGGGCCCGAGCGAGCCGGGCGGCTGCCACTCCTGAAACAGCAGCCAGTGGACGAGCGGCGGGGGGGTATCGAAGCGGCGGCCGAGCGTCGCGCCGAGGCGCTCGAGCGCCTCTGGCCGGAGCGTGTCGGTCGCGCGGTCGCTGCGGCCGATCCAGGCGTCGAAGCCGGTCATCGTTCACTCCTCGCGCAGGAAGAGGCGGTAGATGCCGAGTTCGCCGGCCTCGCGGTAGCGGGCGAAGGTGGCGGCGAAGAGGGGGTGCCGGCCGAAATAGTCCAGGTAGTCGAAGGGCCGGCCGCCGCAGTCCGGGATCGCCGTGCGGCGGGAGACGAGCACCGCCGAGGGCGGGCGGGCGGCGAAATCCTCGGCCGTGGTGCGGAAGACGAAGAACTCGGTGCGGCCCATCTCCCAGGTCTCGCGGAAGCGGGCGCCGGCCTCCGGGCAGGCGTGGTAGGAGCCCTGCAGCAGCCACATCGTCATGGTGCGCAGGGTCGAGGTGGCGCGGGCGTAGTTCAACGCCGGATAGACCGGGAAGATGTCGGGCGACAAGACGAGGATGCGCTGCCCGTAGGCCTCTCGCGTCAGCCACTCGGCAAGCCGCGCGTCCTCCCCGATCGCCGGGCGCCAGATCTGCGCCCAGGGCGCCTCGCCGCCGCGCGCGGCATAGGCGAAGAGGGCGAGCGCCGAGAGCGCCGCCGCCGCCGGGGCGATGCGGCGCGCGCGCTG
>JANWXJ010000025.1 GCA_025055335.1 Acetobacteraceae bacterium
CGCCCGCCGCCCGGGCAGGCTCAGCCGCGCCGGGCGATCTGCAGCAGGAGCAGGAAACAGGCGAAAGCCGCCGTCGCCCCGGCAAGCCCGATTCCCGGCAGGCCGAGGAGCAGGATCGCCGCACCCCCCGCCGCCGCGCCCGCGGCCTGGCCGAGGAACACCGAGGAGGAGTTGGCCGCCAGCACGACGGACCGCGCATCCGGCGCCAGCACGACAAGCCGCGCCGAGATGACGGGCGAGAGCGCGAACATGCAGGCCGCCGTCAGCAGGATGAAGCCGCCCTGCAGCATGATGGCCGGCGGGCTGGCATCCGCCATCGCCCAGAGCAGCCACGCCTGGCCGAGATGCCCCGCCGCCACGCCGAGCGGCAGCAGCAGCGCGAGCCCGACCCGGCCGCTGTCGGCCAGCCGCGCGCCGACCGGGATGCCGAGCAGCGACGCGACGCCGACCAGCGCCTGCATCAGCGCGACGCCGGTGGGCGAGAAGCCGGCCACCGCCTCGACCGCAGGGCCGACATAGGCGGCGACCGAGAAGACCGCGGTGAAGCCGAGGAGCGTGGCGGCGAGCGTTCCCGGCACGCCTGCCCGCGCAAGCACCCTGAGGCCGCCGGCCGGCCCGCCCGCCTCTCCGGGAAGGCGCGGAAGAACCAGCCGGATTGCCGCCGCGACGGCCAGCGCGAGCAGCCCGGCGAAGCCGAAGCTCGCCCGCCAGCCGAGCCATTCGCCCACCACCGACCCGAGCGGGATGCCGAGCAGGAAGGCGAGGGTGGTGCCCGCCATCACCGTGGCGATGGCGCGGCCGCGCTGCGCGGGCGGCACGAGCATCGTCGCCGCCGCCATCGCCGTCGGCACGACCGCGCCCGAGGCGATGCCGGCGAGGACGCGCCAGGCGAGCAGGGCCCCGTAGGAGCCGGAGGCCATGAGCAGCAGGTTGATCGCGCCGAGAAGCGCAAGCCCCGACGCGATCACGCCCCGGCGCGGGAAGCGCGCCGCCCAGGCCGCGACGAAAGGGGCCGAGACCGCGAAGGCCAGCGCATAGACCGTGGCGAGCTGCCCGGCGGCGGCGACCGACACCGAGAGGTCGGCCGCCATCCCGCTCAGCATCCCGGCGAAGACGAAGGACTGCGTGACGGAGGCGAAGGCGGCGAGCGCCAGCACCGGCACGCGGCGGAAGGATGCTGCCATGCCGGAGCTGTAGGCCGCCGCCGGCATCTCGGGAAGCGCAGCGCTCATTCCGCCGGCTCGAGCGCGGGGAGCCTCCGCGCGGGCGCGGGCGCGGGCCGAGCGCCGCGCGGCAGAGCGAAGCCGTAGAGCGCCGGCACCGCCAGCAGCGTGGCGACGGTTGCCACCGTCAGCCCGCCGATCATCGCCACCGCCATCGGCCCCCAGAACACGGAGGTGGTGAGCGGCACGAAGGCGAGCACGGCGGCGAGCGCCGTCAGCACCACCGGCCGCGCGCGGCGCACCGTGCTCTCGATGATCGCCTCCCGCAGCGGCATCCCCGCCTCCAGGTCCTGCCGCACCTGGTCCACGAGGATCAGCGTATTGCGCATGATCATGCCCGCGAGCGCGATGACGCCGAGCAGCGCCACGAAACCGAAAGGCCGATCGAGGAGCAAGAGCGCAGCCGCCGCACCCGGAATGCCGAGCGGGGCGGTGGCGAACACCAGCAGCGTGCGGCCGATGTGCCGCAGGCTCAGCATGAGCAGCAGCAGCATCACCGCCGCCATCACCGGCATCAGCGCGAACAGCGAGGCGTTGGCCTTGGCCGATTCCTCGGATGCGCCGCCCGTCTCGATGCGGTAGCCGGGCGGCAGGGTGGCGGCCAGCGCCCGCATCGCCGGCTCTGCCGCGCGCGTCACGTCGGGCGCCTGGAAGCCGGGCAGGATCTCGGCGCGGACGGTCAGGAAGCCTTCGCGGTTGCGGCGCCAGAGGATCGGCTCCTCCGTCGTCGGCACGAGCCGCGCGACCTGGGAGAGCGGCACCGGCCCGGCGGGGCCGAGCAGCGTCAGGTCGCCGAGGGATTCCAGGCTGCCGCGCTCCGCCGCCGGGGCGCGCAGCACCACGTCCACAAGCCGCGTCCCCTCGCGGAGCTGCGTCGCCGTCTGGCCGCCGAGAAGCATGGCAAGCCCGGTCGAGACCGCCTGCGGCGAGAGGCCGAGCTGGGCGATCCGGTCGGCATCGAGCTCGGCGCGCAGTGTGGGCATCCGCTCGCCCCAGGCGAGCTGCACGTTGCGGGTGCCGGGGGTGGCGCGGAGCAGCGCCGCAGCCTCGTCGGCGATGCGGCGGAGTTCGGAGGCGTCGCCGCCGAGGATGCGGAACTGCACCGGGAAGCCGACCGGCGGCCCGAACTCGAGGCGCGAGACGCGC
Source organism: Acetobacteraceae bacterium (assembly GCA_025055335.1). GTDB lineage: Bacteria > Pseudomonadota > Alphaproteobacteria > Acetobacterales > Acetobacteraceae > JANWXJ01. The sequence goes on from JANWXJ010000025.1 coordinate 2,370, forward strand.
ACCCGCGCCTCCGGGAACGCGCCCTCCTCCACCTCGCGCGAGAGGCGGGCGATCAGCCGCTCCCGCGCCTCGAGGTCGCGCGACTGGATCACCAGCTTGGCGAAGGCCTCGTTCGGCAGGTCGGGGTTCAGCGCGAGGAAGAAGCGCGGCGCGCCGGCGCCGAGGTAGGTGGTGTAGGTGGCGGCATCCCTGTCGCCGCGCAGCGTCTCCTCCACCCGGCGCGCGACGGCCTCGGTGGCGGCGAAGGACGCGCCCTCGCGCAGGTTGATGTCCACCAGGATCTCGAGGCGCTGCGAGGTCGGGAAGAACTGCTGCTTCACCAGCCCCATGGCGGCGAAGCCCGCCAGCAGCACGACGGAGGCGGCGGCGACGACGATCCAGCGCCGGTCCACGCACCAGGCGACGAGCCGGCGGAACCCGTCATGGAAGCGCCCGGAGCGGTTCTCGTGGCGGCCCGCGCCCGGCTTCACCTTGAGAAGCCATGCGCCGAGCACGGGCGTGAACACCACCGCCACCACCCAGGAGGCGATCAGCGCCGCGCCGACCACCCAGAAGATTCCGCCGGCGTATTCGCCGGCGGTGGAGGCGGCGAAGCCGACGGGGATGAAGCCCGCCACCGTGACCAGCGTGCCGAACAGCATCGGCGATGCGGTGGAGGTCCAGGCGAAGCCAGCCGCGCGCATCCTGTCCCACCCCTGCTCGAGCTTCACGATCATCGCCTCGATCGCGATGATCGCATCGTCCACGAGCAACCCGAGTGCCAGGATCATCGCCCCGAGGCTGATGCGTTCGAGCTCCATCCCGCGGATCCACAGGAAGACAAGCACGCCCGAGATCGTCAGCGGCACGGAAAGCGCGACGATCACGCCGGCGCGGAGCCCGAGCGAGAGGAAGCACACGAGCAGCACCACCGCGATCGCGGCCGCGAACTTGCCGAGGAACTCGTTGACCGATCGGGCGACGATGCGCGGCTGGTCGGTGATGAGGTCGAGCGAGAGGCCCGCCGGCAGATCGGCGCGGATGGCGGCGAGTTCTGCGCGCAGCGTCTCTCCCAGGCGCAGCACGTTCGCGCCCGGCGCCTTGGCCAGCGCGATCAGCACCGCCGGTTCGCCCTGGTGGCGGATCGCGCGGTCGGGCGGATCGGCGAGGCCGCGGCGGATGTCGGCGATGTCGCCGAGCCGGACGGAGCCGCCCTCCACCGCGACCGGCACGGCGCGGATGGCGTCGAGCCCGTCGAGCGCGCCCGAGACGCGCAGGTGGAACCGCGTCGCGGCGGTCTCGACCACGCCCGAAGGTGTCACCGGGTTGAAGGAGGCGAGCGCCTGCGCCACCGCCTGCGGCTGGATGCCGAGGGTGGCGAGCCGCGCATGGCTGATCTCGACGAACACGCGCTGCGGCTGCTCGCCCTCGATCAGCACGCGGCCCGCGCCGGGAAGCCGCAGGAGGCGCAGGCGGATGCGCTCGGCCTGGCGCACGAGCTCGGCGTTGTCGGCGCCGCGCAGCGCCATCACCGCGGAATAGACGTCGGAATACTCGTCGTTGAAGAACGGCCCGCGCACGCCTGCGGGCAGGGTGTGGACGATGTCGCCCACCCGGCGCCGCACCTGGTACCAGAGATCGGGCACCTCGCGCGGGGGCGTGGTGTCGCGCAGCAGCACCGTCGTCACCGACTGGCCGGGGCGCGTGTAGGTCTGCAGCGTGTCGAGCCAGGGCAGGTCCTGCAGGCGGCTCTCGATCCGGTCGGCCACCTGCGCCTGCATCTGCTCGGCGGTCGCGCCCGGCCATGCGGCGGAGACGACCATCACCTTGATGGTGAAGGACGGATCCTCGGCGCGGCCGAGCCTGTCCCACGCCCATGCGCCCGAGAGCAGCAGCAGCGCCATCAGGAAGCCGGTGAGAGCGCCGTTCCGCAGCGCCCACTGCGAGAGGTTGAAGCGGCGGTCCATGGCCCCTCTCCCGCTCAGCGGAGGGTGGCGGCCAGCCGCGTGTCCACCACGCGCACGGCCATGCCGGGTTCGAGGAGCTGCGGCCCGAGCGAGACGATGCGCTCGCCCTCGCCGAACGGCCCGCGCAGAAGGGCGGTGGTTTCCGTCAGCCGCACCACCTCGACCGGCACGGCGACCGCGCGGCCGTTCTCCACGCGCCACACCATCGGGCCCTGGCCGCGGTCATGCAGGGCGGAGAGCGGCACGGCGGCGACCGGCGCGCCCCGCGCGGGGAGATGCACGGTCGCCGTCATGCCGAGGGCGACATCCTCCGGCGCGTCGGCCAGGGCGAATCGCGCGGCGTAGGTGCGGAGAGCGCCTTGCGCCTGCGGCGAGACCTCGCGCAGCCGGACCGGCAACGCGACCTCCGGCAGCGCCCAGAAGCGCGCCGTGGCGCCGGGGGCGGAGAGGGCGGGAAGCGCCGCCTCCGGCACCGCCACCTCGATCTCGCGCTCGGCGAGGTCGGCGAGGCGCAGCACCGGCCGCCCTTCGGCCACCACCTGCCCGCGTTCGGCGAGGATGACGGTCACGATGCCCGCCGAGGGCGCCGTCAGTGTCGCGTAGGAGAGCCGGTTCCGCGCGAGGGCGAGGGCGGCCGCGGCGGCTTCCGTGCGTTCGGCGGCGGCGCGCGCGGCGGTCTCCCGCTGGTCGAGCGCCGCCGCAGCGATGTGTCCGCCGGCGCGCAGCGCCCGCGCGCGTTCTGCGTCGGCGGCGGTGCGGGCGCGCTC
>JANWXJ010000097.1 GCA_025055335.1 Acetobacteraceae bacterium
GGCGATCCGGCGGCCACCTCGAAGAGCCGGCCGGCCGGATGCTCCCGAGGCCGGATGAGGGCGGCCGCGCGGTGCCGGTGCTGCGCGATCCGTCCTAGTAGGTCTCGACGTGATAGCGCCCCTCGGCGCGCATGGCGCTGCGGATCGCCGGCCAGTCGAGCCCCGCCTGGGCGGCGATGTCGGTGAGCGCCTCCTCCACCCCGCGCTCGAGGCCTTTGAGGCCGCAGACGTAGAGATGGGTGGTCGGCTTGCCGAGGAGCGTGCCGAGTGTCGCGGCCTCTTCCCGCATCCGGTCCTGCACGTATTGCTTCGGCCGCCCCGGCACGCGGCTGAACACGAGGTGCCGTTCGAGAAGCTCCCCGGGCACCTTCTGCAGCGGGCCGAAATAGGGAAGCTCCTCCGGCGTGCGGGCGCCGAAGAAGAGGTACATCCGCCCCCGCCCCCACTGGCGCAGCCGCCGGCGCCGTTCGGTGAAGCCGCGGAAGGGAGCGGAGCCGGTGCCGGTGCAGACCATCACGATGTCGGTCTCGGGATCGTCCGGCATCAGGAAGGTGGCGCCGAAGGGGCCCATCACCTCGATCTCCGCGCCGACCGGCAGGTCGCACAGCCAGTTGGAGGCCACGCCGCGGAGGATCGTGCCGTCCGGCCGCGGTTCGGCCACGCGCTTGACGGTAAGCGCGAGGTTGTTGGTGTTCGGCCGCTCCCCGTCGCGCGGGCTGCTCACCGAATAGAGGCGCATGGCGTGCGGGCGGCCGAGGGCGTCGGTTCCGGGGGGGATCACGCCGATGCTCTGGCCCTCCAGCACGGGGAAGGGCACGGCGCCGAAATCGAGGACGAGGTGGTGCACATCCGTCCCGCCCGGGCTGCGGGTGATGCGGTAGTTGCCGCTGACGCGCGCGCGGGCCGGCGAGGCGCGGTTGAACAGGTTGATCCGCGGCTTGGAGGCCGAGGCCGGCGGCCGCGCCCGGCCTTCCGCCCCGGCATGGGCGGCGGCGATCAGCGCTGCGGCCTCCTCGTCGAGCGCGTCCGGCGCCTCGGAGGGCGGATCGGCCGGCCGCGGGGGAAGCTCCCGCCACGAGAACTGCTCCTCGAGGCTGAAGGGGGTGGCGACGACGAACCAGTTGTCGATCGCTCCGGTCGGGCAGGGGGCCACGCAATCCATGCAGGCGTTGCACTTGCCGGGATCCACCACGTAGTTGTTGGCGTCGTGGGTGATCGCCCCGATCGGGCAGGTCGCCTCGCAGGTGTTGCAGCGGATGCAGATCTCGGGGTCGATCAGGTGCTGCTTGAGCATCGTGACCCCGGCCGGCGGCGCGTCCATCGCTCCCTCCCGCGGCGACCGCCGCCCGCCCTCGGGGCGGGCAGCGGCGGGTTTCAGGCCATGTGCAGCTTGACGTACTCGAACTCGCCCGGCTTGCCGTCGATGCCCACCTTCGGCGGTGCGATCCAGCCGGCGTAGCGCCCGGGCGCGTATTCGGGCCGCATCAGCCCCTCGAGGAACATCCCGTCCTCGGCCGAGGGCAGCCAGGAGCCGCAGCGCGCGGCCCAGGAGGCGGCGTCCACCACCTCGCCCTCGGGCGTCACGTGGGCGCCGGCGAACTCGCCGATGCGCCGGTTGAAGGCCACATGCGGCAGCGTCAGGCGGAAGGGGATGTTCGCCTTCTCGAGCACCCGGTTCCACCGCTCCACCCCGGCCCGGCAGTCGGCGACGTAGTCGTCGCGCAGGCGCATGTTGAGGGCGGAGAGAGCGGGCACCTGCTCCTCGACGATCCGCCCCTCCTTCAGCCGCAGCACCGGATAGGTGGAGTCGAGGAGGCGGTGATCGTCGTCGATCTTGTCCTCGCGGTAGCGCCCCTTGAGGCCGGCGTTGTAGGCGTTGGCGGCGTTGGTCGAGACCTCGTTGCCGAACAGGTCGAGCGTGAGGGAGAAGTGCAGGTTGATCTTCTTCTGCACGAGCGGCAGGTCGATCACCCCGAGCGCCCGCACCCGCTCGACATCCGTCGGATCCTCGATCCCCGCCGCGTTCATCGCCTGCGCCGTGCGCTCGACGATGCGCTGCACCCCGGTCTCGCCCACGAACATGTGGTGGGCCTCCTCGGTCAGCATGAAGCGGCAGGTGCGCGAGAGGGGATCGAAGCCCGACTGCGCCAGCGCCTCGAGCTGCATCTTGCCGTCGCGGTCGGTGAAGAAGGTGAACATGAAGAAGGAGAGCCAGTCCGGCGTCGCCTCGTTGAAGGCGCCGAGCATGCGCGGGGCGTCCCGGCTGCCGGAGCGGCGGCGGAGGAGCTCCTCCGCCTCCTCGCGCCCGTCCTTCCCGAAGTACTTCTGCAGCAGATACACCATCGCCCAGAGGTGCCGCCCCTCCTCGACGTTCACCTGGAAGAGGTTGCGCATGTCGTAGAGGGAGGGGGCGGTCTTGCCGAGGTGGCGCTGCTGCTCGACGGAGGCCGGCTCGGTATCGCCCTGGATCACGATCAGCCGCCGCAGCATGGCGCGGTACTCGCCCGGCACCTCCTGCCAGGCGGGCTCTCCCTTGTGCTGGCCGAAGCCGATGCGGCGCCCCTCCACCGCCGGGGCGAGCAGGATGCCCCAGCGGTATTCCGGCATCTTCACGTAGCCGAAGCGCGCCCAGCCCTTCGGGTCCACGCTGACGGCGGTGCGCAGGTACACGAGGCTCTCCTGGAACCCCTCGGGCCCCATCTCCTTCCACCAGTCGATGTAGCCCGGGTGCCACGTCTCGAGCGCCTTGCGCAGGCGCGCATCCTGGTTGAGGCCGACATTGTTCGGGATCAGCCCGTCGTAGTCCACCAGCATTCCGTCCGGCATCGCCTCTCTCCTTGCTGCGCGGGTTGCGCCCCCCTCAGACCCGTTCCCTGTCGAACTCCGGCTGCACGCCGGTGCCGTAGAGCTTGAGCGCCCCCTTCTCCCCGACCGCGTTGGGGCGCTGGAAGATCCAGTTCTGCCAGGCCGAGAGGCGCCCGAAGATCCGGCTTTCCATCGTCTCCGGCCCGACGAAGCGCAGGTTGGCCTCCATCCCCGTCAGCGCGTCGGGGGAGAAGGAGGCGCGCTCCTCGAGCACGAGGCGGAGCTCCTCGTCCCAGTCGGCCTCGTCGTAGGCGGCGGTGACGAGGCCTGCCTCCTCCGCCGCCTCGGCCGGCAGCGACTCGCCGATCCGGGCGCGCAGGGCATCGAGCCGCCATGGCTCGCCCCAGAACCGCGCGGCGAGCCGGGAAAGCCCGTTCGCCATCGGGTAGGCGCCGAAATTCAGCGCCGAGAGGACGAGCCCGGCGGGCGGACGGTTGTCGCCGGCGGGGCGGCCGATGAAGGCGTATTGCCGGTCGGCGGCGAAGACGAGCTCGGCCAGGCTGCCGGCGAAGCAGGAGCCCGGCTCGATCACCGCGAACAGGCTGCGCGAGGTGAGGTCGAGCCGCTTGAACACGCGCTTGAGGAGGTGCCGCACCTCGCGCAGGAACCAGTCGCCGGGGTGGGCGGCGAGCAGGGCGTCATGCGCGAGCACCCTTGCCGCATCGCCTTCGCTGCGCAGCACCAGCACCCCGAGCCTCGGCTCGTTGAAGCGCAGGTCGAGCAGCGCATCGTCGAGCTCGCGCGCCATGGCGAGCGGCCAGAACCCGGCCGTCCTCGCCGCCTCGGGCGTGGCCGGGGCGTCGGCCTCCGGCCCGAGGACGGTGATCGTCGCCCGCCCCGCCGGGCGGTCGAGCGCCACCCGCACATGGCGGTAGACGATGGCGTCCGGCCCGCGCGACTTGGCGAGCGGGGGCAGCGCCACCCCCTCCGCCTGCCGCGGACGGTCGGAGGTTGCGGCGAGTTCGGCCGCGGCGGCGGCGATCCGCTCCTCCCACCGCGAGGGGGGCACGGCCTCGTCCACGAGGCGCCACTCCACCGCGCGGCGGCCGCGCACCCCCTCCTCGGTGGAGCAGAACAGGTCGGCCAGGTCGCGCCGCACCTTACGCTTGTCGGTCACGCGGGTGAGGCCGCCGGTGCCGGGCAGCACGGCAAGCAGCGCGGTTTCCGGCAGCGAGACGGCGGAGCGCCGGTCGTCGATCAGCAGGATGCGGTCGGCCGCCACCGCGAGCTCGTAGCCTCCGCCGGCGGCGGTGCCGTTCACCGCGGCGAGGAACTTGATTCCCGAGTTCTCCGAGGCGTCCTCGATGGCGCAGCGCGTCTCGTTGGTGAACTTGCAGAAGTTCACCTTGTGCCCGTGGCTCGCGCGGCCGAGCATGCGGATGTTCGCCCCGGCGCAGAACACCCCCTCCTTGCCCGACCGCAGCACCGCCACGCGCACCGTCGGATGCTCGAAGCGCAGGCGCTGCAGCGCGTCGGCCAGCTCGATGTCCACCCCGAGATCGTAGGAGTTCAGCTTGAGCTCGTAGCCCAGGAACAGGCCGCCCTGCGGATCGACATCGAGGGTGAGGGTCGCGACCTCTCCCGAGACCGAAAGCCGCCAGTGGCGGTAGCGCGCGGGCTCCGTCTCGAAGGTGATGTGCGGTGCGTCAGCGGCCTGATCCATTCCTGCCTCCCTGCCTGCACTATAATGCAGGTCAGCCACGCAGTCCAGCGGGAAATGCACTATGGTGCATGCCTTGGCTCATGCACCCGGAACAGCCGGTGGGCGAAATCGGCGATCGCCGCCACCACGCGCTCGGGCTGTTCGAGATGCGGCGCGTGCCCGGCCCCGGGCAGCAGAAGCGTCTCCACCGGGGCGTAGGCCTCGCGCTCGAGCAGTTCGATCTGCGCCACCGTCCCGTAGGGATCGGCAAGCCCCTGCACCGCCAGCACGGGGATGCGGATGTTCGCCACCTCGGGCTGCAGCTCCAGCACCTCGGGGAAGCCGGGATCGAGCCAGGCGTCGTTCCAGCCGCGGAAGGCGATGTCGGGATCGCGGTGGTGGCGGGCGAGCCTCGCGCGCAGGTCGCCCTCCTCGAAGCGGCGCCTCGCCCGCGCGATCTCGGCGATGCACACGGGTTCGACGAAGAAATGCGGCGCGATCAGCACGAGGCCCCGCACCCGCCGATCCGCCCCCGACCCGCCATGGATCGCGGCGATCGTCGCCCCGTCGGAATGCCCGACCAGGATCGCCCGGCCGATCCCGGCCGCCTCCAGCACCCGCGGCAGGATCTCGGTCGCCTCGATGCGCATGTAGTCGAGCGGGCGGGGCAGCGGCACGGGGTCGGAGCGGCCGTAGCCGAAGCGGCTGTAGGCCACGACCCGCAGGCCGGTGGCCTCGGCCAGCCGCGCCGGGATGTCGCGCCAGAGCGAGACCGCCCCGAGCCCCTCGTGCAGCAGCAGCAGGCAATCCTCGCCCTCTCCCCACTCCGAAGCCTCGAGGTGCCGGCCGTCGAGCTCGAGCGTCCTCTCCCTCCCCCTCATGCCGCGCGCTCCGCCTCGGTCAGCCGCTCGCGCAGGCGGAAGCGCTGGATCTTGCCGGTCGGCGTCTTCGGCAGCTCCTCCACCGCCTCGATCCAGCGCGGATATTTCCACGGCCCGGCGATCGCCTTCACATGCGCCTGCAGCGCCGCCGCATCGAGCGGGCGCGAGGGATCGCGCGGCACCACGAAGGCCATCGGCTTGACCAGCCCGTCGGCATCGCGCCGCGCCACCACCGCCGCCTCGAGCACCGCCGGATGCGCGACCAGCGCCGCCTCCACCTCGAAGGGAGAGACCCAGATGCCGCTCACCTTGAACATGTCGTCGTTGCGGCCCTGGTAGACGAAGAAGCCCTCGGGATCGCGGATGTAGGTGTCGCCCGTCGCGGTCCATTCGCCGCGGAAGGTCAGCCGGCTCCTCTCCCGCCGGTTCCAGTAGCCTTCGGCGGCAGAGGGGCCCCTCACCCACAGTTCGCCGGGCTCGCCGTCCGGCACCGGATCGCCCTCGGCATCCACGATCTTCGCCTCGTAGCCCGGGACCGGCACGCCGGAGGTGCCGTAGCGGACCATGCCGGGGCGGTTGGAGAGGAAGATGTGGAGCATCTCGGTCGAGCCGATGCCGTCCAGGATGTCCACCCCGACCTCTTCGGCCCAGCGCCGTCCGAGGGCCTCGGGCAGCGCCTCGCCGGCCGACACGCAGCGCCGCAGGCGGTCCGATCCCGCCCCCCTGCCCACCCCGGCGGCGAGCAGCGCGGCATAGAGGGTGGGGACGGCGTAGAAGATCGTCGGCCGGTGCCGGGCCATCACCTCGAGTACGGCCTGCGGCGTCGGGCGGTCGGGGAGCAGCACGCTCCGCGCGCCGACCGACATCGGGAAGGTGAGGGCGTTGCCGAGGCCGTAGGCGAAGAACAGCTTGGCGGCGGAGAAGCAGACGTCGTCCTCGCGGATGCCGAGCACCCTCGCGCCGTAGGTCTCGGCGGTGGCGCGCAGCGCCGCGTGCACGTGCTTCACGCCCTTCGGGATGCCGGTCGAGCCCGAGGAGTAGAGCCAGAACGCCACCTGGTCCGGCGAGGCCTCCTCGGCATGCCGGTGCGGTTCCGCCGCGGCCAGCGCCGCCGCCCAGTCCCGCACGCCCGCGGGAAGGCCGGCCTGCGGCGCACCCTCGGGGGCGGCGGAGAAGAGGGCGCGCAGCCGCCGCGCCCCGGCCGCCGCCTCGAGCGCCGAGGGCAGCAGCGGCGCCGAGACGACGAGCGCTTCCGCCGCGGAATCCCGCAGCAGATCGGCAAGCTGGGCGGCGGTGAGCAGCGTGTTCACCGGCACCGGAACGGCGCCGAGCCGGATCGCCCCCCAGAACAGGGCCGGGAAGTCCACGGTGTCGAGCAGCCACAGGACCACCCGCCGTTCCGGCGTGATGCCGGCCGCGGCGAGCGCCCCGGCGGCGCGCGCGGAGGCCTCCTGCAGCCCGGCATAGGTGAGGCTTCGCCAGGGATCGGTGAAGGCCGTCCGGTCGCCGCGGCTTTCCTCCACATGGCGGTCGAGGAACCAGCGGACGGCGTTGCCGCTCATGGCCCGGGCCCTCAGCGGGTGAACGCGATCGCGCCCTGCGGCAGCAGGTACAGCACGATCGCCCGTCCGCCCGACACGGTGGGCCGATGCGCCGACCCCGGGCCATAGACGAGCCAGCCGCGCCCCGCCCCGTCGAAGGTGGCGCCCGGCGTCTCGGGCATGATCATGTCGATCTCGCCGTTCGGGTGGATGTGGTGCGGGCCCTCGACATCCTCCATCAGCACCACGTCCACCGAGAAGCCGGCGGTGCCGGGGCCGGGCCTGATCGCCCGCCCGAAGCGGATGCCTCCCGCCTCGCGCCCGCACAGCCAGCCTTCGGCGATCCCCTGGCGGCAGAGCGCCTCGATGCGGCCGAAGGTCTCGCCCTCCGGCGGGAAGGCCTCTGTGAGCGTGGCGGCAAGCGCCGGTTCCACCGGCAGCCCGGCGATCCGCTGCGCCACCCCGGCCAGCTGCCGTTCGAACTCCGCGAGGCTCATGCCCAGGATCCTCCCTCTGTCCGGCGCCGGGCCGCTGCGGGGCCCGTTCGCCTGCACTATAATGCAGGTGTTCCGCCGCGTCATACCCCGAGATGGCGGTGCATGGTCTCCGGATCGGAGCGCAGCGCCGCCGGCGTGCCGGACCAGACGATCCGCCCCTTCACCAGGATCTCCGCGCGGTCCACCACTGACAGCAGGGCCGAGACGGTCTTGTCCACCACGATGGTGGCAAGGCCCGCCTCGCGCAGCGCCCGGATCACCCGCCAGATCTCGTCGCGCACGAGCGGCGCGAGGCCCTCCGTCGCCTCGTCGAGGATCAGCAGCCGCGGGTTCGTCATCAGCGCCCGGCCGATCGCGAGCATCTGCTGCTCGCCGCCCGACAGCTGGTCGCCGCGGTTGCGGGCCCGCTCCCCGAGGCGCGGGAAGAGGGCGAGCACGCGCTCCTCGTCCCAGCGCACCGCCCCGTCCGGCCCGGGGCGCGCGGCAAGCCGCAGGTTCTCGAGCACGCTGAGGGACGCGAACACCCCCCGCCCCTCCGGCACCACCGCGATTCCGGCCTGCGCCCGGCGGAAGGTGGGCAGCCGCGTCGCCTCCCGCCCGGCGATCCGCACCTCCCCGGCCTCGGCCGGCAGCAGGCCGAGCAGGGCGCGGATCAGCGTCGTCTTGCCCATGCCGTTGCGGCCCATGAGGCCGACCGCCTCGCCGGCCCGCACCGACAGCTCCACCCCGTGCAGGATGCGCGCCGCCCCGTAGCCGGCACAGAGGCCGCGCGCCTCGATCAGCGGGGCAGGAAGCGCGCTCACAGGTCGTGCCCGAGATAGGCGTCGCGCACCGCGGCCGAGGCGCGGATCGCCTCCGGCGGGCCGCTTTCCAGGACGCGGCCTTCCACCATCACCGTCAGCCGGTCGGCGATGCGGAACACCACGTCCATGTCGTGCTCGATCAGCAGCACCGCGTGGTCGGCGGCAAGCGCGCGGATCAGGGCGGCGATCCGCTCGCTCTCCTCCGCCCCCATGCCGGCCAGGGGTTCGTCGAGCAGCAGCACCTTCGGCCCCGAGGCGAGCGCCATCGCGATCTCGAGCAGCCGCTGGCGCCCGTGCGGAAGGATGCCTGCCTTCGCCTCCTCGAACCCCTCGAGGCCGACCCTGGCGATCGCCGCCCGCGCCGCGGCCGCCGCCCGCCCCGCCGCAGAGGCCCGGCGCAGCCACCCCTCGCCCGTGGCCGCCTGGGCGGCAAGCCGCACGTTCTCGAACACCGAGAGGTCGCGCATCAGGTTCGTCTTCTGGAAGGAGCGGCCGATGCCGGCGCGCGCGATCCGCCAGGCGGGCCAGCCCGTCACCTCGCGGCCGCCGACGAGAAGCCGCCCGGCCGAGGGCGCAAGCTCGCCGGCGAGCAGGTTCACGAGCGTGCTCTTGCCCGCGCCGTTCGGGCCGATCACGGCATGGAGTTCGCCGACCGAGAGCGCAAGCGACACCCCGTCCACCGCCACGAGGCTGCCGAAGCGTCGCGTCAGGCCGTGGGCGGCAAGGGCGGCGGCGGTCACGGCCGGGTCTCCGCGGCGCGGGCGGGAAGCGGCGCGCCGGCGCCCTCCGCGGCGGCCGGCCGGGCCGGGC
>JANWXJ010000103.1 GCA_025055335.1 Acetobacteraceae bacterium
CAGCGCGGCGGCGGCGCGGGCAAGATCGGGGCGGGCGGCGCCGAAGGCGGCGGGCTGCACATCGCTCCCGGTCGCGGGGGGATCCCCGGGCGGGGTGGCGACGCAGGCGGCGAGCAGCAGGGCAGGCGGCAGCAGCCGCAAGGCGATCATGGCGTTCGGTCCTCCCTCACGCATGGGGCCGCCCCCGGCGGGCGGCCGGCCTTGTCCGCGGCGGTATGGGACGAATCCCCCGCGGGGGGAACCCCCCGGCGCTATTCCGCCGGGTGGTGGCGCGGCGGCGATTCCGCCGCCCGCCGCGCCCGCAGCACGAGATCCACGACGAAGGCGGCGAGCGCGCTGAACGCCACGATCTGCAGCAGCGACGCGCCGACCCACAGCCAGGGCGGGAACACGCCCGGCAGCGCAAGGTAGCCGAGCGGCAGCAGCAGATAGGCGTAGGCGTCGGGCACCGCGTGCGTCACCTGCTCGGTGCCCTCGACGATCATCTTGAGCGCGACGTAGAGGATGACGAACAGCCCGACCCAGGCGATCCAGCGGTGGCGGTCGAGCAGCCGGGCGATCAGGCTGGCGGCCACCCCCATCAGCACCACCGAGATCGCGAGCCCGACCACCAGCACCCACAGGTGGTCCTTCGCCGCGCCGGCGACGGCGAGCACGTTGTCGAGGCTCATGGACACGTCGGCGACCAGGATCTGCGTCACCGCCTGGCGGAGCGTCTTGCGCGGCGGCGCCGCCCCGTCCGCCGTCTGCTCCACGGCCTCGGCGGCGGCGATGGCGGCTTCCGCATCCTCCCCGCCGCCGCCGTGGCGCAGCTCGCGGTACATCTTCCAGCACACCCACAGCAGCAGCACGCCGCCGGCGAGGGTGAGGCCGACGATGGCGAGAAGCTGCGTCGTCAGCGCCGCGAAGGCGATGCGCATGATGGTGGCGGCGGCGATGCCCCAGATGATCGCCTTGCGCCGGAGCTCGGGCGGCAGGCCAGCCGCCGCCAGGCCGATGACGATGGCGTTGTCGCCGGCCAGCACGATGTCGATGAACAGCACCTGGCCGAGCGCGATCAGCTCCGGCATCAGCGGCGAGAGATCCATGGCGTGGACGTGCCTTCCGGCGGGTGGCGGTGTTGTTTGCCCCCCGATACGCCCGCGCCCGGCCCGCCGCAACCGCCGAGGCATTACAGAACCGCCATGTGGGGGCCGGGCGTGACAGGGCGCGCGCGCCGCGGCATGAGGGCGGCCCCCGCCGACAGGCCCGGAGCCCCGCATGATCCCCCGCTATTCCCGCCCCGAGATGGTCGCGGTCTGGAGCGCCGAGACGCGCTTCTCCATCTGGTTCGAGATCGAGGCGCTGGCGGCCGAGGCGATGGCCGGGCTCGGCACCATCCCGACCGAGGCGGCGCGCGCGATCCGCGAGAAGGGCGCGGCGCGCATCGCCGCCATGACGGCGCGGGACCTCGCGCGGATCGAGGAGATCGAGCGCGAGACGCGCCACGACGTGATCGCCTTCCTCACCTGGCTCGCGGAGGGCATCGGGCCGGAGGCGCGCTTCCTGCACCAGGGGCTGACGAGTTCGGACGTGCTCGACACCTGCCTCGCCGTCCAGCTCACGCGCGCCGCCGACCTGCTGATCGGCGGGGTGGACCGGCTGCTCGCGGCGCTGAAGGCGCGGGCGCTGGAACACAAATTCACGCCGACCATCGGCCGCAGCCACGGCATCCACGCCGAACCCACCACCTTCGGCCTGAAACTCGCCGGACATTACGCCGAGTTCACCCGCAACCGCGCCCGCCTCCTCGCGGCGCGGGCGGAGGTCGCGACCTGCGCGATCTCCGGCGCGGTCGGCACCTTCGCCGCGGTGGATCCGCGCGTCGAGGCCTTCGTCGCAGAGCGCCTCGGACTCTCGCCCGAGCCGGTCTCGACCCAGGTGATCCCGCGCGACCGGCACGCGGCGTTCTTCGCCGCACTCGCCGTCGTCGCCTCCGGCATCGAGCGGCTGGCCGTCGAGGTGCGCCACCTGCAGCGGAGCGAGGTGCGCGAGGCGGAGGAGTTCTTCCACCCGGGGCAGAAGGGATCCTCCGCCATGCCCCACAAGCGCAACCCGGTGCTCTCCGAGAACCTCACGGGCCTTGCCCGGCTGGTGCGCGGCTACGCGGTGCCGGCGCTCGAGAATGTCGCGCTGTGGCACGAGCGGGACATCAGCCATTCGAGCGTGGAGCGGGTGATCGCGCCGGACGCCACGGTGACGCTCGACTTCGCCCTGCACCGCGCGGCCGGGATGATCGAGACGCTCACGGTCTATCCGGAGAGGATGCGCGCCAACCTGGAGAGCCTCGGCGGCGTCGTGCACAGCCAGAAGGTGCTGCTGGCGCTGACCCAGGCCGGCATGAGCCGCGAGGACGCCTACCGCGCCGTGCAGCGCGCGGCGATGGCGACCTGGGAGGCGCTCGGCACGGCAGGTGCGCGGGATTTCCGCGCCAACCTGCTGGCAGACCCCGAGGTGGCGGCGCGGCTCTCCCCGGCGGCGCTGGAGGCGGCGATGGACCCGGCGCGGGACTACGCGCAGGTCGAGACGATCTTCGCCCGCGTGTTCGGGGGCTGAGCCGCGCCACGAACGGGGCGGCGCGGCCCCCATCTCGCCACGCTTCCGCCGCAGCGTCGCGGGATGATCGGGGCGACGCTGAAGGAGGAGGCCGCCATGCTCCGTCTCGCCGTCCTGGCCGGCGTCATGCTGATTGCCGCCGCAACCCTCGCCCCCGCCGCAGCGTTGCCGGTGCCGCGGCCGGACGGCGCGGCGGCCGTCCAACCCGCGGGCGGGCGCCGGGACGAATGGCCCCCTCGGCCGCGCCGCTGGGGCTGGGGCTCAGGCGACCATCGCGGCCACCCCGGCGGCCTTGGCCACTGGGGGCCGCCCCGCCCGCCCCTCGGCTCGCCCTGGGGGTGGCCGCCCCCGCCGCCGCCGCCGGGGTGGTACTACGTCCCGCCGCGACATCATGGCTGGGGGCCGCCCCCCTGGGCGCCGCCGCCGCGGCCGGGCGCCTACTTCGGCTTCCGGTTCTGAGCGCGGGGGGCCGGGCGGGCGCGCAGCGCCTCCTCACGCCCGCCCCTTGCCGGCGTGGTCCTCGGCCGCCGTCCGCGCGCGTTCGAGCGCCGCCGCGACGCGCGGGTTCTCCGGATCGAGGGCGTGGGCCGCCTCCGCCTCGGCCAGCGCGCGGCGCCGGTCGCGCAGCATCAGCAGCGCCGAGGAGCGGAGAAGGTGCGCCTCGGCCCGCGCCCCCGTCGCCTCCGGCGGCAGGAACTCGGCGGCGATCGCGATCGCCGCCAGCGCCTCGGTCGCGCGGTACTCGCGCAGCAGCGCCGCCGCGCCGCGCAGCAGCACCTGCGGCTCGCCGGAGAGGGTGACCATCGCCTCGCCGGTGAGCAGCGCCGCCGGCACGCGTTCGCGCAGCTGCTCGGCGAGCTGGAACAGCCGGGGCCACAGCGGCGCCCAGTAGGGCGCCCGCTCCGCCAGGGCCAGCAGGCGCCGGAACGCGGCCGCAGGCTCGCCGCCGCGACGCTCGCGGTCGGCCAGCAGCATCTCGATCGCCGGATGGCCGGGCGCGATGCGGGCCGCGGCGGAAAGCCGGTCGGTCTCGCCGTCCGGAAGCGCCTCCCGCGTATCGGTCAGCAGCAGCAGCGCCGCGAGCGGATGGCCGGCGATCCGCCCCTCGGGCACCATGCGGGAAAAGCCGAAGGCGGGGATGCGCGGCAGCAGCCAGTCCTCGTAGGCGCCGTGCAGGTCCGGCTCGAAGGCCGGGCTGTCCTCGATCCGGCGGGGGGTGAATTCGGTGCGGCGCGCCGAGAACCCCGGAAACACGCACCGGCCGCACCGCCGCCACCGCCTCGGCGATGCGTTCCGGCCGCGGCGGCAGGCCGGCGGCCTCGAGCAGCTCCGCCAGCACCGCCTCCGGCTCGGCGGAGAGGCGCTCATAGGCGATTCGGATGGCGTTGGGCGGGCCGGCGGCGATCCAGCGGTCGTGGAAGCGGCGGACATAGGCGCCCTGGGCGGCGAGCCACTGCTCGTGATAGGCGCGAGAGCGCCGCCAGGGCGCCGGCTGGCGGGCGGGCGCGTCGGCCAGGTTCAGCTCCCGGTCGGACAGGGCCTGCGGGATCGAATGGCGGTGCTGCACCACGTACAGCGCGCGGGCGACGTCCTGCGGCACCTCGCCCTTCCGGTCGTGCTGCTTCTGGTAGATCAGCGCCGCGCCGGTGCGCTTCGTGCAGGGAATCCGCTTGCAGCAGCCGGGCGGCGTGTAGAACTCGCAGTAGTGCAGGTCCTCGCGCAGGATCTCCTTCAGCAGCCGGGCGAGGAAATGATGCCCCGATCGCGGGATGGACGCGCCGATCAGGATCTTCGGGTGCTCCGCCATCGCCTCCGCCGTGCCGCTCCGTCTCCGTCCCGCCGGAATCGCGGGGGCGGCACCATGCCAGCGGCGGCGCGGGCGGTCCAACCGCCCCTTGCGCCGCGCCGCGTCCGGGCCTTCCCTCGGGCGGCGCATGTGCACCCTCATCCTGCTCCGCCGCCCGGGCCATCGCTGGCCGCTGATCGTCGCCGCCAACCGCGACGAGCGGCTGGAGCGCCCCTGGTCCGCCCCGGCGCGGCACTGGCCGGCCCGCCCAGGCGTGATCGCCGGCCGCGACGACGCCGCCGGCGGCACCTGGATGGGGCTGAACGACCGCGGCGTGCTCGCCGCCGTGCTGAACCGCCCGCACAGCCTCGGCCCCGCGCCGGGCAAGCGCAGCCGGGGCGAGTTGCCGCTGCTTGCCCTGGAACACCCCTCCGCCGAGGCCGCCGCCGCCGCCCTCTGCGTGCTCGACGCCGCCCTCTGGCGACCGTTCAACCTGGTGCTGGCCGACGCCTCGGGCGGCTGGTTCCTGCGCGGCCTCGGCCACGGCCGGCCGGAGACGCGCCCTCTGCCCCCGGGTCTTTCCATCGTCACGGCGCAGGAGCCGAACGACGTGTCCTCCCCCCGCATCGCCCGCGCCCTGCCGCGCTTCGCGGCCCACCCCCCGCCCGACCCCGAGGCCGGCGACTGGGCCGGCTGGGAGGCGCTGCTCGCCGACAGCGCGCCCGGCGAGGACCGCGCCGCCGCGCTGAACTTGCCGCCCGAGGACGGCTTCGGCACCATATGCGCGAGCGTGGTGGCGCTGTCTGCCGACGGGCGGCGCATCTGGCGCTTCTGCCCCGCCCCGCCCGGCCGGGCGGCCTTCTCCCCCCTCGACGCCTGAGACGGAGGACCGCGCGAGGCCTCCGACCGGACGCCGGACGCTCGCCGCGCAGGCCGCCATCCCCGCCGCCCCCCTGGACGCCGCCAGGGCGGCCGACCGGGCGCCGGGCAGGGCCGGGGGCA
>JANWXJ010000111.1 GCA_025055335.1 Acetobacteraceae bacterium
CGCGGGGCGGGCGGGGGCGGCGCCGGTGCCGGCGGGCCAGGGCGGCAGCGCCTCTCCGGCGAGGAAGGCGCGCCGGCGGGCAAGCGCGGCTTCGCGCGCCGCGCGCTTGGCGGCGTCGAGCGGAGCGGGGTGCGGAGCCACCATGGCCGCTGGCGTCAGACCCTCCTGAGACCCGCTTGCGCAGGTGGGCGCCAGAGTAGCCGGACCACGGCCCGGCCAGAGCCAGCTCCCGGAGGATGCTCATCGGCCCCGGGGATCACCTTGCCTGGCGCACCCGGCAGCCCCGCATCCGCAAGGTAGGCAGAGGGCCGTAGGAGGGCAATGGGCGGGGGCTGCCGTCCGCGTGCGGGGCTCTGCGATGCGGAAACCGGGGCCATCGGATCCGGCGCGGCCGAGAGGCGACGGGCCGCGCCCGAGGGCGGCAGGAACGCCCCGGCGTCTTGCGGCGATGGCAGATGCCCCCGCGTGCGCGGCTAGCCCACCCGCCCCGCCCGCGCCAGCACCGCCTCGAGCAGCACCGCTGCGCCGTCCGCCGCCTCGCCCGGCTCGATGCTCTCCGCCTCGTTGTGGGAAAGGCCGTCGCGGCAGGGCACGAAGATCATGGCGCTCGGCACCACCGCAGCGACATGCACCGCATCGTGCCCCGCGCCGGAGACGATCTCCATCGCGGAGAGGCCGAGCCGCGCCGCCGCGTCCCGCACCAGCGCGACGCAGGCGGGATCGAAGGGCTGCGCCGGGATGCGGAAGCGTTCCTCGATCGCCAGCTCCAGCCGCTCCTCGGCGGCGATCGCTTCGGCCTCGGCGCGGAAGCGCCCGGCCTGGGCCGCCACCACCGCTTCGGAGGGGTTGCGGAACTCGACGGTGAAGCGGACCTCGCCCGGGATGACGTTCGGACTGCCGGGCAGCACCGTCAGCGCGCCCACGGTGCCGCGCCCGTCCTCGCCCGCCTCGCGCATGATGCGCTGCACCGCCAGCACCATGCGCGCCGCGCCCGCCAGCGCATCCCGCCTTGCCGACGGCGGGGTGGTGCCGGCGTGGCTGTCCCGGCCGATGACGGTCGCCCGCAGCCACAGCTGCGCCTGCGCGCCGGTCACGATGCCGATCCGCCGGCCCGCACGCTCGAGGATCGGCCCCTGCTCGATGTGCAGCTCGAAATAGGAATCCGCCGGGAAGGGCCGGGCCGGGGCGTCGCCCCGCGCGCCCGCGGCGTCCAGCGCGGCGCCGAACGTCATGCCCCCGGCGTCGCGCAGCGCCTTTGCTTCCGCCGCATCGAGCTGCCCGGCCCAGATGCCGCTGCCGATCATGGCGCGGCCGAAGCGCGCGCCCTCCTCGTCGGTCCAGTTCACGAGCTCGATCGGCGCCTCGGTCTCCACCCCCGCCTCCTGCAGCACGCGCAGCACCTCGAGCCCGGCCAGCACGCCGAGCGCGCCGTCGAACCTGCCGCCCGTCGGCTGCGAATCGAGGTGGCTGCCCATCAGCACCGGCGGGCGGGACGGATCCCGCCCCTCCCGCCTCGCGAACATGTTGCCGGCGGCATCCACCCGCACCGTGCAGCCCGCCGCTTCGCACCAGCGCGCGAACAGCGCCCGGCCGGCCATGTCCTCGGCCGAGAGGGCGAGGCGCTTCACGCCGCCCTTCGGCGTCGTGCCGATCTGCGCCATCTCCATCAGGCTGTCCCACAGCCTCGCTTCGTTGATTCGCAGGTTTCCCGCACCCATCGCCGCCCTGTCCCCTCGCTTGCCCGCGCTTCCGGCCGCTGTAAGAGTGCGGCGCCGCGCGATCAATTCCGCGCCGGGACACAGCAGGAGAGACGGGAATGCGCCGGAACCGGGACAGGGCAGCGCTCGCCTCCGCGCGCAAGGACCTCTCCGCCTGCCTGCGCGCCGCCGCCGCCCTCGGCCTGCACGAGGGGGTGTGCACCCGCGTCTCCCACGCCGCGCCGCCCGAGGCGGCCGGCGGACGGAGCGACCTGTTCCTCGCGAACCCGCGCGGCCTGTCCTTCGCCGAGGTGACGCCCGGGATCGCCGCGCGGGCCACGGCCGACATCGCCGCCGGCCAGCCCGCCGCGGCCGGGCTGCATCTCGCCGGCATCAGGCGGCGCCTTGCCGCCGCGGAGGCCGCCGATTTCCGCTGATCTCGCCACGGCCCGCGCCCGCACGCTCGGCGCGCTGTTCCTGCTCGTCACCATCCTCGGGTGGGGGCTGAACTGGCCGATCCTGAAATCGTTGCTCGCGGAACTGCCGCCGCTGACGGCGCGCGGCTGGGCCGGCGTCTGGGCGATGGCCGGGCTGCTCTTCGCCGCCTGGCTCGCGGGCGAGCGGACCGCCGTGCCCGAGGGCGCCTGCGGGCGGCTGCTGCTCTACGCCCTGCTCAACGTGACGGCGTGGATGGGCTGCGCGACGGTCGGGCTGCTGTGGATCGGCGCCGGCGAGGGCGCGATCATCGCCTACACCATGCCCGCCTGGGCGGCGCTGCTCGCCTGGCCGATGCTCGGCGAGAGGCTGACGGCGGCCCGGATCGCGGCGCTCGTGCTCGCCATGGGGGGTGTCGTCGTGCTCCTCGCCGACGACCTTCCGGTCGGCCGGGCGGCGCTGCCGGGGGTGGCGATCATCCTCTCCGGGGCGGTGCTGTTCGCCTTCGGCACCATTCTGACGAAGAAATCCCCGCTCGACATGCCGCCGCTCGCGCTGGTCGGCTGGCAGGTCGGGCTCGGCTGCCTGCCGCTGCTGGTCGCGGGCTTCCTGCTGGAGACGGCGGATTTCGCCGCCCTCAGCCCCGCCGGCTGGGCGGCGATGGTCTACATGGCCGTGCTGCCGCTCTGCCTCTGCTACCTTGCCTGGTTCGCCGCGCTCCGGCGGCTCCCGGCAGGGGCGGCGGCGATCGGCACGCTGCTCACGCCCGTGGTCGGGGTTCTGGCCGGGGCGCTGATGCTGGGCGAGCCGCTCGGGCTGCGCGAGGTCGCGGCGCTGCTGCTGACGCTCGGCGGCATCCTGCTCGCGCTGCGGACCTGAGCCTGGCCGCCCGGGGCCGCGGGCACGGCCGGTGCGCGACCGGAGGCGCGGCGACCGCCCGGACTTGCCCGCCCCGCCCAGCCTATTGCGCCGCCTCCGGCAGCGCCGGCCAGGGCAGCCGCGGCAGCCGCGCGAGCGGGATGCCGAGCACCGAGAGCCGCCGGTTCTCGAGCAGCAGCGGCAGTTCCGCCCGCGGCTCGCCGCTGCCTTCCGGCACCCGCTGCACCAGCCGCAGCGCGAGCCCGTACTGCGCCGCCGCCGCCCGGGTGAGGACGCCGGCCTCGGCCAGGGCCGACAGCGCCGCGTCATGGCCGGTGGTCACGATCCGGCCGGCGCCCATCGGCTGCAGCGCGGCATCGAGGGCAAGCGTCGCCTCCCCCGTGGCGCGCAGCGGCCCGTAGTGCAGCAGGACGCCGGACAAGGCGACGCTGCCGCCGGCGTCGCGCCAGGTTTCCGCGCGCTGGCGCAGCCCGCGGCGGCCCGGCACCGGGCCGCTTGCCTGCAGCGTCAACGCCGCCTGCTCGACGCTGCGGCCGAGCGGGCCGGGTTGCGGCAGCACCACGCCCTGCGCGGCGAGCGTCAGGGTCAGCGCGGCCTCGGCCTCCGTCGCATCCGGGCGGAGGGCGAGCGTCGCGGTGAGCGACGCCGCCTCGGCGGCGCGCCCGGGCAGGAGCGGCGGCGCCGCGATGCGCAGCCGCGACGCCTCGAGCGTGCCCCCCTGCGGCGGCGCGCCGCCCTCGATGCGGAAACGCAGCACGAGGCGTTCGGCGGCGAAGCGGATTTCGGTGCCCTCCACCAGCAGGATCTGGGGATCCGGCAGGTCCACCTCGATCAGCCGCAGGTCGGGCGGGGCGATCCGCGCCTCAGCGGCGCCTGCCGCCCACAGGAAGGCGACCGGCGAGGAGGGGCCGGATGCGATGGTCAGGCCCGGGAAGCGCACCTCGGCCGCGACGGGCCAGCCATGCCGTTCCGGCGGCCCGTAGGAGACGTCCCACCCGGCGGCGCGGCGTTCCTCGGCCCAGGCGGCCATCCCGTCCTCGATGGCGCCGGCCAGCGCGTTCCACAGCAGGAAGTGCCCGGTGCCGACAAGAGCGACCAGCGCCAGCGCACCGGCCGCCAGGCCGAGGCGAAGCGCCCGGCCGGACCGCGCGCGTGCCATCCGGCCCTCCGCATCCCCTTGCCTCACGCCCCCTCTATAGCGCCGCGCCGGGCCGCGCGGGAGGCGGCCCCCCGCGATGCGCGCCGAGACCCCGCTGGACCCGGACGGGCACCTTTACGTCTTCGCCTACGGCTTGCTGATGTGGCGCCCGGCTTTGCCGCGGCGGGCGGGCATCCGGCGCTGCTCTACGGCTGGCGCCGGCGGTTCTGCATAGTCTCGCACCGTCCTCGCGGCACGCCGGATCGGCCGGGCCTCGTGCTCGGGCTGGATCGCGGCCGGGCGTGCCGCGGCTGGGCGTGGCGCGTCGCTGCGCCGGACGCGGCGGCGGTGCTGGCCTGTCTGGACGGGCGGGAACTGGTCGGCGGCGAATACCTCCGGCTACCTCCGGTGGGTGCTCCCCGTCACGCTGCTCGACAGCGGCGCGCGCAGGCGGGCGGTGGCCTATGTGGCCGACCGGTCGGCGCCGTCCTGCGCCCCTGCCCTGACGCCGGAGGAGACCGCCGCACGCATCGCAGGCGCCCGCGGCGTCTTCGGCGACAACTCGCCTACCTGCACGCGACGGCGCGGCAACCGGCCGCGCTCGGCGTGCGCGACGCCGCGGTGCAGCGCGCGGCGGCGCAGCTGCCGCCCGCCGGGGAGGCTTGATCCCGCGCGCGCGAAGCGGCCCAATGGCCGCAGAGGCAGAACAGGGAGAGGGCACATGGGCCGCGTCGCACTCGTCACCGGAGGCACCCGGGGCATCGGGGCCGGCATCTCGAAGGCGCTGATCGCGCAGGGGCGGACCGTCGTCGCATCCTACGCCGGCAACGACGCCGCCGCCCAGGCCTTCGCCGCCGAGACGGACTGCAAGGTGTACAAGTTCGACGTCGCCGACTTCGAGTCGTGCAGGGCGGCGGTGGCGAGGATCGAGGCCGAGGTGGGGCCGATCGAGATCCTCGTCAACAACGCCGGCATCACCCGCGACGCGACGATGCGCCGCATGACGCGGGAGATGTGGGACGCGGTGATCGACACCAACCTCGGCTCCTGCTTCAACCTCTGCAAGCTGGTGTGGGACGGCATGACGGCGCGCAAGTTCGGCCGCATCGTGAACATCGGCTCGATCAACGGGCAGGCCGGGCAGTACGGGCAGGTGAACTACGCCGCGGCCAAGTCCGGCATCCACGGCTTCACCAAGGCGCTCGCGCAGGAGGGGGCGAAGCTCGGCATCACCGTCAACGCCGTCGCCCCCGGCTATATCGACACCGACATGGTGCGCGCCGTGCCGCCCGATGTGCTGGAGAAGATCGTGGCGAAGATCCCGGTCGGCCGCCTCGGCACCGTCGAGGACATCGCGCGCGGGGTGGCGTTCCTGACGGCGGACGAGGCGTCCTTCATCACCGGCTCCACGCTCTCGATCAACGGCGGCCAGCACATGTACTGAGGCCCCGCCATGTTCTTCCTGATGGCCTACGACGATCCGGCGAAGCCGGGCCACCGCCAGGCGGTGCGCCCGCGCCACCTGCCGCTGCTGGCCGAGGCCTGCCGCACCGGCCTGATCCGCTTCGCCGGCCCCATCCTGCCGGAGGGCGGCGGCGACCCGGTCGGCTCGCTGATCGTGCTCGACCTGCCGGACCGCGCGGCGGTGGAAGCCTGGCTGGAGACGGAGCCGTTCTGGACCGAAGGCGTGTGGCTGCGCCCGGTGACGATCCTGCGCTGCGGCATCGCGGAGCAGCCCTACCTGCCGCTGCCCGGAAGCCCGGCGCGGCTGCCCTGAGGTGGCGGCCGCGACGCTCGCCGGGATCGGCGCGCTCGCGCTGTGGACGGCGCTCGGGCTGCTCGCGCGGCTCGCCGCCGGCCTCCCGCCCCTGCAACTGACGGCGATGGCCTTCGCGGTCGCCGCCGCCGCCTCGCTCTGCTGGCTGGCCGCGGCCGGGCGGCTTGCGGCGCTGCGGCAGCCGCCGCT
>JANWXJ010000156.1 GCA_025055335.1 Acetobacteraceae bacterium
GGCGGGCTCGGCTGTCCCGTGGAGGGCGGGAAGGGGCGAGCCGCGGGCGTGCGCGGAGGCGCCCGGCTTCCGCCGCGCCTCAGGCGGCGGCAGCGCGGCCGGGAAGCCGCGCGAGCAGGTCGGCCAGGCAGGCCTCAGGCGTGCGGCCGCTCGTGTCGAGTTCGATGTCGGCCTTGGCGTAGAGTTCCTCCCGCGCCGCCAGGATCGCGCGCAGATCGGCCATGGCGTCGCGGTTGTCGCGCATCGGCCGGGTGTCGCCCTGGGCCAGCACGCGCGCCATGTGCTCCTCGGGCCGGGCGCGCAACCACACCGTGACGCAGGAGTCGAGGAGCAGGGCGTAGGTGGCGGCGTCGGCCACGATGCCCCCACCGGCGGCGATCACCATCGGCTGGCCCGAGGCGACGAGGCGCGACAGCGCCGCCCGCTCCAGCCGGCGGAAGCCTTCCTGGCCGTGGCGGGCGAAGATGTCGGCCAGGTCCGATCCGCCCTCGCGCTCCACCTCGGCATCGAGTTCGACGAAGGCCACCCCGAGGCGCTTGGCCAGCGCCGCGCCGAGGGTGGATTTTCCCGCCCCGCGCAGCCCGATCAGGGCGATGCGGGCGGCGCGCGGCCCGGGTGGGGGGCGGCCGAAGCGTTCGGCAAGCAGAGCCCGCGCCTCGGCCAGGGCAGACTCCGGCAGATCGGCCACCAGCTGCTCGAGCAGCCGCCGTTCGGCGGAAGGCTCCGGCGAATCGCCCAGGATCTCCGCGAGGCCGACGCCGAGCGGCCGGGCGATCCGCCGCAGCAGCAGGATCGAGATGTTGCCCGCCCCGGCCTCGATCTGGGCGATGTAGCGCTCGGACACGCCGGAACGACGCGCCAGGTCCCGCCTCGTCACGCCGCGCAGCGACCGCAGGCGCCGCAGACGGCGCCCGGTTGCGGCGAGGAAGGCTGCTTCCTCCTCGGCCGCGGGGTGGGGGTGATCCTCCATCCTTCTCATTCTAGGGCAGGAGGCCTGCGGCGGGAATCGGCCGGCCGCCCAGGGGGGGGAGGCGGGGCGGGCCTGCCGCCGCCAGCCGCTATCTTCGGCCGGAGAGGAAGGCCTCCACTGCTGCGCGATGCTCCTCCGTCGTGTAGCAGATCGCCTGGGACTGGCTGGCGAGCGCGAGCAGCGTCTCGGGCGGCGTCTCGAGGCTGCGTTCGAGCGCGGTCTTGGCGAGGGCGATGGCGGCGGGCGAGCCGGCGGAGAGGCTGCGCGCCCAGGCGAGCGCCTCCTCGAGAAGCCGATCCGGCGGGGCGAGCCGGTCGGCAAGCCCGATCGCCAGCGCCTCGGCCGCCCCGACGGTGCGGGCGGAGAACACGATCTCCTTCGCTCGCGCCAGCCCGACCCGGCGGGGCAGGAAATAGGGCCCGCCGCCGTCCGGCACGAGGCCGCGGGCCAGGAAGCTGAAGGCGAAGCGGGCATCCTCGGCGGCCAGCACGAAATCGCAGGCAAGCGCGAGATCGCAGCCGAGCCCGGCGGCCGCCCCGTTCACTGCAGCGATGGTCGGCTTCGGCAGGCGATGCAGGCGCAGGATCAGCCGGTGCAGCGCCTGCTGCCGCTGCCAGCCGGCGGCGGCGACCTGCCCGGGCGGGGCGGCGAGCCGCTCGGCCATGGCCTTGAGGTCGCCGCCGGCGCAGAAGGCGGGTGGCGCGCCGGTGAGGACGAGGGCGCGCACCGCGGGATCGGCGGCGCGCTCCACCGCTTCGGCCAGGGCCTCGCGCAGCGCGTCGTCGATCGCGTTGCGCGCGTCCGGGCGGTTGAGGGTGAGGAGGGCCACACCCCCTTCATGCAGCGCGAACAGGACGGAACCGCTCATGCCCCGCTTCTCGCCCGCCCCTGCCGTTCGGGCAAGGCGCTCATCCGCGCCAGAAGCGGGGCAGGAACAGCACCAGCACGGTGAACAGGTCGAGCCGGCCGAGCAGCATGCCGAAACACAGCAGCCACAGCGCGCCCTCGGGCAGCGAGCCGTAATGCCCGACCGGGCCGATCTGCGGCCCGAGCCCCGGCCCGACATTCGACAAGGCCGCCACCGCCCCCGAGGCGGAGGTGAGGAAATCCAGCCCGAAGCCCATCAGCGCGATGGTCAGCGCCCCGTAGCAGAGGAAATAGAGGCTGAAGAACACGACGACGGAGTTCACCACCTCGTCCGTCAGCGGCCGCCCGGCATAGGCGCGCGGGAACATCCCGCGCGGATAGATCAGCCGCAGCATGTGCACGCGCAGCATCGCCGCCATCACCTCGTAGCGGAAGATCTTCACCCCGCCCGCGGTGGAGCCGGTGCAGCCGCCGACGAACATGAGGCCGAAGAACAGCCCGGTGGCGGCGTTCCCCCACAGCGTGTAGTCGGCGGAGGCGTAGCCCGTGGTGGTGACGATCGAGACGACGTTCACCGCCGCGTGCCGCAGCGCGGGCTCGAGGTCGTAGCGGCCGGACAGCCAGAGCGAGGCCGCCACCACCAGCACCACCGCGCCCAGGAACCACAGCAGGGTGCGCAGCTGGCTGTCCGCAAGCGCGGTCCAGTCCCGGTTCAGCAGCCGCACATAGAGCACGAAGGGCACCGCCCCCATGATCATGCCGATCACCGCCCACCAGTGGACGAGCGGGGCGTCGAAGGCGGCGAGCGAGGCGTCCTTCGTCGAGAAGCCGGCGGTCGAGATGGTGGTGAGGCCGTGGCAGAGGGCGTCGAACCATCCCATGCCGGCCAGGCGGTAGCCGAGGATCCAGAGCAGCGTGAGGCCGAGATAGACGCTGCCGATGGCGGCGGCGATCTGCCGCGCCCGCGGCAGCACCTTCTCCGAGCGGTCGCTGCTTTCGGTGCGGAACATCTGCATCCCGCCGACCGACAGCGCCGGCAGGATGGCGATCGCGGTGGCGATGATGCCGATCCCCCCCACCCACTGCAGCAGCGCCCGCCACAGGAGGAGGCCGGCGGCGGCGTCGTCGAGGCCCGAGAGCACCGTGGCCCCGGTGGTGGTCAGCGCCGAGACGGCCTCGAACACCGCATGCGGCAGGCTGCCGTAGAGGCCCTCGTGGCGGACGAACAGCATCGGCAGCGCGGCGAAGGAGGCGACCGCGATCCACGCCATCGGCGTGAGCAGGAAGGCCTGCCGCAGCGTCAGCCCGCCTTGGAGCGCGCCGCGCGTCGCGCGCCGCAGCGCCTCGCCGGCGGCGGCCGTCAGCGCCGAGCAGAGGGCGAAGGCGCGCCAGTCGCTGCCGGCCGTCAGCAGCTCGGCCAGCGCCGGCAGCAGCATCAGCACCGACAGCGCGAGCAGCATGATCGAGACGAGCGAGAGCACCGGCCGCACGCCGGGCGGCGACCACGACCCGATGCGCGCCCGCGCCGCCGCCGCCTGCGCCTTCACGCCTCTGCCTCGGCGGCGATCAGCGCCTCCGCCTCGCGCAGCGCGCCGGTCGTCACGGCGGCGATGATCCGGTCCCCGGGTTCGATCCGCGTCCCGGCATCGGGCAGGATCACCTCGCCCTGGCGGACGACGGCGCCGAGGGCGAAGCCGCGCGGCAGGTCGAGCGCGCCGAGCGGGGCCGAGACGAGGCGGGAGCCCGCCAGCGCCTCGGCCTCCAGCACCTCGCCGAAATCCTCGCGCAGCGTGTACACCGCCGCCACCGCCCCGCGGCGGATGTGCCGCAGGATCGAGGAGATGGTGATCGTCGAGGGGCTGACGGCGGCGTCGATCCCGAGGCTCGGCAGGATCGGCTCGTAGGACGTCTTGTTGACGAGGGTGACGGCGCGCTGGCAGCCGCGGCGCTTGGCCAGCATGGAGGAGAAGATGTTTGTCTCGTCGTCGTTCGTCACCGCGATCACGGTGTCGGCGGCGGCGATGTTCGCCTCCTCGAGCACCGCGGCATCGAGCGCATCCCCGTGCAGCACCAGCACGGCGCTGCCGAGCTCGCGGGCGACGAAGGCGGCGCGGGCGGCGTCCGCCTCGATCATCTTGAGCGAGAGGTGCGGCGCCTCGCGCAGCAGGATGCGCGCGAGGTGCAGCCCGACATTGCCGCCGCCGATCAGCACCACCCGCCGCGCCACCCGTTCGCGGTGGCCGAAGGCGGCCATCACCGGGGCGACGCCGGCGGGCTCGGTCAGCACATAGACGTCGTCGCCGGTCAGGATGCGCTCCTCCGGGTCGGGCAGGAAGGCGCGGCCCTGGCGGAGGATGGCGACGGCGCGGAAGGCCCCGCCGCCCACCCCGGGCGAGAGGCTCGAGAGGCTCGCGCCGATCACCTCGGCCGTCGGGTCGGTGGCGTGGATGCCGAGCAGCTGCACGCGCCCCCCGGCCAGCCCCACCATGTCGAAGGCGCCCGGGGTGCGCAGGCGCCGGACGATGCCGCGCGCCACCTCGACCTCGGGCGAGATCACCACGTCGATCGGCATCTGCGCCGGGCCGAACAGGCGGCTGCGCCCGGGGTCGAGGTAGCCCGCGTGGCGCAGCCGCGCGATTTTGCGCTTCACCCCGAACAGGCTGTGGGCGACCTGGCAGGCCACCATGTTCACCTCGTCGGAGCGGGTGACGGCGATGATCATGTCCGCGCCTTCGGCGCCGGCGCGCTCCAGCACCTCGGGGTGGGAGGCGTGGCCGGTCATGCCGCGCACGTCGTAGGATTCGTCGGCGCGGCGGGCGAGTTCGGGGTCGCTGTCGATCACCGTCACGTCGGCGCGCTCGGCGGCGAGGTGGCGGGCGATGGTGGTGCCGACCTGGCCGGCGCCGCAGACGATCACGCGCATCGGCGGCGCCGCTCCCGGCTCACTCCGGCTCGATCCCGGCGGCGCGCACCAGGGCCGCCCAGCGCTCGACCTCGGCCGGGATCCAGCCGGGCAGCGCCTCGGCCGGGGTGCCGGCGGCCTCGAAGCCGATGGCGGCGAGGCGTTCCTTCACCTCCGCCCGCGCAAGATGCCGCAGGAGAGAGGCGCCGACCGCCGCGACCACCGGCTGCGGCAGCCCGGCCGGGCCGAACACCGCCATCCAGCCGGCGGTGTCGAAGCCCGGCACCCCGGCCTCCTCGAGGCTCGGCACCTCCGGCAGCAGGGCCGAGCGCTGGCGGGTGGTGACGGCGAGCGCGCGCAGCCGCCCGCCCTGGATATGGCCGAGGCTTGCCGTGTAGTCGATCATGATCGCGTCCACCCGGCCGGCGATGATGTCGGCGAGGGCGGCCGGAGAGGCGCGGTAGGGCACATGCGTCGCCTCGATGCCGGCCAGCCGGCAGAGCGTGGCCATGCCGATCACCCCGATCGCGTTGGCGGAGGCGTAGGTGAGCCGCCCCGGGTTCGCCCGCGCCCAGGCGAGGAACTCCTCCGCCGTCCGCGCCGGCACATGGCTGCCGACGGCGAGCAGGAAGGTCGGCGTGCCTATGCGGGCGATCAGGGCGAAGTCGCGCGCCGGATCGTAGTCGAGCCGGCGCATCAGCGAGACATTCGCGGGATGGGTGGTGTTGGTGCCGAGGATGAGGGTGTGCCCGTCGGGTGCCGCGCGCGCCACCGCGGCGGCGGCGATGGCGCCGTTGGCGCCGGCGCGGTTGTCCACCACCACCTGGCCGCCGAGATCCTCGGCGAGCAGGGGGGCGAGGACGCGGGCCACCCCGTCGGTGCCGGAGCCCGGGGCGAAGGGGACGACAAGGGCGACCGGCCGGGCGGGCCGCCAGCCGCCTTGCGCGCGCGCGGCGAGCGGCAGCGCCGCCAGGGCGCCGAGCGCGCTGCGCCTGCCGAGGATCGGGACCGTCATGCCGTGCCTCCCGGGGTTGTGGGTGGCCCGGAAGGTGCGACGGCGGCGGCCGGCTGGCAACCGGGCCGGGCCGTCAGGCGTGGCCGATCGGGCCGAAGGCGTCGGCGTTGGTCGTGCGCACCACGGCGGCGAAGAGGCGAAGCGCCTCCGGCCCGCCCTGGTCGAGCAGGGTGCCCGCTTCCATCTCCCGCGCCAGCAGTTCGGCGTGGGTGGCGAGCGTCTCGGCGGCGCGGCGCAGCGCCTCGCGCGAGAGGATCAGTTGCGTCTCGTCCGGCAGGGCATGCCAGGGGGTGGTGGTGGGCGCTCGGGCGCGGCGCGGCACGTGGTTCGGTCCTGCATCGGCGACGGGCCGCCCTTCTGGCCCCCGAATCGCGTGCCGGATCCTGCCAGCGCCGTGGTGAACAGGAGGTTAAGCGGCGGCTCAGGCGAACTCCGCCGACACCTCGCCGAGCCCCTCGAAGCGCACGCAAACCCGGCACGGCCCCTCGAGCCAGACCGGCGTGCAGACCGAGCCGAGGAACACCACCTGGCCGGCGCGCAAGCCGCCGAAGGCGGCCGCGCACGCCGATCCGGCGAGCCAGGCGAGGGCGGCGAGCGGATCCCCCATCAGCGCCGCACCCGTGCCCTCGCCGCGGAGCACGCCGTCCACCCGCAGCTCGCCCCTCAGGTCGGCAAGCCCGAGGCGCCGCCAGTCCGCCCGTTCCGGCCCGAGGCTGCCGGCGGCGTGGAACACCCGGTCGGCCGCGAGCAGCGGAACGCCGAGCGCGCGCAGGTCGCCGTAGCGGTCGTCCACGATCTCGATCGCCGCCATGGCGGCGCCGACGGCGGCGGCCGCCTCCTCCCGCGTGGTCGGGCGGGGCGCCAGGTCGGCGGAGAGGCGGAGGGCGATCTCGCATTGCACCCCGGGGCGGCGGAAGGCGGCGAAGCGGTGCCGCGGCCCGAGATCCTCGGCGCGGACGAAGCCGGCCAGCGGCGCCTCGAGCCCGAGATAGGCGCGCATCGCCTCGGCGGTGGCGCCGATCTTGAAGCCCGCCGGCGGCAGCGCGCCGAGGCGTTCGGCCATCCGCCGCTGCAGGGCGTAGGCGGCGGCAAGGTCGGCGGGCTTGCAGGCCTCGGGCACGGCAAGACGCGCGGCGCGGGCCCGGCTGTCCAGAAGCCGATCGAGCAGCGCCCCGCTCATGCGCGCCCCCGCGCGATCTCGTAGAGCGCGACGGCGGCGGCGGCGGAGACGTTGAGGCTCTCGACCTCCGGCGCGATCGGCAGGCGCGCCAGCTCGTCGCAGGTCTCGCGCTGCAGGCGGCGCAGCCCGGCATCCTCGGCGCCGAGAACGAGGGCGATCCGCCTGCCGCGCGGCAGCGCCTCGGCCAGCGTGCGCGGCGCCTCGGCGGCGAGGCCGATCGTCCAGAACCCCTGCTTCTGCAGCCACAGCAGGGCGCGGGAGAGGTTCACCTCCCGCAACAGCGGCACGGTCTCGAGAGCGCCCGAGGCGGCGCGCGCCATGGCGCCCGATTCGGGGGGCGCGTGGCGGTCCTGCAGGATCACGCAGGCGGCGCCGAAGGCCGCGGCCGAGCGCAACACGGCCCCGACATTGCGCGGATCCGTCACCTGATCGAGCAGCAGCACGGGCCCCTGCCGGGCGGCGAGGATCTCCTCGATCGGCGGCGGGGACAGCGGATGCACAAGCAGGGCGGCGCCCTGGTGCACCGCATCCTCGGGCAGGAAGGTGGCGAAGCGCGCGCGGTCGGCGCGCTCGGGCAGCACGCGCCGGCGCCAGCCCGGGGGCAGGCGGGAGTCGAGCGCGGCCTCGGCCTCCTCCGTCAGCAGCAGGCGCTTGATGCCGCGGCGCGGGTTGGCGAGCGCGGCGGCGACCGCGTGCAGGCCATGGAGCCAGTAGGTGCCGGGCGGGGGCCTGTCGGCGCCGGCCTGCGGCTGGGGCGGCGGCGCCGGGC
>JANWXJ010000138.1 GCA_025055335.1 Acetobacteraceae bacterium
GGCGGCCTCCGGCCCGGCCGCGGGGGCATCCGGTTCCGGCCCGGCGGCGGGTGCCGCGCCCCCGTCCGGATCCGGCGCCGCCCCGCGCTGCTCCGCGGCAAGGGCCGACCAGCCGCGGCGGGGCGGCGCCCCCTCCTCGCCGGGGCGCAAGGGGAGGTCGGCGGGGCGGTCGCTCATGCCCCGCAGCTTGGCACGGGCGGGTGCCGCGCCGGAAGTGCTGGGCCCGGGCGGCGGCGCCTCAGCGCGAGTAGAACTCGACGACGAGGTTCGGCTCCATCTGCACCGGGTAGGGCACGTCGGTCAGCTTCGGCGCGCGGAGGAACCTGCCGCGCATCGCGCGGTGGTCCACCTCGATGTATTCCGGCACCTCGCGCTCGGCCGACTGCACGGCGTCCAGCACGGAGGCGAGCTGCTTCGACTTCTCCTTCACCTCGATCACGTCCCCGTCCTTGACGAGGTAGGAGGGGATGTTCACCCGCCTGCCGTTCACCAGCACATGGCCGTGGTTCACAAACTGGCGGGCGGCGAAGACGGTGGGCACGAACTTCATGCGGTACACCACGGCGTCGAGCCGGCGCTCCAGCAGCTCGATCAGGTTCTCCGAGGTGTCGCCCTTCCGGCGCACGGCCTCCGCGTAGTAGCGGCGGAACTGCTTCTCGCCGATGTTGCCGTAGTAGCCCTTCAGCTTCTGCTTGGCCATCAGCTGGATGCCGAAGTCGGTCGGCTTGTTCTTGCGCCGCTGGCCGTGCTGGCCGGGGCCGTATTCGCGCTTGGCAACCGGAGACTTTCCGCGCCCCCACAGGTTCACGCCGAGCCGGCGGTTGATCTTGTACTTGCTTTCCGTGCGCTTCGTCATGCGCCATTCCCCGCGGCGGCCCGCGGCCCTTTCGTGCTTGCCGGCCGCGGTGCGGCCGATGTTGTCCCGGTAGGCCCCGCCGCCGCCATGGCGGGGGGCGTGGCATCGGGGGTGGGGCGGAGATGCGCCGCCCTTCCCGCGCCCGCGTTCCCGGAAGGAGGCGGGTTCCTAGGCGCGGCGGCCCGGCTTGTCAAACGCCGCGCGGCGCGCCACACGCGCATCCGTGGCGACGCGCGAAGAGATCCTGGTGCTGGGCCTGACGGCGGGCGTGACGGGCTGCCTCGTCGGCGGGCTGATGCTCGGGATCGGGCTCGGGCTCGTGGTGCAGGGGGCGCATCTCGGCTGGCTGCTCATCCTGCCCTCGGCGCCGGTTGCGGGCGGGCTCGGCTATCTGCTCGCGAAGCGGCTGGTCGGGCGGAAGGGGTAGGGCGTCCCGTCGGCCCGGGCGGCTGGGGCGGACGCCGCCTCAGGCCATCGCGCGTTCGGCGGCAGCGGGCAGGAAAGCGTCCGTGTACAGCTCCGCCGCCGAGGGCCGCCGCGGCAGCGACTGCACCCGCGCCAGGATCTCGACGCTGCGCTCGATCCGCGCCGGATCCACGGCCGACAGGCCGTGCCGGCGCACATGCTCGGTCAGGATCATCTCCCGCAGCGTGATCTCGGCGCGCTCGGTCTCGAGGTCGAGGTCGAGCAGCGGCTCCGCCTCGCGCACGGCCACGGTCGCCTCGCGCGGGTTCGCCGCCATCAGGCGAACGCCGCGAACGATCGCGCGCACCATGCCGCGCACGATGCCGGGGTTCTGCTCGGCGTAGCGGCGCGTCGTCATCACGCAGTTCGAGTAGAGCGGCACGCCGGCGTCGCGGTAGCGCATGATCACCTGCTGCTCGACCGGCAGCCCGAGCCCCTTGAGGCTGATGGAGGTCGAGGTGATGAAGCCGGTGATGGCGTCCACTTGGCCGCGCACCAGCATCGGTTCGCGGAGCTGGGGGGAGACGCTCGTCCAGCGCACGCCGCGGTGGTCGAAGCCGGCGAACTCGGCGAACACCGGGAACATCTGCCGCCCGGCGTCGCCGTCGGGTGCGGCGAGATGCCGTCCCTCGAGATCCCGCGGGCCCCGGATCGGCCCGTCGCGACGGGCGACGGCAACGAGCGGCAACCCGTCGAACACCATCAGCACGCAGAGCATGCCGGCATCCGGGTTCGCGGCGGCGAAGGCGGCCATGGCGCTGAAATCGCCGAAGCCCATGTCGGTGGTGCCGGCAGCGATGTCCACCGGCACGCGGGCCGAGCCGAAGCCGCGAGAGATCCGGGCGTCGATCCCCTCCTCCCGGAAATAGCCGGCGCGGCGGGCGGCGAGCACGAAGGCGGAGGAGCCCGAGAGCGTCCAGTCCAGGCTGAAGCGACAGGCGCGCTCCTGCCCGCGCGCCAAGGCCGGCGCCGCGAGCAGCGGCAGCGCCAGCGCCGAACGACGGCCCAGCACGGCGCGGCCTTTCACTCGGCCGCCCGCGCGATCGGCGGGCCGTAGGTCTCGACGATCTGCCGCAGCTTCTTGCGCATCAGGTTGTTCGCGCGGTCGGCCGGCATGCCTGCCTCCGGCGTCTCCCACGGCATGATCGGCACATCCGCGCGGGTGGATTCGAGGATGTGCTTGTCCTCGAGCGTCACCTTGCGGTCATGCGCGATCGCCTTGGCGGCAGGAACCTGCTCCTCGGTATCGTTCCGGAGGCAGAACTGGGTGAACAGGATCCGCTTGTCGGCCAGGGGCGTGCCGGCGGTGAAGATCACGTGCTGGATGCCGTTCGGGAAGGTGATGTGCAGCTTGCGCGTGCAAGGCGCCCACCAGGTGGCGATGCGGTGGCGCACCGTCTCGTCCGCCTGGATGTTGGTGTAGCCCTTGCCGACCTCGCGGTTCGCCACCGGCACGACGGAGCGGGAGACGATCCCGAAGTCGAACTCCTCCACCTCCTCGGGCGGAGGGACGGGCTTCGTGATGTCGCCCTGCGTGTCGCGGTGGACGAAGGCGACATGCGCGAGGTCGAAGAAGTTGTCGGCCAGCCGGAACAGGCTCATGTCCCAGGGCTCGTGGAAGCAATGGATCAGCCGGAAGGAGGGATCCTCGGCCTCCGGCAGGCGGGGGATGTCCATCAGCGGCTCCTCCAGCGCCACCCAGACGTATCCGTAGCGCGCCTGGGCGAAGTAGCGCTTGACGGCCGCACTCGCCGGCGGCGTCACGCCCGGGCGCTGCGGGATCAGGGCGCAGGTGCCGCCGGCGTCGAACTCCCACCCATGGTAAGGGCAGCGGATGGTCGTGCCGAGCACCTCGCCGAGCGAGAGCCTGGCCGAACGATGAGGGCACTCGTCCTTGAGGGCCGAGAACCGGCCCTCGGCATCGCGCCAGAGCACCATCTCCTCGCCGAGCAGGGAGAAGGGCTGCGGCCCTTCGGCGAGCTTCGCTTCCGGCATGGCGACGTACCAGAAGCGGCGAAAGACGGGGGAATCGCCAACCTTCATGCGGGGCTCCTCCTCGGCGGGCGCGGATCGCGGGCAAACTGCCCACATCCGGCAGGCTAGACCCCGGGCGACCGACGCCGCAGCCCGAATCGGCAACGCGGATCGGCCAATCCGCAGCGCATCCACGCGCGATTGCCTGTTTCGGCGGCGTGCGGCCGCGCCATTGGGCAGTTGCAGGCGGCCGCGCAGCGCCGGATCCGGCCCGCCCTCACGCCCGCGCGAGCGGCGCAAGCAGGGGGGACTCCGCCGGCTCGGCCGGCAGGCGGCGCCGCCAGTTCGGATGTTCGTCCACCGTGCCGGGGAGGTTCGGGGCCTCCGTCTCGGCCAGCGCATCCTCGGCCGCCACCAGCACGAGCGGGGCGGAAGAGCGGGCCACCTGCGCGATGGCCGCAGCGGCGGCGGCGCGGCCCTCGGCCTCCGGCGGCGGCTCGCCCGCGGCCGCGCCGCTCTCCCGGCAGGCGTCCCAGAAGGCACGCCGGTCGCGCCCGCGCGCCTCGCGCGCCTGCGCCTCCTCCGCCCAGCCGAGGGCGGCGCGCCAGGCGATGTCACGCCCGGCCCACCAGCCGGCGATGGTCGGCAGGTCGTGCGTCGTCGTCATCGCCACCGCGAAGGGCCGCCAGTTCCCGGGCGGGGTGAAGCGGCCGCCCTCGCGCTCGAAGGGCAGCACGGCAAGGCCGAGCAGCCCCGCCTCGGCCAGCTCCGCCCGGAATCCCGGGGGAAGGGTGCCGAGATCCTCGCCGATCGCGATCGCGCGGTGCCGCCAGGATTCGAGCGCCGTCAGCGCCAGCATCTCGCGCGCGGGATAGGCGAGGTAGGCGCCCTCGGCCGGGCTCGCCCCCTCGGGGATCACCCACAGCCGCGCGAAGCCCATCACATGGTCGATCCGGATGCCGCCGGCGTGGCGGAAGGCGGCGCCGAGCAGCGCGCGGAAGCCGGCGAAGCCCTCGGCGCGGAGCGCTTGCGGGGAATAGGCACAAAGCCCCCAGCCCTGGCCGCGGTCGTTCAGAAGGTCGGGCGGGGCGCCGATGGTCAGGCCCCGCAGCAGGCGGTGCTGGCCGGCCCAGGCCTCGGCGCCGGCGGGGTCGAACCCCACGGCGAGGTCGGCGATCAGGCCGATCCGCATCCCCCCCTCGCGCGCCGCGCGCTGGGCGGCGGCGAGCGAGGCGTCGGCGCGGAACTGGGCATAGGCGTGGAAGGCGACCTCCGCGGCGTGTTCGGCGGCGAAGAGGGCGCAGGCGGCGCTTGCCGGATCGCGGAAGGGAAGAGGCCAGCGCCGCCAGTCCCACAGCCCCTGCCGGGCGAAGCCCGCGTGCAGCGCCTCGAACAGGGCGAAGCGGGAGAGCGCCTCGCCGCGGGCGGCGCGGAAGGCGGCGAAGGCGGCGGCCTCGGCCGGATCCATGGCGGCGAAGGCGGCCCTGAGGGCGGCCCATTTCGCAGGCCCGGCCTCTTCCCAGGCGATCAGCGGCGGGGCGGGCAGCGGCGGGTCGGGCGGCGGCAGCGCGGCATGCACCGGATTGAGCATCAGCCGCGAGGAGGGCGAATAGGGCGCAAAGCGGGCCGGGGCGGCGGCAAACTGCGCATGCACCGGGCTGATCGCCAGCGCATCGGCCCCGCGTGCCGCGGCGCGGCGGGCGGTTTCGGCCACCGCGGCGAAATCCCCCGCCCCCCAGGGCCCGGGCAGGGACTGGACCTGCACCGCAAGCCCCCAGGGCCGCCGGTCGGGCGAGAGGTCGGCGGGCTGGAGGCAGCGGCGCGGGCAGACGGCGATCGCGTAGCGCCGACCGCCGGCCTCGATCCTGTGCAAGCCCGGTTCCGGGATCGGCGGCGCGTCGGCCCCGCCCGGCGCCTCGGCGAGCGGGATGTCGAGGACCCGGCCGTCCTCGAGCAGCAGCAGCGCCGGGCCGGGGCGGGCGCCGGGCAGGAGCGGGCGTTCCTCCGGGCGGGAGAGGATCAGCGCCGGCGGCGCCTCGGGCAGCACCTCCCCCTCGGCGCCGAGGGCGGCGAGCACCGCGCGCAGCGTGTCCGGCGAGACGGCGCGCTCCTCGCCCCACACGTCCCGCCAGGTGGGGGCGATGCCATGGGCGGCGGCGATGCGGCGGAGCGCCTCGTCGGTCATGCCGGGCCGCCCCCTTTCCGCGCCGGGCGAGGGGCGCGGCCCCAGGGGCGAGGCGGAGGCACCCGCCCCCCTGGTCGGGCAGCCCCCGGGGCGGCGCGGCGCGGCAGGCCGA
>JANWXJ010000143.1 GCA_025055335.1 Acetobacteraceae bacterium
GCGCTGCGGCAGCCGCCGCTCGCCTGGGCGCATGGGGTGGGCGGGCTCGCCGGCTACCACGCGCTGTATTTCGCGGCGCTGGCGCTGGCGCCGGCGGTGGAGGCGAACCTGATCAACTATCTCTGGCCGCTGCTGATCGTGCTGCTGTCGGCACCGGTGCTCGGGCTGCGCCTCGGCGCGCGGCGGCTGGCGGGCGTCCTGCTCGGCTTCGCCGGCTGCGCGGTGCTGTTCGCCGGGGGCGGGGCGGAGATGGCGGGGCCGCTCGCGTGGCTCGGCTATCTCTCGGCGTTCGGCTGCGCCGTGGTGTGGGCGACCTATTCGGTGACCGCCCGCCTCCTCGCCGCCGTGCCGACCGAGGCGGTGGGCGGCTTCTGCGCCGGCGCGGCCGCGGTGTCGGCGGCGCTGCACCTCCTGTTCGAGGCAACCGTCCTGCCCGACGCGCGTCAGGCGCTCGCGGTGCTGCTGCTCGGGCTCGGGCCGGTCGGCGCGGCGTTCTTCCTGTGGGATGCGGGGATGAAGCGGGGCGATCCGCGGCTGCTCGGCACACTGGCCTATGCGGTGCCGGTCGCCTCCACGCTGCTGCTGGTGGCCGCCGGCGAGGGCGCGCTCGATGCGCGCGTCGGCCTCGCCGCGGCCCTGGTGGCGGGCGGCGGGCTGCTCGCCGCGCGGGCCTGAGCGATGGGCCGGCGCGACCTGCTGCCCGCCACCCTGCTCGCGCTCTTCGGGCTCGGGCTGCACGCGGCGCTGGCGGTGCCGGACGGCCGCGTGCTGGCCGGCATCCTCCCCGACACCGACAGCTACGCCCGGCTGATCCGCGTGCGCGAACTCCGGGACGGGGCTGGGTGGACCGACCAGGTCACGCCCTCCCTCACCGCGCCGGAGGGCCTGTTCCTGCATGGGACGCTGCCGCTCGACGTGCTGATCCTCGGGCCCGCGTTGGCGCTGCACGCCTTCGGCCTTCCGCGGGACGATGCGATCCTGTGGGCGGGCGCGGTGGTCTGCCCGGTGCTGCATGTGGCCGCGGCGCTGGCCGCCGTGTGGGCCGCGCGGGCGCTGCTCGCGCGGCGGCAGGCCTCGCTGCTGCTGATCTGCCGGCAGGGGACGGTGCGCGGCGAGGGGTTCCGCGCGCGGCTGCTTGCCGGAGAGGTGCCGCCCTGGCTCGCGCCGGTGCCGCGGCCTCGGGATCTGGCCGAGCGGGCGCGGCTGTTCCGCGTCCTGCCGGATCCGCGGTAGCGCGCCTCAGCCCGGCTTGCGCAGCACCCCGCGCACCACCTCTGCCGGGCCCTGGTGGCGCGGGCCCTCGTCGAGCAGGACGGTGCCTTCGGTCAGTTCCAGGATCGTGAAGTCCGGGAACTCCGCCTCCACCACCTCGCGCGACCACAGCAGCGCCGGATCCTTCGGCCCGCCGGAGCGGCGGCCCTGCTGCGCCGGGGTGAAGCATTCGAGAACGAGCAGCCCGCCCGGCCTCAGCGCGCGCGCCACGCCCGCGCAGGCGGCGGCGCGGTCGGCCGGCGGCAGGTGCAGGTAGATCCAGACGGCGAGGTCGAAGGCGGCCGCGGGCCAGTCCCAGCGCGCCACATCCGCCACCAGGGCATCCAGCCGCACGCCGCGGGAGGCGGCCAGCGCCTCGGCCTTGGCGACGCCGACCGGCGACCAGTCGAGGCTGGTGACGGCGAGCCCCTGCGCGGCCAGCCAGACGCCGTTGCGGCCCTCGCCGTCGCCGGGCACCACGGCGCGCATGCCGGGGCGGAAGCGCCAGGCCTGGCTGCGCAGATAGTCGTTCGGCGCCTCCCCGAACTGGAAGCCGCCCGCGGCGTAGCGTTCGTCCCAGGCGAGGCTCGTGCTCATGGTGCCTCGGGCGCCCAGCCGGGCGGGGCGAGTTCGAAGCCCTCGTAGCGGAAGCCGGGGCATACGGTGCAGGAGACGAGCGTCCAGGCGCCGAGGCTTTCCGCCGCCTGCCACATGCCGGGCGGCACGTGGCCGAGCAGGCTCTCGCCCGCGGCGAGGTCCGGGCCGAGGCGCAGCGCCGTCTCGCCCCGGCCCGGGGAAAGCCGCAGCGTCAGGGCCGCCCCGGCGTGCCAGTGCCAGGTCTCGGCGGCGTCCACGCGGTGCCAGTGGCTGCGCTCGCCGGCCATCAGCAGGAACAGGATGGCGGTGCCGGCGGGGCGCTCGCCGGGCGGGGCCGGGGCGCGCCACATCTCGCGGAAGTGCCCGCCCTCCGGGTGGGGCGAAAGGCCGAGGGCGGCGACGATCGCGCGCGGGTCGGCGGCCGGGTCGCGCAGGTCGGGCGGGGTCATCCGCGGAAGGCGTTCTTGGCTTCGCGCAGGCGGAGCAGTTCGGCCGGCGTGGCGGCGCGCAGGAAGGGGTTGGCGCGGCGTTCCTCCCACAGCGTCGTCGGCACCGAGGGCCTGCCCGCGGCGCGCAGCGCGGCCACGCGGGCGGCGGCCTCGGCCAGCACCGGATCCTCCGGGCGCAGCGACCGGCAGAAGCGCAGGTTGGCCTCCGTGTACTCGTGCCCGCAGCAGACGAGCGCGTTGCCCGGCAGCGCGTCGAACCGGCGGAACGAAGAGAACATCTCCTCCGCGGTGCCTTCGATGAAGCGGCCGCAGCCGTAGGCGAACAGCACGTCGCCGCAGAGCAGCACGGCGCCGTCGGCGAACCAGTAGGAGACATGGCCGCGGGTGTGGCCCGGCGTGTCGAGCATGCGGCCGCCCATCGGCGTCGCGTCGCCGGGCCGGAGGGCGAGATCGAGCCTCGGCAGGCGGGAGGCGTCGGCGGCGTTGCCGAGGATCCGGGCGCCGGTGCGCCGCGCCAGCTCCTCGGCGCCGGCGACGTGGTCGCCGTGGTGGTGGGTGAGGAAGATCCAGTCGCACCGGCCGCCCGCGCGCTGTTCCAGGGCGGCGAGGAAGGGCGCGACCTCCGGCGGGTCGCAGAGGGCGACCTCTCCGCTCGCGGTGTCGCGCAGCAGCCAGGCGGTGTTGTCGGACAGGCAGGGGATCGGCGTCGCGGTGACCGGCATGGCGGAATCGTAGCAGCCGGGGCCGCGCGGCGGAACCTGGGCGGCCCCTCGGCCGGCGGCGCGGCGGCTCCTATATCGCGCGGCATGCAGCCGGAACCCCGCGCGCTCGCCCGTTTCTACGCCTCCGCCACCGGGCGGATGGCCGCGCGCGTGCTGTCCGAGCGGATCGGCGCGCTGTGGCCCGACCTGTCGGGCCAGCGCCTGCTCGGCCTCGGCTGGACGGCGCCCTTCCTGCCGCTGTGGCGCGGGCGGGTGGCGCGGCTCTGCGCGCTGATCCCGGCGGAGCTCGGCCCCGCCGGTTGGCCGGAGGGGCACGAGCATCCGGATGGCGCGGTCGCGGTCGGGGAGGAGGAGCGGCTGCCCTTCCCCGACCTCGCCTTCGACCGCGTGCTGGTGGTGCATGGGCTCGAGGCCTCGGGCAGCGTGCGGCGGATGCTGCGCGAGGTGTGGCGCGTTCTGGCCGACGAGGGGCTCGCGCTGTTCGTGGTGCCGAACCGCCGCGGCCTCTGGGCGCATCTCGAGACCACGCCCTTCGGCAACGGCCAGCCCTATTCGCAGGGCCAGCTCGCCCGCCTGCTCGCGCGGCATCTCTTCGCGGTGGAGCGCTGCGATACGGCGCTGTTCTGCCCGCCCTTCCCGTGGCGGCCGCTGCTGGCCGGGGCGGCGGCGTGGGATCGCGCGGGCCGCGCTCTCGCCCCGGCGCTCGCCGGGGTGGTGCTCGTGGAGGCGCGGAAGTCGGCGTTCGGCGCGCTGCCCGCCGGGGCGGCGGCGGTGTCGGGGCGCGTCTACGCCGCCGCGCCCTGTTCCAGGTCCAGCGCGTAGCCGGCGCTGCGCACGGTGCGGATCACGTCCGGCTCGCCCGGGCCGTTCACCGCCTTGCGCAGGCGGCGGATGTGCACGTCCACGGTGCGCGGCTCGACGTGGATGTCGCGGCCCCACACCGCGTCCAGGAGCTGTTCGCGGCTGAACACCCGGCCGGGATGGGTCATGAAGAACTCGAGCAGCCGGTACTCCGTGGGCCCGAGGTGCAGCGAGCGGCCGTTGCGGGTGACGCGGTGCGCGTCCTGGTCCATCGCGATGTCGTGGAAGGTGAGCGTCCCCTTGCTCGGCACCGTGCCGGAGCGGCGGAGCAGGGCGCGTATGCGGGCGAGGAGGCCCTCCATCGCGAAGGGCTTCGTCACGTAGTCGTCGGCGCCGGTGTCGAGGGCGCGGACCTGGTCCTGGTCCTCGGTGCGGGCCGTGAGCATGATGATCGGCAGGTCGCGCGTCGCCGGCTTGCGGCGGAGCTGGCGGCAGACCTCGATGCCGGAGAGGGAGGGCAGCATCCAGTCGAGCAGCACGAGGTCGGGCTTCGATTCGGCGACGCGCAGCAGCGCCTCCTGGCCGTCGGCGGCCTCCTCGACGCGGAAGCCCTGCTTTTCGAGGTTGTAGCGGACGAGCGTCATCAGCGGCGCCTCGTCCTCCACCACCAGGATGGTCGGGCGGGCGGCGTTCTGCGCGATGTCGGGCATGGGCGGGCGCTCAGGCGGCCTTCGGCGCCGGGCCGTCGTCGCTGGCCTTCGGCCGGGCTTCGGGAAGCTTGTCGCCGTGCACGGCGTAGTAGATCGTCTCGGCGATGTTGGTGGTGTGGTCGCCGATCCGCTCCAGGTTCTTGGCGATGAAAAGCATGTGCGTTCCGGCGGTGATGGAGCGCGGATCCTCCATCATGTAGGTCACCATCTCGCGGAAGATGCCGTTGGTGATCTCGTCCACCGGCACGTCGGACGCCCAGACGCGGCGGGCCCGTGCGGCGTCGCCGGAGACGAGGGCGTCCATCGCCTCCTTCAGGTTCTCCTGCACCAGGCGGGCGAGGCGCTGGAACCCGTTCATGCTGCCGATCGGCGGCAGCTTCGCCAGCACGATGGCGCGCTTGGCGTCGTTCTTCGCGTAGTCGCCGATGCGTTCGATGTCGCCGGCGATCTTCAGCGCGCCGACGATCAGCCGCAGGTCGGCGGCGACGGGCTGGCGCAGCGCGATGAGCTGGATGGCGAAGGTCTCGATCTCGCGCTGCAGGCGGTCGATCTCGGCGTCGCGCTCAACGACAAGGGCGGCGAGCTCGGGGTCTCGTCGCATCAGCGCGTAGGTCGAGTCCGCCACCTGCCGCTCGGCGAGGCCGCCCATCCGCGCGATCATGTCGCGCAGCTGGCGGAGGTCCTCGTCGTAGGACTTGATGACGTGCTGCGGAAGCTGCTCGTTCATGGCCATCCGGGTCCGGCGCGGCCCCGGCCGCGCGTCCTGCGGCTTGTAGGAAGGGCCGCGGTCAGTCGCATGTCAGTCCGATGAAGGTTCCGTGACAAGCCCGGAGGCGGCGAGCACCCGGCGGGCGCGCTCCACCACCGGCTCGTCCACCATCCGCCCGTCCACCGTCAGCGAACCGCGGCCGGAGGCGGCGGCGGCCTCGGCGGCGGCGAGCACCCGGCGCGCCCAGCCCAGCTCCGCCTCGGTCGGCGAAAAGGCGGCGCGCAGCACCGGCACGAGGCTCGGGTGGATGCAGGTGGCGCCGGCGAAGCCCGAGCGCTTCGCCGCCTCGGCGACGCGGCGGACATGCTCCGCGTCGCGGTAGTTGGCGACGGTGCCGAGGGTGCCGTAGGCGAAGACGCCGGCGGCGGCGGCCGCGATCGCCATGCGCCGCTTGGCGAGCACGAGGATCTCGTCCTCCGGGTCGGCGGAAAGGTCGGTGGCGAGGTCCTCCCCCCCGATCAGCAGCCCGGCAACGCTCGGGTGCGCGGCGGCCACCGCCTCCACCTTCAGCAGCGCGGCGGCGGTCTCGATCACCGGGATGATCGCCATCGGCCGCGGCGCGCAGCGCAGCAGTTCGGCGGCGAGGACGACATGCTCGGGCCCGAGCGTCTTGGCGAGCAGGATGCCGTCGGCGCCGCCGCGGGCGGCGGCCAGGATGTCCGGCACCGCCTGGTCCAGCGGGCGGTTCACGCGCACGAGCACCGACGCGCCCTGCGCGCCGGCGGCGGCGATGGAGGCGGCGAGGCGGTCGCGCGCCGCGGCCTTCTCGGCCGCGGGAACGCTGTCCTCGAGGTCGAGCACCACCGCATCCGCGCCGGCGGCGGCGGATTTCTCGACGAAGCGCGGCACGTTCGCCGGCACGTAGAGCATGGCGCGGAAGGGGCGTCGCGGCGATGCCATATGTGGCAGAGTAGCCGCGGCGCGGGGGGTGGCAAGCCGCGTTGCCCGCTGCGGCGGGGATGCGGAGGTCCGGGTGTTGTCGCCCCGGACTCGCGGGACGGCACCGGGCGCGTTCCGGACCGCCGGCGGGGTTGTGGTCCTGGGCAGGAGGGGCGCGCGCTGACGATGGGACGACGGTTGCCGCCGGCGATGGCCGAGGGCGTCCGCAGGCACGCGGCGAGCGAGGAGATGCCGGCCACCCCGATCGAGGACCGCGCGGAGCGGTGCAGGCCCGCCCTCTGGGTGCTGGCGCGGCGGACCTTCGCCGCGCCCCGGGGCGTGGCGGGGAAGGGAGCAGATGGGCCCGCGCAGGACGACCAAGGATCGGTCGCCATGCCCGTCTCGGGCCGCAAGCGGATGCGGATCGGCGCGGAGGGGTCCGGCGTCGGCCCCGGCGACCTGTGGCGTCATCCGCCGAGCGTGTGGCACGAGAGCGTGGCGCTCGAGGACTGCGTGCAGATCGAGATCAAGGCGCCGCCCTGCCGGACCTGGAACCTGTAGGCGGGCGGCGCCGCGGAGGGCGCGCCGCCGGGGCCGCTCAGCGGGCGGGCGCGGGCTCGGCCGGCGGTTCGGGCGGTTCCGGGGCGGGCGGCGGGTGCCTCGGCGGCTCGGCCGGCTGCATGATGAGCTTGCGGTGGGGGAAGGGGATCTCGATCCCCTCCTCGTCGAAGCGCTTCTTCATGCGCCGGAAGAACTCGCGCTGCACGTTCCAGCGCTGCATCGGCTCGGTCTTGAAGCGGCAGCGTATCACCACCCCCGAATCGGCCAGCCGGTCCACGCCCATGATCTCGAGGTCGTCGCGGATCACCGCGCCCCAGCGGGCATCCTCGCGCATGCCGGCGCCGATCTCGCGCAGCACCTCGCTCACCCGGTCGGTGTCCTCGTTGTAGGCGACCGAGACGTCCATCACCGCCTGGCTGAAGTCGCGCGTCATGTTCGTCACGGTGGTGACGGCGCTGAAGGGGATGATGTGCACCGAGCCGTCCAGCGCGCGCAGCCTGATCGAGCGGATCGAGAGCTGCTCCACCACGCCCGACAGCCCGCCGAGCGAGACCACGTCGCCGACCGACACCGCGTCCTCGGCCAGCAGGAAGATGCCGGTGATGATGTCGCGCACCAGGGTCTGGCTGCCGAAGCCGATGGCGAGCCCGACCACGCCCGCGCCCGCCAGAAGCGGCGCCACGTTCACCCCGATCTCCGAGAGGATGATGAGGATGACGGTGATGCCGATCGCCCCCGTCAGCACGGTGCGGAGCATCGGCAGCAGCGTGCGCACGCGGGCGGATTTGGCGGCGGCGGCGTCCTTCGAGAGCTGGTCGAGCTTGCGCTGGATGGCGGCGTTCGCCGCCTCCCACACCGCCACCGCCACGAACAGCGTGATCCCGACCGAGATCAGCGCGGCGATCAGGCGGCTGCCGAGCTGCCCGGCGCCGAACCACGACAGCGCCCCGAGCCCCCAGATCTCGAGCAGGAGCAGCAGGCCGAGCGCGAGGATGCCGCCCGACAGCAGGGACTTGAGCACCGGCAGGTAGCGGTTGGCGCGCGCCTCGAGGCCGGGGTAGCGCCGCGCGAGGTCGGGCGGGATGCGGAAGCCGCGGGAGAGCGCCCGGCGCATGGCGCTGTCGGCCAGCTTCACCACCGCCACCACCACGAGGCTCAGGACCGTCGCCCGCAGCAGCCGCGCGAAGCCGTCGGCGATCTCGAGCGCCCAGACGGCCCACAGCGCGATCAGGTAGGCGATCGCGAC
Source organism: Acetobacteraceae bacterium (assembly GCA_025055335.1). Lineage (GTDB taxonomy): Bacteria > Pseudomonadota > Alphaproteobacteria > Acetobacterales > Acetobacteraceae > JANWXJ01. The sequence goes on from JANWXJ010000143.1 coordinate 7,986, forward strand.
GAGGTGCCAGATCTCCGACAGCCGGTTGCGCAGCGCGCGGATCAGGCGCTGCGCGCGGTCCGGCGCCGCGCCCTCCGGCATGTCCGGCGCGCGCAGGCGTTCGGCGACGGCGGCGCGGTTCTGCAGGATGATGATGATCGCGAACAGGCTGACGCCGAGCAGCGTGAGACGCATGATCGCGTCATAGGCGCCCCAGGTCAGGCCGAGCAGCAGACCGGCCTCGGCCAGCGCGTAGCCGCCGATGCCGAGCGCCAGCATCCGCCGCAGCCATACCGTGATGTAGGCCGCCGTCTCGTCGGCGATCGGCAGCAGCCGCAGGTGCTCGGACGCCGGGCTGAGCAGCATGCGGCTGACCGCCATCGCGACGCGCGCGGCGATGTAGGCGTTGTTGACGGTGAGCAGGACGAGTTCCGTCGTCGGCAGCGGCTCCACCGCGCCGATCAGCCCGTAGGAGACGACGGCGAAGGCGGCGATCGGCAGCATGTCGAGCCCGAACCGGCCGAGCACGGGCGGGATCCGCCGCAGGCGCTGCAGGCCGGTCGCCGCGGGCGGCGAGAGGGAATCGAGCCGCTCGCGCGGGCGGCCGAGCGCGCGATGCGCGAGCCATTCGGCGACCAGCCCCGCGCCGAACACGAGGCCGAGCTTCCACGCCGCGTCCAGAACGCGGCGCTGCGTCAGCGGATCCTCGGCCAGCGCCGCGACGAAGGCGACGAGTGACGGCAGGTCGGCCACCGCCTGCGCGCTGGCCGAGACCTGCTGCGTCAGCGCGCGGAGGTGGTGGGACAGGCGCGTCAGGATCTGGCCGCCGAGCGTGTCGGGGGCGAGCAGCGGGGCGTCGGGCGCCGGGGCCTGTGCGGAGGGCTGGGCCGGGGGCGGCACGGCCGGCGGCCGGGCGGAGGCCGCC
>JANWXJ010000222.1 GCA_025055335.1 Acetobacteraceae bacterium
CGCCCCCCCTGCCCCGCCGCCGCCTGCGCCCGGCACCCAGCGCCCGACGCTCGTGGTCGAGCGGAGCATCCGCGCCGGCCAGCGCGTGTGGGCGGAAGGAGCGGACTGCATCGTGCTCGGCGCGGTGAACGCGGGCGGCGAGGTGATCGCCGACGGCCACCTGCACATCTACGGGCCCTTGCGCGGCCGCGCCATCGCCGGCGGCGCCGACAACACGGAAGCGCGGATCTTCGCGCTGCAGTTCGATCCCGAACTCGTCTCGATCGCGGGCTTCTACGCCACGCGAGAGGGGCTCGGGAACGCGCCCGTCGGGCGGGCCGTGCAGGTGCGTCTGCGCGGCGAGGCGCTTTCATTCGACAGGCTCGGCTAGGAGGGGATCGGCATGGCGGAGATCATCGTCGTCACATCCGGCAAGGGAGGTGTCGGCAAGACGACAACCTCGGCCGCCTTCGCCACCGGCCTCGCGCAGACGGGCAAGCGCACCGTCGTGATCGACTTCGACGTGGGCCTGCGCAACCTCGACCTCATCATGGGCGTCGAGCGGCGGGTGGTGTTCGACATCATCAACGTCATCCAGGGCGAGGCGCGGCTCAACCAGGCGCTGATCCGCGACAAGCGGGTGGACACGCTCGCCATCCTCCCGGCCAGCCAGACGCGCGACAAGGACGCGCTGACGAAGGAGGGGGTGGAGCGGATCCTGGACGAACTCTCGAAGGAGTTCGACTACATCCTCTGCGACAGCCCCGCCGGGATCGAGAAGGGCGCGCTGCTCGCGATGTACTTCGCCGACCAGGCGCTGATCGTGACGAACCCCGAGGTGTCGAGCGTGCGCGACTCCGACCGCATCCTCGGGGTGATCCAGTCGCGCTCCAAGCGGGCGGAGGAGAAGCGCCCGCCGGTGAAGGAGCACCTTCTCGTCACCCGCTACGATCCGGCGCGGGTCGAGAAGGGGGAGATGCTGAAGCTCGACGACATCCGGGAGATCCTGGCGATCCCGCTGCTCGGCGTGATCCCGGAAAGCGAGAGCGTGCTGCGCGCCTCCAACACCGGCACGCCGGTGATCCTCGAGCCGAACTCGGTCGCCGCCGAAGCATACAAGGATGCGGTGGCGCGCTTCCTCGGCGAGACCCGGCCGATGCGCTTCCTCGAGCCCGAGCGGCGCGGGCTGTTCGCCCGGCTGTTCGGCGGGAGGGCGGCGTGATGTCCTGGCTCGATTTCTTCCGCGGCCGCCGCCAGCCGGCCAGCGCTGCGGCGGCGAAGGAGCGGCTGCAGATCGTCCTCAGCCACGAGCGGATCAGCCGAGACGGCGAGGATTTCCTGCCCAGACTGCAGCGCGACTTGGTCGAGGTGGTGGCGCGCTACGTGACGGTGGACGCCGAGAAGGTGAACGTCTCGCTGGAACGCGGGGCGGACCTCTCGACGCTCGCGATCGAGATCGAGCTGCCGGGGCCGAAGGCGCTGAAGCGGGCGTCGTAGCGGGCGGGGCTTGCGGTTTCGCGGCCCCTCCCGAATAGATGGGCCACCAAACCATCCCGTCCGGAGGCCCCATGCGCACCCAGGTCGGCATCATCGGCGCCGGTCCCGCCGGCCTTCTGCTCGCCCATCTGCTGCACCGGCGCGGGATCGATTCCGTCGTGCTCGAATCCCGCAGCCGCGCCTACATCGAGGGCCGGATCCGCGCCGGACTGCTCGAGCAGGGCGCGGTGGACACGCTGCGCGAGGCGGGGCTCGCCGACCGGCTCGACCGCGAGGGCCTCGTGCACAACGGCCTCGACCTGCTGTTCGACGGCACGCGCCACCGCATCGACCTGTTCGGCCTGACCGGCAAGCGCGTCACGATCTACGGCCAGCAGGAGGCGGTGAAGGACATGGTGGCCGCCCGCATCGCCACCGGCCGCCCGATCTTCTTCGAGGTGGCCGACACCGCGGTGCACGACATCACCTCCGACCGCCCCTCCATCACCTTCACCCATGAGGGCACGCGGCACCGGATAGAATGCGACGTCATCGCCGGCTGCGACGGGTTCCACGGCATCTCGCGCCCGGCCATCCCGGCCTCGGCGGTGCGGGTGTACGACCGCGTCTATCCCTTCGGCTGGCTCGGCATCCTCTCGCGCTCGCGCCCGGTATCGGAGGAGCTGATCTACGCCCGGCACGAGCGCGGCTTCGCGCTCGCCACCATGCGCAGCCACACCCTCGCGCGCCTCTATCTGCAATGCGCCCCCGACGAAGACCTCTCCCTCTGGCCCGACGAGCGGATCTGGGAAGAGCTGCACATCCGCCTCTCCTGCGGGAGCGAGCTCGAGGAAGGGCCGATCCTGCAGAAGGGGGTGACCGCCATGCGCTCCTTCGTGGTGGAGCCGATGCGCCACGGGCGGCTGTTCCTCGCCGGCGATGCCGCCCACATCGTGCCGCCCACGGGGGCCAAGGGCATGAACCTCGCAATCGGCGACGTGCGGGTGCTCGATGCCGCGCTCGGCGCCTTCTTCGCCAAGGGCGACACGTCGCTGATGGACCGCTACTCCGCCATCTGCCTCGATCGCATCTGGAAGGTGCAGCGCTTCTCCTGGTGGATGACGCAGATGCTGCACGTGTTCGACCACGCCGACCCGTTCGAGCACCGCATCCAGCTCGCCGAGCTCGACTACGTGGTGAACAGCCCGGCGGCGGCGACGACGCTGGCCGAGAACTACGTCGGCCTGCCCTACGCGGTGTAGCGGCCTTACCCCCCGGTCGCGCGGATCGCGGCCCAGAGCGCCTCCACCCCGGCCATCAGGTCGGCGATGTCCATCGCCTCGGCCGGGTTGTGGCTGCCGCCCGCGTTGCGCAGGAACACCATCGCCGCCGGCACGCCGTTGCGCGCGAACTCGGCCGCGTCGTGCCCGGCGCCGGAGGCCATGGCGAAGGGCCGCGGCAGCGCGGCCTCGATCGCCGCGGCGCGGCGGGGATCGAGGGCCACCGGGGCGGCGCGCACGGCCCGCCCCAGCGCGAAGGAGACGCCGCGGCGGCGGCCGATCTCGGCGGCGCGCTCGGCCAGCACCCGCTCCATCCCGCCCAGCACGGCCGGATCGGCGCTGCGGATGTCGAGGCTGAAGGCCACTTCGCCCGGGATTCGCGTCGGTGTCGCGGCGTCGGGCTCGGTGGACAGCATCCCCGCCGTCAGCACAAGGTCCGCGCCTTCCTGTTCCTGCCGGGCCCAGAGGGTGTCGAGGTCCATCAGGAACTCGGCCACCGCCAGCGCCGGATCGCGCCGCAGATGGCGGGGCACCACGCCGGAATGCCCGGCCTCGCCCAGGCAGCGGGCGGCGGGGTGGCGGAGGTGGCCGCGCACGGCGGTCACCGCCGCCGCCGGCAGGCCGCGATCGAGCAGCACCGGGCCCTGCTCGATATGGGCTTCCCAGAAGGCGGTGACGCGGGCGATCTCGGGCAGCGGGCGCCCCGTGCAGGCGGCCGCCGGATCGCCCCCGGCGCGGGCGATGCAGGCGGCGAGCGGTAGCCCGTCGCCGCGGCGGGGCTGCGCGAGTTCGGCCGGATCGAGCAGCCCGAAGGCCGCGCGGGTGCCGAGATAGGGCGCGCCGAACCACGGGCTTTCCTCGGCGCGCAGCGCCACGGCGCGGAGCGCGATGCCGGCGCGGGCGGCGCGCAGCGCGACCAGCAGCCCGGCCACCACCCCGGCGGCGCCGTCGTAGTTGCCGCCCTGGGGGACGGAATCGCAGTGCGAGCCGCAGGCGGGCGCCGGCCTGTCGCCCAGCCCCTCGGGGGCGAGCCACAGGTTGCCCACCGCATCCCGGTGCACGGCAAGGCCGCGGGCCGCGGCGGCCTCGGCCAGCGCGTCGTGGCAGGCGGTTTCCGCCTCGCTCCAGGCGGGGCGGGTGATGCCGCCCTTCGGATCCGCACCAAGCTCGGCGAAGCGGGCAAGCAGGCGCTCTGCCAGCAGCGCCTCCTCGTGCAGGCCGGAGATCGCGTTCATGCGGCGGTTCCGACCGGGTTTCGGGG
>JANWXJ010000254.1 GCA_025055335.1 Acetobacteraceae bacterium
GGCACCCCGTGCCGCGCGCAGAGCGCGGCGGGTTCCGACAGGGCCGGTGCGTCCGCCCCGTCGCAGGCGAGCGCGACGCCGGCCCGCCCCAACCCGGCATCCAGCAAAGCCCGCAGCAGCGCGATCCCGGCCGGGCGGAACACGATCCGCCCCTCCGGCCGGTTGGCGAGGGCCGCGGGCGGGCGGCCGGGCGCCCGCCGCAGATCGAGCCGGAGCCACACGGCCGGCGGCACGAAGGGCGCCGGCACGGCGCGGCGGCGGTGCGCGACCTCGCGGTAGAGCCGGTCGTAGTCGAGCGCCATGGCGTCGGCGTCGCGCAGCAGGCCTTCGCCCTGCTGCCAGGCGCGCACCTCCCGCAGGCGGGCGGCGAAGCCCGGGGCGTCGGCGGCGACGGCGGCGAGTTCCTCGAGCAGCGCCGCCGGATCCCGCGCGCGGGACAGCCAGCCCCCGCCGTGGGCGCGGATGCGTTCGCCGACCGCCCCGATGTCCAGTGCGAACACCGGCAGGCCCGCCGCCCAGAGTTCGGTCAGGGTGTGGCACCACGTCTCGGGCCAGATCGAGAGCACCGCGCCGATGTGCGGGGCGATCGCCGCGGCGCGGGCGGCGAAGTCGTCGCGCTCGTAGCGGCCGTGCAGCACGAGGCCCGGCGCGGGGGAGAGGGCGCCGCCGTCGCCCAGCACGTGGAACTCGACGCGACGCCCGCCGTCGAGGGCGGCCATCGCGCGGATCAGCTCGGCGCCCTTCGCCACCCCGATGTTGCCCGGCACCAGCACGCGCAGCGGGCCGGCGGGATCGGGCGGGGCGCCGGGCGGGGCGAAGGCGGTGAAGCTCCGCCCGTGCGGGATCAGCCGGAGATCGGCCTCCGCCAGGGCAGGCAGCGCCGCAACCAGCACGTCGCGCGCCGCCGCCGAGGTCGCAACCAGCGCGTCGCAGGCGGCGATGGCGGCGTCCGTCATCTCCCGCCAGCGATGGACGAAGGAGTCCCGGAGCGGCGGCACCTGATCGGCGGCACCTGATCGGCGGGCCAGAGCTCGGCCCGGCAGGTGCCCTCGGCGCCGTCGCAGCGGCCGCCGCAGTGCCGCTGCGCGCCGTCGAGCAGCTTCACCGTCGGGCAGGCGAGATAGTAGTCGTGCAGCGACAGCACGACCGGGATGCCGAGCGCGCGCGCGACCAGCGGCAAATCCAGCCCGTGCCACGCGAGGTGGCGTATGTGCACGAGCTCGATCGCGTGGCGCAGCAGGATGTCGGCCGCGATCGCGTCGTATTCCGCGCTGCGGTGCAGCGGCAGCAGCAGCGGCCGCGCGAGCGGATGGGAGGAGACCTCCTCGAGCCGCCCGTCCACGAGGCGGCGCAGCGCCAGCTCCCGCCCGTCCGAGCGCAGCAGCCAGGGCTCGTAGCGGTCCTCGAGCGCGCGCATGAGGTCGAGGTTGGTCTGGGGCGTGCCGCCGGTCTCGGTCGAGATGACGAAGAGCAGGCGCGGCCGCGGCGGGCGCGCGGCGGAACCGCCAGCGCACGCCCTCCATCGCCTCGTCGGCCAGGAAGGCGCGCACCAGGCGGTCGTATTCGGGGAAGCGCCTGTCCACCTCGGCCCGCCCGGCCTTCAGCAGGGTCTCCCTGGCGGCCCCGAAGCTCGCGCCGCCGCGGTGGAGAACCAGCGTGCGGTCGTCCACCACATGGCGGAAGCCGGCGCGGAGCGCGCGCAGGCACCACTCGTTCTCCTCGCCGTAGCCGCGCGGCAAGGCGCGGGCGTCGAGCGGCCCGACGGCGTCGAGCGCGTCGCGCCGGAGGTAGAGGCAGAAGCCGTGGCCGGTCGGCGCCTCCGGATAGGCGGCGACCGCCGCCTGCGCGGCGAGGCGCGAGAGGTCCCCCGGCGCCGAAGCCGGCGGGCGGCGACGCCGCCTCGGCCACGGAGAACGGGCCGGCATTGTCGGACAGCGGCGTGGCGGAGGCGATGTCCGGCGCGGAATAGGCGGCGGCGACGAGGCCCTCGAGCCAGCGCGGCGGCACCTCGGCATCGGAGTTCAGCAGCACGACGTCGTCCCGCCCGGCGAGCGCGATGCCGCGGTTGCAGGTGGCGGTGAAGCCGAGATTGGCCGGGTTCTCCGCCACCAGCACGCCGGGCATGCCGCGATAGGGCGCAAGAACCCCGGCGATCCGCGGGTCGGTGCTGGCGTCGTCGAGCACGATCAGCCGCGCCGCGCCGGTCGTCCGCTCGACCAGGGCGGCGAGGCAGCGGGCGACGTCTTCCGGCGCGTCGTGCACCGGCACCACCACCGACACGCGCGGGCGCCCGCGCGAGAGGACCCGCCAGGGCCCGTCGGCGGCGCGCGGCGTCGGCAGCAGCGCGGGCAGCGCGAGCCCGGAGCCGGGAAGCGGAGCCGCCTCGCCGGCGATCCGGGCGGCGACGACGGGCGCGCCGATCCCGGACGGATCGAGCCGGAGCGGCAGCGCGAAGCCGCACGGAAGGCCGCCGAGGTCGTCGCGGCGGAGGCCGGCGCGGAGCGTGGCGAACGGCACGCCCTCGATCTCGATCGCGACGGACAGGGCGCGCTGCGGCTGGCCCTGCAGCGCCGCCCAGCCGCGCAGGACGCCCTCCTGCAGCCCCTCGAGCCGCCCGCGGGAGAGCGGCTCGTGCACGCCTGCCCGCATCGCGACCTCGGCGCCGGAGCTTTCCACCGACCAGCGGTGCCGCGCGCCCGCGCGGAACGGCCGCAGCGCGTCCACCGCCCGCCCGAGCGCGTCGGCGCCGACGAAGAAGCCGACCGGCTGGCCGCGCAGCGTGGCGCCGCAGCGGATGTCCGGCCGCTGGACGTCGAGCCGGAGCGGCAGGACGGGATGCCCATCGAGCAGAAGCACCGGCGCCGGGCCGCCGTGCCAGACCGCCGGATCGAGCAGCCAGCCCGAGGCGCCGGCCTGCGAGGCCGCCTCGAGGCTGCCGGAGGGGACGAAGGGCGCCCAGCGTACCGCCTCGGCGACGGCGAGCGGCGCCGCGGCGTCGCCGAGGTGAAGCGCCGCGCCCGCGGCCGGGGCGTCCGGGCCGGGCCAGGGGATGTCTTCGGCGAAGGCGCGGAACAGCGGCCCGTCCGGGGAATCGGGCAGGTCGGGGCGGGGGAACCAGCCGGTGATCGGGACGGCGCGCGGGCCGATCCGCAGCACCACGGCCGCCGGCCAAGGCGCGTCCCTCGGCGCGCCGACCCAGCCCGACACGAACAGGAAACCCCGCCCGACCTCGAGCCGTTCCAGGCAGGCGGCGTAGCTCATGCCTCCGCCTCCGCCCCCGCCACGGCGGCAAGCGGCGCCTCGCGCCAGCGCCGCGCGAAGCTCCAGCGTTGAGCAGCGTGACGTTCAGCCGCCACGCCTCGGCCGCATCCCCCTGGGACTGCCGCTCGAGGTGCCGCAGGACGGCGCCGGGCACCAGCAGGCGGCGCAACCCGCGGGCGCGCAGCCGCTCGCAGAGGTCGGCGTCCTCGAAGTCGCCGAGCACGTAGTCGGCGTCGAAGCCGCCGAGCTCCTGCGCGAGGGCGCGGCGCAGCGCGAGGCAGGCGCCGGTCAGGGCCGGCACGGGCCGCGGCGGCGCCCCGAGGAGGCCTGGCGGCGGCAGCAGCCCCTTGCCCGGATGCGCCGGGAACAGCAGGCCGCCGAACGCCGCCACACGCTCATAGGCCATCCCCGCATGCTGCACCGTGCCGTCCGGGTAGAGCAGCAGCGCCCCGGCGGCGCCGGCCGAAGGGTCGGCGTCCAGCGCCTCGAGCAGGCGGCCGAGCCAGAGGGCGTCCTGCGGGAAGGCATCCGAGTTCAGGAAGCAGACGAACTCGCCCCGCGCGTGGGCGAGGCCGAGGTTGCTCGCCGGGCCGAAGCCGCGCCCCTCCTCCGGCAGCAGGGCGCGGAACGGATGGCCGAAGCGCAGCAGGCAGCGTTCGGCCAGGGCGAGGAACTCGCCCCGGCGCGGCGGATCGTCGAGAACGTAGAGAACCTCGTCCTGCGCGAGGCCGCCGGCGGAGAACAGGGCGAGCTGCACGGCCATGAAGTCGAGCCGGCCGTAAAGCGGCACCACGATGCTGGCGCGCGGGGCGGCGGGAACCTCTCCGAAGGCGATCTCCTCCACGGCCGGAGGCCGGGCGGCCAGCGCGCGGTGCCAGGCGAGGAGCGGCGGGCCGAGAATCCCCTCGAACAGCGCGCCGGCCCGATCGGCCGGCAGCCGGACCGCGCCGAGCAGGCCGAGGATGCCGGCGAGGGAGGGCGGCCGCGGCGGCGGCAGAGGCAGGCGGAAGAGGCCGCCGCGCGCCGTCCCGACCTCGAGGAAGGCGGTGCCCGGGCCGGCGCCCGGGATGGCGGCGAAGGCGAGGAAGCCGGCGGCGCCTGCGGGCGCCTCAGGCGGAGCGGGGGGGGCGGCGTCGAGCCAGCGGTCCCGCAGCGGCTGCGACGCGCCTCCCGGCCCGACCAGCCGAAGCGTGGCGACGCTGCCGTGCGGATCGGCGATCCAGCCGCGCAGCAGCACGCCCTCGGGGCGGGGCAGCGCCGCGAGGATGCCGGCCGGCGCGGCCCCTTCGGATGCGGCCGCCGAGATGCCCGAGGGGAGCGGCTCGGCCCCGCCCGCCGGAGCCTCGGGCGGTGCCGCTGCGGCGTCCGGCGCGAGGGTTGCGCCGGGCGGGAGATGCGCCTCGAGCGAGGGCTCGAAGGGATGTTCGGGCCGGACGCGAAGCGGGGCGACGCCCCCCGCCTCCAGCCATGCGGTCCCGCCGGCGAAGCGCAGCCCGATCGTGGCGCCGCCCTCGGCGTCGGCGGCGGCGCGGAGCAGCAGCGTGCCGCCCGGCCTGCCCTGGCGCGGCTCCGTCACGGCGAAGAACAGGCCGGCCTCGGTGGCGCGCGGCGCGATGCGGAGCCGCGGCGCGGCCCCCGCGCGGAGTTCCGCGGCCGAGCCGGCGCCGATCGCCTCGGCGTCGAAGCGCAGGCGATACGGGATGCCCGCGGCGACGGGAAGCGGTGGCGGGCGCGTCATGCCGTGCCCGCGAGCAGCCCGTCGTACAATGCGAGAGTGGCGCCGGCGGGATCCTGGCCGGCGCCCGGGGACAGCGCGGCCAGCCGCCCCGGCGCCGCGGCGAGATCGGCGAGCAGCGCCGCAAGCGCAAGGCCGCTGCCGGCGCGGAAGCGGAAACCGTCGGCGCCCTCTCGGAGCAGGGCGGCGGGGCCGCCGCCGTCCGGGAAGATCACCGGCCGGCCATTGGCCAGGGCCCGCATCGCCAGGGCGGGCGGATCGGCGCGGCTGTGGCCCGGCAGCAGCAGCGCGTGGCAGTCCTGCAGCGCCTCGTCCGTGCTTCGGCCGGGCACCGGCGGGCAGGGCAGCAGCACGCCGGCGGCGGCCATGTGCGCGAGGCTGCCGGGCGGGCCGTGCCAGGCGATGCGAAGGGGCCGGACCGGCCCCGGCGGCGCCGCAAGAGCCGCCAGCGCGGCGGCGAGCACCGCCTCGCCCTCTGCGTCCAGGGCGGCGGGGAAGCAGCCGAACACCGGCGGCCCCGGCGGCGGTGGCAGCGGCGGGGCGGGCGGCGGCGGCACATGCGGCAGCACCGTGATCCGATCGGGCGGGACGCCGAGGCCGGCGCAGCGTTCGGCGAGCAGCGGCCCGCGGACGACGATCCGGTCGGCCTCCGGCAGGAAGCGGCGGAGCAGGGCCTCGCGCAGGAAGGCGTCTGCGGCGGCGGTAGGCAGGGCGCCGTGCGCCCCACCCTGCCAGGGCGGGGCGGCAAGCCCGGCCTGCTCGGCCCGGGCGGCATCCAGCGTCAGGACCACGCGCGCGGCGGGCAGGACGCGTTTCGCCTGGGCCAGGGCATCCAGGCCGAACCAGGGCAGCCCGTGGAAGTCCACGATCCCGGGGCCGAGCCGCTCGAGCAGCCGGGCGAAGGCGTGCCGGACCGAGGGATGCGGACCGGCAAGGGAGAAGGCGCCCTCCGCCGCGTGCAGCGCGAAGACGTCCGGCCCCCAGGGCTGGTGCAGCGGCGTGCCGAGCGGCGGGACCGTGCCGGCACCGTCGCAGAGGAAGGCGACCTCGGCCCGGGATCGGAGGGCGAGGAAGGCGTCTGCCGCGCCGCCATCCTCGCCGGCCGCACCGACGACGAGCACGCCGGGACGGCTGGCGGCAGACGGGGCGGGATCAGCCATCTCGGCGCAGGCGGCGGGACCGCGCCCCGGCCGGCCGTCCTGCCGCGGGGTGTGCGCGCGGAGCCG
>JANWXJ010000013.1 GCA_025055335.1 Acetobacteraceae bacterium
GGCGACGAGCGGCGTGGTGCCGCCCTGCGACCTCGCGCTGGTCGGCGTGCCGCGCTCCGGCCGGGCGCTTCTGGTTTCCGCCGGGGCGGCGCACAACGCGCTGCTGGCGCAGGACGCCGCCGCGGCCGCCGCGCTGCACGCCCCGCCCGAGGGCCGCCCGGTGTTCGCCGCGCAATCAGGCGTGTTCGCCGGGCTGAAGCCGGAGGCACCGCCGCCCGGCCCGGCGGGCGAGGCGCTTGCCGCCGTGCTGGCCGACCCGGCGCTGGCGTTGTCGCTCGACCTGCGCGCGGGCGACCTGCTGCTGCTCGACCCGTTCCGCGTCTGGGCGCTGTCGGTGCCGGAGGAGGCGTCCGTTCTGCCCGTCTCGACCGGCGCGCGCCTCGCCGAGCCGCCCTTCTCCCGCCTGATCGGCTGACCCCCATGCGCCTCCTGCTCGCCAACGCCAACACCACCCACGCGATCACGCTGCTCTGCGCCGAGGCGGCGCGGCGCGCGGCCTCCCCCGGCACCGAGATCATCCCCGCGACGCCCGCCTTCGGCCCGGCGGTGATCTCCTCGCGCGCCGAGGACGCGATCGCCGCCCATGGCCTGCTCGACCTGCTGGCCCGGCACGCCGGAGAGGTGGACGCCGTGCTGCTCGCCGTCAGCCTCGACACCGCGCTGGAGGCGGCGCGGCAACTCATGCCCTGCCCGGTGGTCGGCATGACGGAGGCCGCCTGCTTCACCGCATGCCTGCTCGGCACCCGCTTCGGGCTGGTGACGTTCGGCGGCACCGGCGCCTACCGTGATCGCATCGCGCAGCACGGACTCGCGTCGCGTTGCGCGTCGCTCGTCGGCGTCGCCGCCACGCCGCAGGCGGCGCTGGCCGATCCGGCGGCCGCCGACCGGCTGATCCTCGAGGGGATCGAAACCGCGGTCGCCGAGGGGGCGGAGGCGGTGGTGATGGGCGGCGCGGCGCTGGCCGGCGCAGCGGGGCGCCTTCAGGCGAGGTCGGGGGTGCCGCTCGTGGACGGCATCGAGGCCGGCGTACGCCTGGCCGAGGCGCTGGCCGCGATGCGGCCCGCCAAGCCGCGCACGGGCGGGCTCGCGCCGCTCGCCGGGCGCGACAGCACGGGCCTCTCGCCCGCGCTCGCCGCACTGCTGCGAGGCGGCTGACCCCACCTGTTTCCTGCCGCAAAGCGGTTCTAGGCTTCGCCGGGAGAAGGGGGCGCCGCATGGGCTTCATCCGCACCTACGCACGGGTTCTCGGGCTTCTGGCCGGCGACCGGAAGGTGGCGATCGCGATCGGCGTCGCCGCCGTGGTGCTGGCGGGCGTGCAGTTTCTCGAGCCCCTGCTGTTCGGCTGGGTGATCGACCTGCTGGCCCGCGCCTCCGGCCTCGAGGAAGGCGCGCTGTGGTCGCAGGCGGTGCTGCTGCTCGCGATCTGGGGGGTGGTCGGGCTTGTCGGCATCGGGCTTGCGGTGGCCACCGCCCTCGGCGCCGACCGCATGGCGCACCGCAACCGCCTCGGGCTTATGCACCGCTATTTCGAGCACGTGCTCTCGCTGCCGCTCTCCTTCCACGGGGACACGCAGTCCGGCCGGCTGATGAAGATCATGCTGGTCGGCGCGGACAACCTGTTCTTCCTGTGGCTGTCCTTCTTCCGCGAGCATCTCGTCACCTTCATCGCCTGCCTCGTGCTGCTGCCGCTGACGTTGTTCCTGAACTGGCGGCTGGCGCTGCTGCTGATCGTGCTGGTGGCGCTGTTCTGCGCAATCTCCGGCTACGTCGTGACCAAGACGCAAAAGGCGCAGGAGAAGGTGGAGTGGCTGCACACCAAGATGGCCGGCACGGCGCAGGACGCGCTGTCGAACGTGGTGGTGGTGCAGTCCTTCACCCGCCTCGGCGCCGAATCCCGCCTGTTCGCCGACATCACGCGCCAGGTGCTGGCGCACCAGTTCCCGGTGCTGAACTGGTGGGCGGTGGTGGCGGTGCTGACGCGCTCCGCCTCCACCCTCTGCGTCATCGCGATCTTCGTGCTCGGCACGGTGCTGCACCTTCAGGGCAAGGCGAGTGTTGGCGAGATCGTCACCTTCATGGGGCTCGCCACCATGCTGATCGCGCGGCTGGAAGGCGCGGTCGGGTTCGTCTCCCGCCTCGTGTTCCAGCGGCCCTCGATCGAGGAGATGTTCGCGATCCTCGACGCCCGCTCCTCCGTGCCGGAGGCGCCGGATGCGATCTCGATCGGGCGGGCCAGGGGCGAGGTGGCGTTCGAGGGCGTTGGCTTCGCCTACCCGGGGGGGCCGCCGATCCTGCAGGACATCTCCTTCTCCTCCGGCCCCGGGCGGACCGTGGCTCTCGTCGGCCACACCGGTGCCGGCAAGACGACGGCGATGGCCCTGCTGCAGCGGCTGTGGGATCCGAAGGAAGGCCGCATCACGCTCGACGGGCACGACCTGCGCGCCCTCACGCTGGAGAGCCTCCGCCGCAACATCGGCGTGGTGTTCCAGGACGCGATGCTGTTCAACCGCTCGATCCGCGACAACCTGCTGGTCGGCCGCCCCGACGCCACCGACCAGGAGATCGAGATGGCCTGCCGTCTGGCGCAGGCGTGGGACTTCATCCAGGCGACGCCGGACGGGCTCGATACGCTGGTCGGAGAGCGCGGCGCGACGCTCTCTGGCGGGCAGAAGCAGCGGCTGTCGATCGCGCGGGCGCTGCTCAAGGATCCGCCGGTGCTGATCCTGGACGAGGCGACGAGCGCGCTCGACGCCGCCACCGAGGCCCGCGTGCAGCAGGCGCTGAAGGCGCTGATGGCCGGTCGGACCACCTTCATCATCGCCCACCGTCTCTCCACCGTGAAGGACGCGGACGAGATCCTGGTGTTCGAGGGCGGCCGCATCGTCGAGCGGGGCGACTACACGACCCTCCTCCGGCAGGGCGGGCGCTTCGCGGAGCTCGTGCGCACGCAGCTCACCGGCGACGGGTCGGTGCAGGCGGCGGCGGAGTGAGGGCTTGGCCGCGGCGACCAGGCCGGCGCCTCGGGGGCGGAACTGGTCGCCCGCGCCGGAGCGTGCTACGCCCGGGGGCGATCGAGGGGAGGACAGGACGACATGACTCTGCGCCGACGCCATCTGATCGCTGGGGGCCTTGCCCTCGCCGCCGGACCTGCGTTCGCGCAGGGCGGCCACCACCATCACCACGCCGGGCAGTTCGAGCGCCTGAACCAGCCGGGGCGCATAGACTTGCCCGAACTTGCGATCCAGCATGCCGTCACCGACAGCCCCGCGCCTCGCGCTGCGCGGCAGGGTGTGTGGCGGGCGCTGGCGCCGCTGCCTGTCCCCCGCACCGAGATGGCCTGGGCGGTGGAATACCGCGGGCGGATGCATCTCGTCGGCGGCTACGCCGAACAGCGGGTGGACCGGCCCTATCACCACGCCTACGATCCGGCGACCAACAGCTGGGAGGAGCTGGCGCAGCTCCCGCGCGGGGCGAATCATGTCGGCGTCGCGACGCTCGGGGACAGGCTGTACGCCTTCGGCGGCTTTCTCGAACAGAACCGCACACCGCACGACGGCGTCTACGCCTTCGACGGGCAGCGCTGGCACACGCTGCGACGCCTTCCGGAGGCCTGCGGTGCGATGGCTTGTGTGGCGCTTGATGGCGTCATCCACATCATCGGCGGGGCGATCGGATCGGAAAACCGCCGCTCGGTGGACTGGCATCTCGTCTATGATCCGCAAACGGACCGGTACACGCGGCGCCAGCCGATGCCGCTCGGGCGGGACCATTGCGGCATCGTTGCGGTGAACGGCCACATCCACATCATCGCGGGCCGCGTGGATACCTTCCACACCAACTCCAACCTGCACCACAGCTACGACCCGCGCACCGATCAGTGGACGTTCCGCACCCCGATCCCCACGGCGCGTTCGGGACATGGCTGCGTTTGGTACCGCGACCGCATCTTCTGCATGGGCGGCGAGGGAACGAACCGTGTCTATGGCCAGAATGAGGCCTTCGATCCGGTGACGAACACCTGGGAATCCTATGCGCCGATGCTGACACCCCGCCACGGCACGGGGGCGGTGGTGATCGGGGATTCGATCTACGTCGCGGGCGGCGGGCCGCAGATGGGCGGTGGCGTGAAGAGCGCGATCAACGAGGCCTTCACGCTGGCTTGATGTCCAGGGGCCGCATCTTGCGGCCGGCACGTCCGACGCGATCCTGCGGCCGCCGTGTCCGCTTTGCGGGTTCGGCGACCGTTCTCTTCAATGTGTCCCGCTTGCCTCTCCCAGGGCACCTACCACGGACCGACTGTCGGTTTGAGCCCAAGTTCCGCGGCTTCCGTTGACAGTCGGTTGTCAAGTCAGTAAGACATCATTTGTCAGGGAAACTTGACATCGCCTGTGGCCTGTGCCCGGCACCGTCGCCCCCAGGCCATCGCTCCGGATCGTGCCTCGCCGGCGCGCCGGAGACGCCCGAGCCACGCCGCGCCGCGGCACGGCAGGGGGGCGAGAGGCGCTGGTGCGTGAGCGCGGAGGAGGGCTAACCGCATGGACAGTCTCGACGATCCCAACAGGGTCTGGCCGACCGGCCTGACCATCAAGGAATCGGAGGCGCTGCACAAATACGTGATCGATGGATCCCGCATCTTCTTCCTGATCGCGGTGATCGCGCATGTGCTCGCCTACATCTACACACCCTGGCTGAAGTAGGAGGGCCGTCATGAACAACGGGCGCATCTGGTGCGTCGTGA
Source organism: Acetobacteraceae bacterium (assembly GCA_025055335.1). Lineage (GTDB taxonomy): Bacteria > Pseudomonadota > Alphaproteobacteria > Acetobacterales > Acetobacteraceae > JANWXJ01. The sequence goes on from JANWXJ010000013.1 coordinate 4,739, forward strand.
AGCCCACGGTCGGCCTGCCGCTGTTCCTCGGCGGGGTCACCGTGATCGCGCTTCTCGTGCATGCCTCGGTCCTTACCAACACGACCTGGATGGCCGACTACTGGAAGGGTTCGTCGCGCACCCGCGCCGCCGACGCCACGACCGAACCGGTCCAGCGGGCGGCGACGCAGGCCCCGGCTGGCTTCACGGTGAGCGTGACACCGGTGGCCGCCGCCGAGGGCACCGCCTTCGTCGTCACGATCACGCCGACCAACGGCACCGCGCCGCAGTCGGTGACGGTGTCGCCCTCCGGCGGGCCACTGCTCGCCTCGGCCGAGACGCGCTGACGCGCCTCGGCCGACGGCGCGGCCCGGATCGCTGCGGCAGCGATCAGGGCCGGTCCGCCGCCGGCGCGGTGCCCGCGCCAAGGCTTGGCATCGGCCGTACCGCAGGGCCGGAGACTGCATGGTGCCGGGGCTGGGCGTGACGGAAGGACGGCGGCGCGCGGAGGACAGCATCAACTATGAACCGATTCAGCAGAAGCATGATGCGGATATGGGCGGAGGCAGGGCCGCGCTTCCTGCCTTTCGCCGATGCCGCCTCCCCCGACCTTCCGCTGTCCCGCCTGCTGCGCCTGTCGCTGGTGCAAGTGTCGGTCGGCATGTCGCTCGTCCTGCTGGTCGGCACGCTGAACCGGGTGATGATCGTGGAGCTTGGGCTCGCAGCCTCGATCGTCGCCAGCATGATTGCCCTGCCGGTGCTGATCGCCCCGTTCCGTGCGCTGATCGGCTTCAAGTCCGACACTTACCGCTGCGTGCTCGGCTGGCGGCGCGTGCCATTCCTGTTCCGCGGCTCCATGCTGCAGTTCGGCGGGCTCGCCATCATGCCCTTCGCGCTGCTCGTGCTGGCCGGGGAGGGCCGGGCGGCGGAGGCGCCGGCCTGGATCGGCCAGGTGGCCGCGGCGCTTGCCTTCCTGCTGGTCGGCGCGGGGATCCACACGACGCAGACGGTGGGCCTCGCGCTCGCCACCGATCAGGCGCGGCCCGAACAGCGGCCGAACGTGGTCGGGCTGATGTACGTGATGCTGCTGCTCGGCATGATCGGCAGCGCCTTCGCCTTCGGCCTTGCGCTTGCCGAGTTCACGCCCGGGCGGCTGATCCAGGTGATCCAGGCCTCCGCCGTCATCACCCTGTTGCTCAACGCCGTGGCGCTGTGGAAGCAGGAGCCGCGCCGCTCCCGCGCCGAGATCGAGGCCGAGGCGGCGCAACCAGAACCCTCCTTCCGCGATGCCCTTGTGCTCTATCTCGCGGGGGACCGGGCGGTCGCGCGCCTGCTCGCGATCGGCCTCGGCACCATGGCCTTCGGCATGCAGGACGTGCTGCTAGAACCCTATGGCGGCGAGGTGCTCGGCATGACGGTCGGCGAGACGACGACGCTGACCGCGGCCCTGGCCCTGGGCACGCTCTCGGGCTTCGCGGTCGCCTCGCGCGTGCTCAGCCGGGGGGGCGATCCGTTCCGCATGGCCGCGGCCGGAGGAGTGGCGGGGGTAGGCGGGTTCCTCGCGGTCGTGATCGCGGCACCGATGGGGGCGCCGCCGCTGTTCGTGCTCGGCGTGCTGGTCGTCGGGCTCGGCGCCGGGCTGTTCGGCCACGGCACACTCACCGCCACCATGAACCTGGCGCCGAAGGAACAAGCCGGGCTCGCGCTCGGCGCCTGGGGGGCGGTGCAGGCGACGGCGGCCGGCATTGGCGTTGCCCTCGGTGCGCCGGTGCGTGACATCGCCGCGGCGAACCCCGCGCTCGTCGCCGCGCATGGCGCGGCCGCCGGCTACGTGCCGGTATTCCTCATCGAGATCGCGCTGCTGCTTGCCGCGCTCGCGGTGATGGTGCCATTGCTGACCCGTCCGCGGAGCGCTGCCGAGGCACGGCGCTCCGCGGCTGATTCCCTGGACTTCCGGACAAGGTAGGACGCCATGCCTGAGACACTGTGCAGCCTGTTCCCCTCTCGCGCGGTGGCGGAGGCGGCGGCGGCCGACCTCGTGCGGCACGGCTACAACGACGTGCATGTGTTCGGCGCCCGCCCGGGCGAAACGCCGACACGGGATGCGCAGATGGAGGCGCTCTGCCGGGCCTATGTGCTGAAGGCGCATGCCCGGCTGCTGGCTGCGAGGCTCGTAGAGGGAGCCGGCCTTGTGGTGGTCCATGCCCCCTTCGGCCGGGCCGCCTTCGCCGAGCGTCTGCTTCGGCGGCGCGGCTCGCTCGGCTCCGGCCTGCCGCGGGAGGCCCCGCCCGCCCCGCGCTACGAGGAGGCGACGCCGCTGTCGAGTTCTCTGCAGCTGCCGGTGCTGACGCGCATGAAACACCCCTTCGAGGCGTTCTCGGGCCTTCCCTCCCTCACGGCGCCCGGCTGGATGTTCTCGAAGGTGATGGCCTTCGATCTGACGACGCGGACGGCAACGCCTCTCTCCTCTGCTCTCGGCCTGCCGGTGCTGTGCGAGCGCGGGACGCATGTCTCCTCCGCGCTGGGCCTTCCGCTGCTGGTGCAGCGGGGGTAGCGCGGCGGGGCGGCCTCAGCCGCCCGCCAGGATGAACTCGGCGGCGCGTTCGGCCAGCATCATCGTCGGGGCGGCGGTGTTGGTGGAAGGGATCGCGGGCATCACCGAGGCGTCGGCGATGCGCAGCCCCTTGACGCCGCGCACCCTGAGGCGCGCATCCA
>JANWXJ010000066.1 GCA_025055335.1 Acetobacteraceae bacterium
CCCGCGGCCGGATCCTCGGGGGCCTGCCGGAGCGCCCGGGGCGGCCCTCGCCCGCGCCGCTGCCGGCGCAACCGCCGCGCGGTTCCCGCCCGGCCGCGGCTGCTCTATCGTCCCGGCCATCGTTGCGGAGATCTCACGCCATGCACCGCGCCCTTGCCTTGCCGATCCTGCTCTGCGCGCTCCTCCTCGGCCCGGTCCCGGCGCTTGCCCAGCCGCAGCGCGCGGGTGCCCCGGCCGCCGGCGCCGACCATCCGCTCGTCGGCCGCTACGAAGGCTCGGACCAGCGCTTCCGCCAGCAGCGCGAGTTCGAGGAGCTGCGGCTTGCCACCGCCGCCATCACCGGCCGCCAGCCCGGCCAGCCGCGGCTGAGGGAGGGCAACAGCGCCCTCGTCTCGGGCCGCTACACGCGCCTGCTCTATGCCGGGCCGCCCGGGCGCTCGCCGCTCGAGGTGGTGCGCAACCTGCAGGGCCAGCTCGAGCGCAACGGCTTCTCGGTGGTGTTCTCCTGCCGCGGGCGCGACTGCGGCGGCACCGGCGCCGACCTGTGGTTCGCCGTCACCGAGGAATCGCCGATCCGCCTCTCCAACCTCCCCTCGAACTGGAGCGACCAGGTGTATGCCGTGCTCCGCCGCGAACGGCCCGAGGGCGACGTATGGGTCGCGCTGCTGTCGGTGCCGGAGCCGCGCGCCGGGTCCTTCACCGTGGTGGATGTGGTGGAGGCGCGGCCGATGGAGCGCGACAGGGTCGTGTTCGTCTCGGCCGACGAGATGGCGCGGGCCATCGCCCAGGGCGGCCGGGTCGCGCTCTACGGCATCCTGTTCGACACCGACCGCGCCGACCCGCGCCCCGATTCCCGCCCCACGCTCGAGGAGATCGCCCGCTTCCTCCGCGCCAACCCGGCCCTGTCGGTGATCGTGGTCGGGCATACCGACAACCAGGGCGCCTTCGACTACAACGTCGACCTCTCCCGCCGGCGGGCGGCGGCGATCGTGGCGATCCTGACGCGCGAGTTCGGCATCGCCCCGGCGCGGCTGACACCCTTCGGCGCCGGCATGGCCGCCCCCGTGGCGAGCAACGAGACCGCCGAGGGCAGGGCGCAGAACCGGCGGGTGGAGATCGTCCGGCGCTGAGGGCCCCCGCCCGGCGCGGCCAGCTTCAGGCCGACAGGGCGGCGCCCCGCCCGCCGCCCGCCGCCTGCGGCAGAGGCAGGTCCATCCAGGAGAGATGCCCGCCCTTGCCCGCCCCGGTGTCGAGGAACCACGCATCTCCGCCTTGTTCGCCCACGACCCGCAGGGGCCGCCCGTCGGTGCTCCGCCGGTCGTGGCCGAGATACACGTGCATGCCGCGGGGTATGCGGTCGATCCAGCGGTAGCTTCGTTCGGGCTTGCCGTTCGGCAGGGTGCGGCCGGTCGGTTCGCCGAACAGGGCGCGCGCCACCGCCCCGGCGGGGCGCCGCGCCCCGGCATCGCGCGGCGGGGCGGCATGCAGCATGTGGGTGTGGAAGCCCCCGTGCACGAACAGCAGATCGCCAAGGCGCAGCCACGCCGGGGCCTGCTCCACCTCGGCCACGGCGCGGGCGGCGAGCGCCGCGCGGTCCGGCGCGGCGGCAAGCTGCTCGAGGCAACGGCCGAGGCTTTCCGGCTCGATCGCCACCTTCTCCCCGAGCAGCGCGCGGCGGAGCTTGTGGTCGTGGTTGCCGAGCAGGAACAGGCCCCGCCCCTCGTCCAGCAGGCGGAACATCAGCCGCAGCGCCTCCGGGCTGTCGGGGCCGTCGTCCGTCAGGTCCCCGAGCTGGAGGAGGAAGAGGTTCGCTGCCCGCGCGCCTTCGATGGCGGCGCGGAAGGCCTCGGCATCGCCGTGCACGTCGCCCACCACGCGGATGCCGCAGAAGCCCCGGGGCGGCCAGATCATGCGGCCTCGCGCCGGATCGCGGCGAAGGCGGCAAGCGCGCGGGCGCGCGCGGCCGCGTGCTCCACCACCGGCTTGGGATAGCCGGGCGGCGGCGAGGGCGCTTCCCAGGGGCGGTGCACGAAGCGGTCGGGCAGGGCGGCGACCTCGGGAACCCAGCGCCGGACATAGGCGCCGTCGGGGTCGAACTTCTCGCCCTGCAGCACAGGGTTGAAGATGCGGAAATAGGGCGCCGCATCCATGCCGCAGCCCGCCACCCACTGCCAGGAAGCGGGGTTGGAGGCGGGATCGGCATCCACGAGCGTGTCCCAGAACCACGCCTCGCCCTCCTGCCAGGGCTGCAGCAGGTGCTTCACCAGGAAGGAGGCGACGATCATCCGCACGCGGTTGTGCATCCAGCCGGTGGCCCAGAGCTGGCGCATCCCCGCATCCACGATCGGGTAGCCGGTGCGCCCCTTCCGCCAGGCGCCGAGCAGGGCCGGATCCCGCGCCCAGGGGAAGGCGCGGAACTCGGGGCGGAGCGGCTCCGCCTCCATCTCCGGGCGGTGCCACAGCAGGTGATAGGCGAACTCGCGCCAGAGGATCTCCTTCAGGAAGGCGTCTGGGCCGGCGGCACCCGCCTCCCGCGCCGCGTGCCACAGCTGGCGGGGGCTGATCTCGCCCCAGCGCAGATGCGGCGAGAGGCCGGAGGTGCCCTCGATGCCGGGGGTGTTCCGGCGCGCCGCGTAGCCCTTCAGGCCGCGTGCCGCGAAGCGGGAGAGCCGCTCGGCCGCCCCGGCCTCCCCCGGCCTCCAGTGGCGCGGGAAGGCCTCGGCCCAGTTGCGGGTAGGCAGCAGTGCGAGCGCCTCCCGCGGTTCGCCCCCGGGCGCGGCGATTCCGGCAAGCCGCGCCGGCGCCGGGATCGGGGGCGGCGGATCGCCGGCCGCGAACAGGGCGCGGGAGAAGGGGGTGTAGACCGAATAGGGGGCGCTGCTGCCGGTGCGCACCAGATGCGGCTCATGCAGCAGCGCCGACCGGTGCAGCACGAGCGCGCCGGAGAGCGCCTTGTGCACCCGCTCGGACTGCGCGCGCGCCCAGGGCTCATAGGCGCGCATCGCGTGCACCTCGGTCGCGCCGGTGGCGGCGGCAAGGCGGGGCAGCACCTCCTCCGCCCGTCCGCGGGCGATGTGCAGCACCGCCCCGCGCGCGGCGAGATCCCGCGCGAGCGAGGCGAGGGAATGGTGCAGCCACCAGCGCGCGGCCCCGCCCGGGGCGCGCGCGCCCATCGCCGCCTCGTCCCAGACGAACACCGGCAGCACCGGCCGCCCGCCGGCGGCGGCGGCGTGCAGGGCAGGGTTGTCGGCCAGCCGCAGATCGGCGCGGAACCAGAGGATGCCCGTCATGCCGCCGGAGATGGGGCGGCGCGCCGCCCTGCCGAGAGGGGGACGGAATAGAGCCGCTCGGCGCCGATCAGGAACGCCCGGCCGCCGCGCGGAAACAGGCGCGCAAGCGCCGGATCCGAGGCATCGAGCCCCCCCGCATAGGCGCCGAAGGCGGGCAGGATCAGCCGCTTGGCATCGGCCAGGAAGGCCGGCCGCGTGATCGGGCCCGCGCGCGTGAGAAGCGTCGCCTTCGGGTGGTAGTGGCCCGAGATCTCGCCCGGCCGCGCCTGCGGATCGGCGATATGGACGAAGCGGAAGGGCCCGTCTTCCAGCCGCTCGGCCGCGTGCCCGGGCAGCCCCTCGGGCGGGGCAGGGTCGTGGTTGCCGAGGATCCACACCGTCTCCCGCGGGGCGAGCAGCCGCGCGAGCGCGGCGCGCTCCTCGGCCGGCAGCCGCGCCGCAGCGCCACGGTCGTGGAAGGAATCCCCGAGCAGGATCACCCGCGCCGGATCGTGCCGGCGCAGCGCGAGCGAGAGGCGCCGGATCGTCTCTCGCGAATCATAGGGCGGGATCGGCGCGCCGCGTGCGGCGAAGGCGCTGCCCTTCTCGAGATGCAGATCGGCCGCGATCAGCGTCCGGCGCGCGGGCCAGAGCGCAACGCCCGAGGGGCAGAGGCCGAGCCGCTCGCCCGCCAGATGGAGCGGTGCGATCATGCGCGCGGGCTCGCCGCGCGCGGGGCGTTGCGGATGAAGCGCGATCGCCTCTGCCGCCGCGCCTCCGCCACCTTGTGGCGCGGGCGGTCCATGCGCGCGTGGATCCTGACGCCCTCGAGCGCCTCCTCGAGCGCCTCGTCGAAGGCCTCTGTCCCGTCCGTCGCCACGGCCCCCAGGGCGGCGGCCTCGGCGAGCAGCGCGTCGCGCGCCCCGCCCGGCACCCATTCCCGCCCCTCCTCGACCAGCGCCGGCACCGCGAGCGGCGAGACGCGGGAGAGCCGCATGTGGCGGATCCGGCCCCTGGCGCGCCGGAGCAGCGCGCCGATGCGGGCGATGTCGGTCAGGCCCTGGGCGGCCTCGGCGCGCGTGGCGCGCAGCAGCACGTGATCGGGCTCGTGCCGGCGGAGCACGTCGTAGATCAGGTCGGCGTTCACGGTCATGCTGCGCGCGGCCTTCGCCTCGCCCCCGCGGCTGCGCTCGATGATCTGCGCCACCACGGCGATGTTGCGGAAGCTCCGGCGGAGCACGGAGGATTCGGCCATCCACTCCTCCAGATCCTCGCCCAGCATGTCCTCGTCGAACAGGGCGGCCACGTCGGTCGGCTCGAAGGCGGACCAGCAGGCCAGCACGTAATCGGTGCCGAGATAGCCGAGCGGCCCGTAGCCGGCCCGTTCCATGCGCTTCGTCACCAGCATGCCGAGCGACTGGTGGGCAAGCCGCCCCTCGAAGCAGTACGCGATCAGGAACCACCGCCCGCCGCGCGGGAAGGTCTCGACCAGCAGCCCTTCCGCCTCCGGCAGGGCGGACCGGAGCGCCTGCAGCCGGAGCCATTCCCGCACCGGCTCCGGCAGGCCGCCCCAGCGCGCGGGCTCGGCCAGGATCGCGCGCACCCGCGCGGCGAGATGGGTGGTGAGCGGCATGCGGCTTCCGGCATAGGTCGGCACGCGCGGATCGCCCTCGCCCCCGCGCGAGACGAGGATTCGCGTCGGCTCCAGCCTCTCGTAGCGCAGCACCTGGCCGGCGAAGAGGAAGCAGTCCCCCGGTTCGAGCGTGGAGACGAACCACTCCTCCACCTCGCCGAGCACCGGCCCGCCGCGCAGCTTCACCTGGATGAGCGGCGTCTCGACGATGGTGCCGAGGTTCATCCGCACCTGCCGCGCCGCGGCCTTGCCCGCGATGTGCATCCGCCCCTCGGAATCGCGGAACAGCTTGCGGAAGCGCTCGTAGCCGGAGAGCGCGTAGCCGCCGTTCTCGGCCAGCCGCAGCGTGTCGTCGAAATCGCGGCGGGAGAGGGCGGAATAGGGGGCGGCTCGCCGCACCTCCTCGTACATCGCATCGGGGTGGAAGGGGGCGTGGCAGGCCATGGCCAGCAGGTGCTGCGCCAGCACATCGAGCCCGCCCGGGCGCGGCGGCTCCCCGTCGAGTTCGCCGGCGGCGATCGCCTCGACCGCGGCGCGGCACTCGATCACCTCGAAGCGGTTGGCGGGCACGAGCACGGCGCGGGAAGGCTCCTCCATCCGGTGGTTCGCCCGCCCCACCCGCTGCAGCAGGCGCGAGACGCCCTTCGGCGCGCCGACCTGGATCACCTGGTCCACATCGCCCCAGTCTATCCCGAGGTCGAGCGCGGCCGTCGCCACCACCGCGCGGAGCCTTCCCGCCGCCATCGCGGCCTCCACCTTGCGGCGCTGCTCGACCGTCAGGCTGCCGTGGTGCAGCGCGATCGGCAGGTTGGCCTCGTTCAGGCGCCACAGCGCCTGGAACATCAGTTCCGCCTGGGCGCGGGTGTTGACGAAGACGATGGTGACGCGCGCGGCCTCGATGCGGCGGTAGATCTCGGGGGCGGAGGCAAGGCCCATGTGCCCGCCCCAGGGCAGGTGGCCCTCGGGCAGGATGGTCTCGAGCATCGGCTCGGCGCCGCCCGTGCCCTCGATCAGCGCGATGTCGCGCGGATCGGCGGTGGCCGAGCACCACGCCCGCAGCGCCTCCGGATGCGCGACGGTGGCAGAGAGCCCGACGCGCCGCAGCCTGGGCGCCAGCGCCTGCAAGCGGGCGAGGCACAGCGCCAACTGGTCGCCGCGCTTGGTTCCGGCCAGCGCATGCACCTCGTCCAGCACCACGGCGGAGAGGCCGCCGAACATCGCCCCCGCATCGGGGAGAGACAGCAGCAGGGCGAGCGATTCCGGGGTGGTGAGCAGTAGATGCGGCGGCCTCGCGCGCTGGCGGGCGCGGCGGTTGGCCGGCGTGTCGCCGGTGCGGGTCTCGATGCGGACCGGGAGTGCCATCTCCTCGACCGGCGCGGCGAGGTTGCGGGCGATGTCCACGGCCAGCGCCTTGAGCGGCGAGACGTAGAGGGTGTGCAGCCCCTCGCGCGGCTGCTCCGAGAGCTCGACGAGGGAGGGCAGGAAGCCCGCGAGCGTCTTGCCCCCGCCGGTCGGCGCGATCAGCAGCGCCGAGCGCCCGGCGCGCGCGGCCTCGAGCAGCGCGAGCTGGTGCGGCCGCGGCGTCCAGCCGCGCGTAGCGAACCAGCGCGCAAAGCGTTCCGGCAATGTTCCCATCGGCCGGAGCACATAGCGCCGGGCTCAGACTTTCGCCAGAACCCGGTCCACGAAGGCGCCGGCCGCGCCGAGATAGGAGGCCGGATCGGCGATGGCGGCGATGCGTTCGGGCGCGAGCGCCGCCGCAACCGACGCCTCCCGCCCGAGCGCCTCGGCGAGCGGGACGCCCTCGGCCAGCGCCACGTCGCAGGCGTGGTGCACCACCTCGTGCGCCGCGCCGCGGCCGAGCACGGGGGCGAGCGCCATCATCACCGCCTCGGCCATGATCAGCCCGCCTGTCGCGTCCAGGTTCCGGCGCATGCGGGCGGAATCCACCGTCATGCCCTCGGCGATCAGCCGCGCCTGCGCGAGCGCGCCGTGCGCGAGCAGGAAGGCCTGCGGGATGGCGAGCGGCTCTGCCTGCCACGGCCCGGTCGCGCGTTCGTGGTCGCCCGCCATGGCGTTCATCACCAGCGGCACCAGCGCCTGCACGCCGCGCGCCTGGGCGATCACGTATTCGCAGGCGATCGGGTTGCGCTTCTGCGGCATGGTGCTGCTGCCGCCGCGGCCCGGCGCGTGCGGCTCGAACACCTCGGCCACCTCCGTCTGCATCAGCAGCATCACGTCGGTCGCGATCTTGGCGAGCGCGCCGGCGAGGATGCCGAGGACGGACACCGCCTCCGCGAAGGCGTCGCGGGCGGCGTGCCAGGGCGCCTCCGGCTCCGCGAGGTCGAGTTCGCGCGCGAGTTCCCGCAGCACCTCGAGGCCGCGGTCGCCGAGCGAGGCGAGCGTGCCCGCCGCCCCGCCGAACTGCACGCGCAACAGCCGCGGCTTGAGTTGCGCGATGCGCTCGCGGCTCGACAGCAGCGGCATCAGCCACACCGCGCATTTGAGGCCGAAGGTGGTCGGCAGCGCATGCTGCAGATGGGTGCGGCCGGCCATCACCGTGCCGCGGTGCTCGCGCGCCCGGGCGGCGAGGGCGGCGATGACGGCCTCGAGGTCGCGCTCGACCAGCGCCAGAGCGTCGCGGAGCGCCAGCACAAGCGCGGTGTCGAGGATGTCCTGGGTGGTGGCCCCCCAATGGGTCCAGCGCCCCGCCTCGGGCCCGGCGAGGGCGGAGAGCTGCTTCACCAGCCCCACCACCGGGTAGCCGGTGTTGCGGGTGGCCGCCGCGAGTGCGGGCAGGTCCAGCCGGTCCACGCTCGCTGCGGCGGTGATCGCCTCGGCGGCTGCCGGCGGCAGGATGCCGAGCCGCGCCTCGGCCCGCGCCAGCGCCGCCTCGACGCGCAGCATGGCGGCGAGCAGCGCGCGCTCGCCGAGCACCTCGCGCATCGCCTCCGTGCCGTAGAGCGCGCCCCAGACCTGCCCGTCCGCCGGATTGACCGCCACGCTCAGACCTCGAGGAACACCGTCTCGTTGGCGCCCTGGAAGCGGATGTCGAGCCGCCACTCGCCGGGGCTGTTGCCGGCCTCGGCGATCAGCGTCGCCCGGCGCGCCGGATCCTCGATCATGTTCAGCACGGGGTCGGTCGCGTTCAGCGGCTCCCCGGCGAAGTAGAGGCGCGTGACGGCCTGCTTCATCAGCCCGCGCGCGAAGATCGAGAGCATCACATGCGGCGCCTGCAGCGCGTTGCCGCGGCCCGGCACCGGCCCCGGCTTGAGGGTGACGAAGCGGAAGCGGCCCTGCTCGTCGGTGGCGCTGCGGCCGAAGCCGTGGAAGGCGCCGTCGTAGCGGCCGTCCGGACCGGCCTGCCAGATCTCCACCATGGCGTCGGTCATCGGCTCGCCGCGGCCGTCGGTGATGCGGCCGGTCAGCACGATGCGCTCGCCCTCGATCCCCTCGTTCGGGCCGCCCGCGCGCGTCAGGTCCGCCCATTCGGGGAAGTGGATCATGTGCCAGTAGGGGCCGGCAGTCTGGCTCGCCGTCGCCTGCGTCATCGTCAGCCTCCCACGTTCTCGAACGGCGTCGCGTCGCGGCCGCGCAGGATGATGTCGAAGCGGTAGCCGAGCGCCCATTCGGGCTCGGTGATGTCGAGGTCGAAGCGGGCGATCAGCCGGTTGCGCGCGGTCTCGTCGGCGGTCGCGTTGAAGATCGGATCGAGCGGCAGCAGCGGGTCGCCCGGGAAGTACATCTGGGTGATCAGCCGCTGCGCCATGCCCGCGCCGTGCAGGCTGAAGTGGATGTGCACCGGCCGCCAGGCGTTCGGGTGGTTGCGCCACGGATAGGCGCCGGGCCGGATGGTGGTGAAGCGGTAGTTCCCGTGCTCGTCGGTGAAGACGCGGCCGCGGCCGAGGAAGTTCGGATCGAGCGGCGCGTCGTGCTGGTCGCGCGGGTGGTGGTAGCGGCCGGCCGAGTTCGCCTGCCACACCTCGACCATGGCACCTTTCACCGGGCGCCCGTCCTCGTCGAACACCCGGCCGGCGACGATGATGCGCTCGCCCTGCGCCTCCTTGCCGTTGTGCTTCGAGAGGTCGGCGTGCGGGTGGTACCATTTCGGCTCGAAGCGCGGCGCCGAGGTCTCGGTCAGCGTGTGCGGGATGCGCAGGAGCTGCTTCGGGTGCCGGAAATGCGTGCTGCCGTAGGCCGGCGCGTCGTAGGGCGGCTGCGTCGCCGGGTCGGGCAGCCGGTAGGGAACCGGGTCTGTCATCGGCCTTCCTCCTCCATCTCCTTCAGTGTCTGTTTCGCGAGCTTCAGCGCGTGGTTCGCCGCGGGCACGCCGGCATAGGCGCCGACCTGCAGCAGGACCTCGGCGATCTCCTCCGGCGTCACGCCGGTGTTGCGGGTGGCGCGGAGGTGCAGCATGAACTCCTCGTGGCGGCCGAGTGCGGCCATCATGGCGAGCGTGATCAGGCTGCGGGTGTGGCGCGGCAGGCCCGGACGGGTCCAGATGCCGCCCCAGACATTGCGCGTGATCCATTCCTGGAACGCGGAATCGAGAGGCCCCTTCGCCGCCTCGGCGCGCGCCACATGCGCCTCGCCAAGCACCGCCTTCCGCACCGCCATGCCGGCGGCGTAGGCGTCGGCGGGCGGTGCCAGCACGCGCGCCATGTGGGCCGAGAGCGCGGCGGTGAGGGCATCCGCCGCCTCGAAGGTCGGGATGTGGGAGGCGCCGGGGATCACCGTCAGCGTCGCGCCGGGAATGGCATCGCGCAGCGCCTCGGCCCAGGCGGGCGGGGTGGCCGGGTCGTGCTCGCCGACGATCACGCTCGTCGGGCAGGCGATGCGCCCGAGGAGCGGCGCCGCCCGCGCGTCCCGCAAGGCAGCGGCGGCGGAGGCGTAGCCGGCAGGCGGCGTCGTCAGCAGCATGCGCAGCAGGCCCTGCGAGGAGGGCAGCGACGCATCCCGCACCCAGCGCGCCAGGACGGCATCGGCGATCGCCGCCATGCCGCCCGCGCGCACGGCCTCCATCCGCTGCTGCCAGCCCTCGGGCGGCGGGAACTCGAGGGCGGTGTCGCACAGCATCAGCGACGGCACGCGATCGGGCGCCGTGGCCGCCATCTCGAGCGCGATGCGGCCGCCGATCGAGAGGCCCGCGACATGCGCGGCCTGGATGCCGAGCGCGTCCAGCGCCGCGAAGGCATCGGCCGCGAAGCGCGCCATGCTGCCTTCGTCCTCCGAAACGCCGGACAGGCCGTGCCCGCGCAGATCCATCCGCAGCACGCGGAAGCGGCGTGCAAGCGCGGCAGCCTGCGGTTCCCACACGGCGAAGGCGGTGCCGAGCGAATGCAGCATCAAGACCACGGGCGCGTGGCGGGGGCCTTCGTCCCGCAGGTGGAAGGGAAGGCCGCCGATGCTCACGAACATGCAGCACGCTCCACAGCTGGCGCCGATCTGTCGCGCCGGCCCAGCGGACGGTCAAGACGGCTCATGTCAGCAGCCGCACCAGCAGCAGCGACAGGCCGGGGAAGGCAACGCAGATCGCGAGCTTCACGAGGTCGGCCGCCACGAAGGGCATCACGCCGCGGAAGATGCGCGCCATCGGCACATCGCGCGCAAGCCCGCCGACGACGAACACGTTGAGGCCGATCGGCGGCGTCGTCAGCCCGATGCCGACGACGATCAGCACCAGGATGCCGAACCAGATCGCCGTCTCCTCGCTCGTGTCGAGCCCGAAGTCGAGCGCCAGGACGACGGGGAAGAAGATCGGCAGCGTGAGCAGGAGCATCGCGAGCTCGTCCATCACCGCGCCGAGGATGATGTAGGTGACGAGCAGCGCGATCAGGATGCCGTAGGGCGGCAGGTCCTGCTCGCTGATCCACACCGCGAGAAGGTCCGGCGCCTGGGTCAGCGCCAGGAAGGCGTTGAACACCGCAGCGCCGAGCAGGATGACGAAGATCATCGCCGTCGTCTCGGCGGTGGCCTCCACCGCCTCGCGGAGCTGCCGCAACGAGAGGCTGCGCCGCGCGAAGCCGACGGCAAGCGTCGCCACCACCCCGACCGCCGCGCTCTCGGTGGGGGTGAAGATGCCGCCGTAGATGCCGCCCACCACCGTGACGGCGATCGCCATCACCGGCACCACGCCGCGCAGCGCCGCCCAGCGTTCGGGCCAGGGCGTGCGCTCGGCGGGCGGGCCGAGTTCGGGGCGGCGCAGCACGAGCAGCCGGATCACCAGCATGTAGAGCGCGACCGCGATCAGCCCCGGGATCAGCGCCGCCATGAACAGCTTGGCGATGTTCTGCTCGGTGGTGAGGGCGTAGATCACGAGGATCACCGAGGGCGGGATCAGGATGCCGAGCGTGCCGCCCACCGCGATGGTGCCGGTGGCGAGTGCGGGGTCGTAGCCGCGGCGGCGAAGCTCGGGCAGGCAGGCGCGGCCCATGGTGGCGGTGGTGGCGACAGAGGATCCGCACACCGCCCCGAAGCCCGCGCAGGCGCCGACCACCCCCATCGCCACGCCGCCGCGGCGATGGCCGAGCAGCGCGTTCGCCGCCACGAAGAGATCCCGCGCGAGCCCGGCGCGCTCGGCGATCGCGCCCATGGCGATGAACAGCGGGATGACGGACAGCGTGTAGTTGGCCAACAGGTGGTAGGGCGTGGTCTTGAGGAAGTTGAGCAGGGTGGTGAGGTCGAGGATCCAGAGATAGCCGACGGCGCCCGCGATCAGCATCGCGATCCCGACGGGCGCGCGCAGCGCCAGCAGGAGGAAGAGCAGCCCGAAGCCGCCGGCGGCGAGGACGAACTCCTGCCCCATCAGCCGCGCCGCCCGCGTCCGAGCCGCCACGCCCAGAGCAGCGCCGCCGGCACCACGATGGCAAGCCCGAGCGCGCCGAGCGCCACCGCCCACCATGTCGGCAGCAGCAGAACCATGGTGGCGGTGCCGTTGCGGAAGGTCTCGACGGCGCCGACGGCCATGCGCTCGGCCAGCAGCACGGCCGTGCCGGCCCACACCACCATCCAGAAGGCGTCTATCGCCTCGTTCACCCGTTTCGGCAGGAAGGCCGTCAGGCTGTCAACCAGGATGTTGGACCGGCGCAGCGTGCCCCAGCCGAGGAAGCCGAACACCGCAAGCCCGGAGAGGATCGCCACCAGCTCGAAATCGCCGGGGATGGGCTGGCGCAGCGTCCAGCGCAGCAGCACCGACACCGTGGTGAGCGCCGCGCCGAGCAGCAGCGCGACACCGCCTGCGAAGGCGGTGAGGCGGATGATCCAGCCGATCGTGCCGCCTTCGTCCCTGCCGTCCATCCGCCGCTCCGCGCGAAGGGCGGCGGGCGAGATCCCGCCGCCCGCCCTGTCAGGCGCTGTGCTTGGCGATCAGCGCGCGCACCTGCGCAAGCAGCGCCTGGCCGTCGATGTTGCGCTCGCGCATGGCGCTGAACCAGGCGTCGAGCACCGGGCGGGTCGCCACCTGCCAGCGTTCCTTCTCCGCCTCCGGCAGCACGTAGATCGTGTTCTGCCGGCGCCGGGCGACCTCGGCACGCACCACCGGGCCGCGCTCGTCCCACACCCGGCCGGCCATCACGGCGGCGGCCTCGCCGGAATTGGCGTCGAGCACGCGCCGGAGGTCGGCCGGCAGGGCCGCGTAGCGCGCGCGGTTCATCGCCAGGATGAAGGTGGTGGTGTAGAGGCAGGGGGTGCCGGTGATCTCGGTGTGGTGGTTCACGAGCTCCTGCAGCCGGATCGAGGGCACCACCTCCCACGGCACCACCGCACCGTCGATCGCGCGCTGCGCCAGCGCCTCCGGCACCTGCGGCACCGGCATGCCGACCGGCGCGGCCCCGAGCGCCCGCAGCGCCTCGCCGGCCAGCCGCGTCGGGAAGCGCAGCCGCAGGCCGCGCAGATCCTCCATCCGTCGCACCGGGCGGTTGGCGTGGATGTGCCCCCCGTCATGCGCCCAGACGCAGATCGGATGCACCTCGCGGAACTCGTCCGGGATCACGGTGGAGAAGAACTCCTGCGTGGCGCGGGCGTTCACGACACCCGAGGCGTGCGCGACGAAGGGCAGCTCCACCGCCTCGATGCGGGGGAAGCGGCCGGGGGTGTTGCCCGGCAGCGTCCAGACGATGTCGGCCACCCCGTCGCGGGCCTGGTCGTAGAGCTGGGGGGGCGCGCCGCCGAGCTGCATCGCCGGGAAGATCTGGATGCGCAGCCGCCCGCCGCTCTCCTGCTGCACCTTCTCCGCCCAGGGGGCGAGGAAGAAGCGGTGCACGTTGGAGGCCGCCGGCAGGAAGTGGTGCAGCCGGAGCGTCACCTCCTGCGCCTCCGCGCGCGGGATGCGCAGCACGGCGGGCGCGGCGAGCAGCGCGGCGGAGCCGGCGAGGAGGCGGCGGCGGTTGGTGGGCATCGGTTCTCTCCCTGCGGTTGCGTGGTCTCGGCCGGCACCGTTGGTTCGGCACTCCAACCGTTTCAACCGCAACCATACAGGACAGGCCCGCGCCCGCAAAGCCCCGCCTCTGGTCAGGGCAGCAGCCAGTCGGCGCCCGAGTCGGCCAGCCACCGCGCCTCCGGGCTGTCGGCGACCCCTGCCAGCACGAGCGCCGGATCGGAGGAGAGGACGCCGTGCCAGTAGGCGAAGCCCTCCGCCTCCGGCGCCCGGCGCAAGGCCCCGAGGTAGAACAAGACGACCGGATCGCCTCCCGCGAGCAGCTCGGCATGCTCGGAGGAAGCCAGGATGCCGCGCGCGATGCGGAACGGATCGCCGACGGCATGCCAATACGCGAGGCCGTCCGGCTTGGGCAGCCGGTGCAGCGCGGCGGCGTAGAACCGCGCGATCAGCCCGGCGAGCGGATCGGCGGCAAAGAGCCCGTCCGCCGGCAGCGTCTGAGCGTCCGCCGCCTCCGGCGCGAGGGCCGCGGCCGCTGCGGCCGCCGCCGCCTCGGGCAACACGCCGAGCGTGCCGAGCACGCCCGCAGGATCGGCCCCGGCCGCGAGCGCGGAGGCCACCTCGCCGAGCGTGACCGGCCCCGCGGCCAGCCCGGCGGCGGCGAGCAGTCTTGCCGCGATCGCCGCCGGGTCCGCGGCATCGAAGGCGAGTCGCCCGTCGAGGAACAGCAGCGACTCGATGCTCTCGAGCGTCGCCTCTCCGGCCACGCCGCGCACACCGCCGTTGGCATCGCGCTCGAGCGTCAACGGCGTCGCCCGCCGCGGCGCGGCGATGACGGCGATGTCGAACCCGCTGCCGCCCGCCAGCAGATCGGCGCCGCCGCCGCCCGCCAGGATGTCGTCTCCGGCGCCGCCGAACAGGGAATCGGCTCCGCCGCCGCCGCGCAGCACATCGTGCCACGCGGTGCCCCGCAGCACGCCGTCGCCGCGGATCGCGATCCGCTCTCCCTCCCAGCCCCAGGCGAAGGCGATCTCCCCGGGCGCGCCGTAGAGCAGGCGGAGCGCGGCGCCATCGAGCGGGCGCAGGGCGGAGGCCACGCCCTCCGGCCCCGGGTTCAGCGACATCACGCTGATGCCGCGATGGTCGGCTTCGGCGGGGAAGGGCAGCCGGCCCTGCCCCGGGTGCACAAGGCCGAGCGCGTGGCCGATCTCGTGCAGCAGGGTCTCGAAGCCGCGCCGGCCGGGCGCCAGGGTGTCGTTTGCGTGGAAGGCGAGGGACAGGGCGATCTCGCCGTAGGGCGCCGGCAGCGCCCGGCCGGCCACCCACCATGGATCGAACCGTTCCAGCCGGAAGCGCAGGTCGGCCAGCGCTTCGCCAGGGCTGTCCGGAACCTCGACGAAGACGAGGCCGGCGGCGGCGGCGAAACTCGCGAGAGCCTGCCGCGCCGCCGCCTGCTGGGCTGCCGAGAAGGCGGCCCGCTGGCCGTCGGCCAGGGGCGGGGCGGCCCCCGAGAGGCCGTCTGCGGCGAAGGCGTAGGCAAGGATCCGGGGCGCCCCGTCGGACCAGGCGGTTCCAGGAGCGCCGAGCAGCGCGGCGGGATCCGTCATGCCGGCCATCCGCGATGGTGGAGTGCGGGTCCGGCCATCCTGGCCGGGGCGGCGAACCGCCCGGGCCGTTCCTTAGCAGATGGTGAACGCAGGCGCTAACGAATGGTTAACGGCCAGCGAGGCCGGCCTCACACCCCGGTCGCCACCTGCTGCTGTTCGGTGGTGCCGCGGGTGGCCCAGCCGGTCACGCGCTGCTCGATCGCCGCCGAGATGACGTACATCGCGATGCCCATGATCGCGGTGACGATGAGGCCGGAGAACACCAGCGGCACGTCGAAGCGCGAGGAGGCGAGGATCATCAGGTGGCCGATGCCCTTGTTGGCGGCGACCGTCTCGGAGATGATCGAGCCGACGAAGGCGACCGTGATCGCCACCTTGAGCGAGGCGAAGAAATAGGGCATCGCCCGCGGCAGCCCCACCTTGAAGATGATGTCCCGCCCGCGCGCGCCCAGCGCGCGCAGCACGTCGCGCAGTTCCGGCTCCACCGTGGCGATGCCGGTGGCCACGTTCACCACGATCGGGAAGAAGCTGATCAGGAAGGCGGTGATGATCGCCGGCACCGTGCCGATGCCGAACCAGATCACCAGGATCGGCACCACCGCGACCTTCGGGATGGAGTTGAACCCGATCAGCAGCGGATAGAGCCCGTGGTAGAGCAGGGTGGAGGAGCCGATCAGCACGCCGAGGAACAGCCCGAAAACGATCGCCGCGCCGAAGCCGACGAGCGTGGTCATCAGCGTCTGCGCCGAGTTGTCGAGCAGCGGCTGCCACCAGCGGATCATGCTCTCGGCGATGGCGGTCGGCGCGGGCAGGATGAAGGGGGGGATGGCGAAGGCGCGCACCCCCACCTCCCAGAAGGCGAGCGCGCCGAGGATGATCAGCCAGGGCAGCGCCGCCTGCAGCCGGCGGCGGCGGCGGGCGGCGGCGGCCATCGCCTCGATCCGGGCGAGTCCTGCGGGGGAGATGGCGGCCGAATCACGCGGCATGGGCGATCTCCTCGCCGCGGCGGGCGGCGCTGATGTATTCGCGGAGCGTGTGCACGAGGTCCTGGAAGTCCTGCCGGTAGGTGTCTTCCAGCGTGCGGGGGCGGGGGAAGGGCACGGCGCGCTCGGCGATGATCCGCCCAGGCCGCGCCGACATGATCAGCACCCGGTCGGCCAGGAACACCGCCTCGCGCAGGTCGTGGGTGACGAGGATCGTCGTCGGCTTCAGCGTCTGGCAGACGTTCTGCAGCTCGCCCCACAGCTCCTCGCGGGTGAACACGTCGAGGGCGGCGAAAGGCTCGTCCAGCATCAGCAGCTGCGGGTCGTGGATCAGCGCCCGGCAGAGAGAGGCGCGCTGCTGCATCCCGCCCGAGAGCTGCCAGGGGTATTTCCGCTCGAAGCCGGACAGTCCGACGAGCCTGAGGAGGGCGCGCGCCTTCTCCTCGTACGCCGCGCGCTGGGCGCGGAGCTGGTGGCGGTGCGGCTCCACCACCTCGAGCGGCAGCATCACGTTGGCAAGCACCGTGCGCCAGGGCAGCAGGGTGGGCGCCTGGAAGGCCATGCCGGCGATGGCGAGCGGCTTCTCCACCTCGCGCCCGGCGACGATGACGTTGCCTTCGGTCGCCGGCCACAGCCCCGTGACAAGGCGCATCAGCGTGGACTTGCCGCAGCCCGAGGGCCCGACGACGGCGACGAACTCGCCCTTCGCCACGGAGAGCGTGCAGTCCTGCAGCGCGAGCGTGCCCTCGAGCCCGCCGTAGCGCATGGACACGTTGTCGATCTCGACGAAGGGCCGTTCGCGTGTCGTCACCCTTGCACTCCCTGCCTCGGGCCTCCGGGGCCGCGGGGCGCTCTCTAGCGTTCCGGGGCGCCCCGGGTCCATCACGATCCCGCAGTCCATCACGATCCCGCAGGCGGTGTGCAACATCCGGGCCGGGCTGGCAGCCCGCGCCGCGGCGGCTGCCGG
>JANWXJ010000069.1 GCA_025055335.1 Acetobacteraceae bacterium
GCCGCGGCCGCGCGCGGGGCGGCCGCGCGCGGCGGCGCGCGGGAGCGGCGGCGATGAGCTGGCGCGCCGTGCCCATCACGCTGTTCCCGGAGATGTTCCCGGGGCCGCTCGGCTTCTCGCTCGCCGGGCGCGCGCTGCGCGAGGGCCTCTGGGCGTGCGAGCCGGTGGATCTGCGCCGCTTCGGCCTCGGGCGGCACCGCAGCGTGGACGATGCGCCCTTCGGCGGCGGCGCCGGGATGGTGCTGCGGCCGGATGTGGTGGATGCCGCCTGCGCCGCCGTGCCCGAGGGCCTGCCGCTGATCTGCCTCTCGGCCCGCGGCCGGCCGCTCACCCAGCGGCGGGTGCGGGACCTGGCGGCGGGGCCGGGGGTGGCGCTGCTGTGTGGCCGCTTCGAGGGCGTGGACCAGAGGGTGATCGAGGCGCGGGGGATGGAGGAGATCTCGGTCTCCGACGTCGTGCTCTCGGGCGGGGAGCCGGCGGCGATCCTCCTGCTCGATGCCTGCATCCGGCTGCTGCCCGGCGTGATGGGCGCCGCCGAAAGCGCGGAGGAGGAGAGCTTCTCCGCCGGCCTCCTCGAATACCCGCACTACACGCGGCCCGCGGAATGGCAGGGCCGCGCGGTGCCGGAGGTGCTGCTCTCCGGCCACCACGGGCAGGTGGCGGCATGGCGGCGGGCGCAGGCCGAAGCCGCCACGCGCGAGCGCCGCCCCGATCTCTGGGCCCGATACGCCGCGGCCCGCGCGGCGGGATTGCCTCGGGCGGCGGATGCCGCCTACACCGACTGACCGAAAGGAACCCCTGACGATGAACCTGCTGCAGCGCTTCGAGGAGGAGCAGAAGGCGAAGCTCCTCGCCGCCCGCCCGGTGCCGGATTTCCGGCCCGGCGACACGGTGCGGGTGATGGTGCGCGTGGTGGAGGGCGAACGCACTCGCACCCAGGCCTATGAGGGCGTGGTGATCGCCCGCTCCAACCGCGGGCTGAACAGCAGCTTCACGGTGCGCAAGATCTCCTACGGGGAGGGGGTGGAGCGCGTGTTCCCGCTGCACAGCCCGAACCTCGCCGAGATCACGGTTGTCCGGCGCGGCCGGGTGCGCCGGGCGAAGCTGTACTACCTGCGCGGCCGCACCGGGAAGTCGGCGCGCATCGCCGAGAAGTCGGCCGACAAGGGCGCGGCCAAGGGCGAGTGACGCGCCGGGGCCGGCGAGTCCGGCCGGCCCCCGCGCTCGGGCTTCGGGAAGGAGACGCCGGTGACCACACCGCGCACGCTGTTCGACAAGATCTGGGACGCGCATGTGGTGGAGCGGCTGCCGGACGGCACCGCCATCCTCTACATCGACCGCCACCTGATCCACGAGGTGACGACGCCGCAGGCCTTCGAGGGGCTGCGCGCCGCAGGGCGCAAGGTTCGCCGGCCGGAGGCGACGCTTGCGGTGGTGGACCACAACGTGCCGACGGATTCCACCCGCTTCACCGGCATCGAGGAGCCCGAGAGCGCGCTGCAGGTGGCAACCCTCGAGCGCAACGTGAAGGCCTTCGGCGTGCCCTACATCCCGCTCGACGATCCGCGGCAGGGCATCGTGCATGTGATCGGGCCGGAACTCGGCCTTTCCCAGCCCGGCATGACGATCGTGTGCGGGGATTCGCACACCTCCACCCACGGGGCGCTCGGCGCGCTCGCCTTCGGCATCGGCACCTCCGAGGTCGAGCATGTGCTGGCCACCCAGACCCTGCTGCAGAAGCCGGCGAAGAACATGCGGATCACGGTGGACGGCACGCTCGGCTTCGGCTGCAGCGCGAAGGACATCGTGCTCGCGATCATCGGCAGGATCGGCACCGCGGGCGGCACGGGACACGTGATCGAGTACGCGGGCGAGGCGATCCGCGCCCTCGACATGGCCGGCCGCATGACGGTGTGCAACATGTCCATCGAGGCCGGCGCGCGGGCTGGGATGATCGCCCCGGACGAGACCACCTTCGCCTACCTCAAGGGCCGGCCCTTCGCGCCGAAGGGCGAGGCGTGGGAGAAGGCGCTGGCGTACTGGCGCACCCTCCCCTCCGATCCCGGCGCCCGGTTCGACCGGGAGGTGCGTCTCGATGCCGCCGGGATCGCGCCGATGGTCACCTGGGGCACCAATCCGGAAGCCGTGGTGCCGATCACCGGCCGCGTGCCCGACCCGGCGGAGGAGCCCGATCCCGCGAAGCGGGCGCAGATGCAGCGCATGCTGGACTACATGGGGCTTGCGCCCGGCGCGCCGCTCGCCGGCACGCCGGTGGACGTGGTGTTCATCGGGTCCTGCACCAACTCCCGCATCGAGGACATCCGGGCCGCCGCCGCCGTGGCGCGCGGGCGCCGCGTGGCCGAGGGCGTGCGGGCGCTGGTGGTGCCGGGCTCGGGCCTCGTGAAGAAGCAGGCCGAGGAGGAGGGACTCGACCGCGTGCTGAAGGAGGCGGGCTTCGAGTGGCGCGAGGCCGGCTGCTCGATGTGCCTCGGCATGAACCCGGACAAGCTCAAGCCCGGGCAGCGCTGCGCCTCCACCTCCAACCGCAACTTCGAGGGCCGCCAGGGGCCGGGCGGCCGCACCCATCTGCTCTCCCCCGCCATGGCGGCGGCGGCGGCGGTGACGGGGCGGCTCGTGGACGTGCGGGAGATGGCGCGATGAGGCCCTTCACCACCCTCACCGGCATCGCCGCCCCGCTGCCGCTTGCCAATGTGGACACCGACCAGATCATCCCTGCCCGCTTCCTCAAGACGATCGAGCGCAGCGGCCTCGGGCGGCACCTGTTCGCGCCGATGCGCTACCGCGAGGACGGCGGCGAGAACCCGGATTTCGTGCTGAACCGGGAACCCTGGCGCAAGGCCGAGATCCTGATCGCGCACGAGAACTTCGGCTGCGGCTCCTCGCGCGAGCACGCGCCCTGGGCGCTGCTCGATTTCGGCATACGCTGCGTGATCGCCCCCTCCTTCGCCGACATCTTCCACAACAACTGCTTCAAGAACGGCATCCTGCCGGTGCGCCTGCCGCGCGAGCTGTGCGACGCGCTGATGGAGGATGCGCGCCTCGGCGGCAACGCCCGCATCACCGTGGACCTCGAGCGGCAGGTGGTGGTTCGCCCGAACGGCCAGGAGATCCCCTTCGAGGTGGACCCGCTGCGGCGGAAGATGCTGCTCGAAGGCCTGGACGAGATCGGCCAGACGCTCGCCCACGCCGCCGCCATCGCCGGCTTCGAGGCGCGGCAGAAGGCGGCCCAGCCCTGGCTCTACGCCTGAAGGACGGGCGCATGCCGGCGAACCGCAAGCTGCTCGTGCTTCCAGGGGACGGCATCGGCCCGGAGGTGATGGCCGAGGCGCTGCGCGTGCTCGACTGGATGGCCGCGCGCCGCGCCGTCTCCTTCGACGTGACGGAGGGGCTGGTCGGCGGGGCCGCGCTGGAGGCGACCGGCCACCCCTGCCCGGACGAGACGGTGGCCGCCGCCAAGGCCGCGGATGCCGTGCTGTTCGGCGCGGTCGGCGGGCCGAAATGGGACAAGGTCGAGTTCGAGCGCCGCCCCGAGATCGGGATCCTGCGCCTGCGCAAGGACCTCGGGCTGTTCGCCAACCTGCGGCCGGCACTCGTGCTCGATCCGCTCGTGGACGCCTCCTCGCTCAAGCCCGATCTCGTGCGCGGGCTCGACATCATGATCGTCCGCGAATCCACGGGGGGAATCTATTTCGGCGAACCCCGCGGGATCGAGACGCTGCCCGACGGCACGCGCCGCGGCTTCGACACCGAGAGCTACACCGAGGCGGAGATCGCCCGCGTCGCGCGCGTCGCCTTCGGGCTTGCGCGGCAGCGGCGCGGCAAGGTGACGAGCGTCGAGAAGGCGAACGTCATGCTCTCCGGCCGCTTCTGGCGGCAGGTCGTGACGGAGGTGCATGCCGCCGAGTTCCCCGACGTGACCCTCGAGCACATGTACGCCGACAACTGCGCGATGCAGCTCGCCGCGCGGCCGAAGCAGTTCGACGTGATCCTGGCCTCCAACCTGTTCGGGGACCTGCTGTCGGACCTGGCGGCGGCGCTGACCGGTTCGCTCGGGATGCTGCCCTCCGCGACACTCGGGGCCGAACAGCCGGGCGGGCGGCGCGCGGCGCTCTATGAGCCGATCCACGGCTCGGCGCCCGACATCGCCGGCAGGGGCATCGCCAACCCGTGCGCCATGCTGCTCTCCACCGCGATGATGCTGCGCATCTCCTTCGGGCTGGAGGCGGAGGCGAGGCTGATCGAGACCGCGATCGAGCATGTGCTGGGCGGCGGGCTCCGCACCGCCGACATCATGGCCCCCGGTGCTGCGCGCGTCGGCACCAGCGTGATGGGCGACGCCGTGCTGCGGGAGCTGGAGAAGCTCGCCGCCTGAGGCTTGCGCAGGTGCTGCGATTTGGCTATGTCGCAGGCCCCGGCGGCGCCCGTAGCTCAACTGGATAGAGCACTAGACTA
The DNA here is from genome assembly GCA_025055335.1 of Acetobacteraceae bacterium. Lineage (GTDB taxonomy): Bacteria > Pseudomonadota > Alphaproteobacteria > Acetobacterales > Acetobacteraceae > JANWXJ01. Next base: position 4,474 of record JANWXJ010000069.1, read on the forward strand.
CGGATCTGGGGGTTAGGGGTTCGAATCCTCTCGGGCGCGCCAGGGTTCCCGCAAGGCTCCCAGGGTTCGGACGGCCGCGCTCCCGGGCCGCGGGCGGTTGCGGCGCGCCCAGGGCCGTCGGCCGTACCGGGCGCGGCGGCTACCACCCGGCCAGCCGCGGCAAGGTGAGCGCCAGCCCGGGGAACAGGATCAGCAGCAGCACCACGACCACGAGCGGGATGACGAACACCCAGATCTCCCGCACGATCTCGATCAGCCTGAGCCGCCCGAGCGCCGCCATCACGAACAAGAGCAGCCCGTAGGGCGGCGTGACGAGGCCGATCATCAGGTTTACCAGCACGACGATGCCAAAGTGGACGAGATCCACCCCCACCGCCCGCGCCGCCGGCAAGAGCAGCGGGATGAAGACGAGCAGGATGACGGCGGCATCGAGGAACAACCCGAGCACCAGCAGCAGGAGCGCGACCAGGAGCAGGAAGCCGGTCGGCCCGAGATCGGCGCCCGACACGACGGCGGCGACGGAGTGCGCCACCCGCTCCACCGTGACGGCGTAGTTCACGAGGAAGGCGGAGGCGATCAGCATCAGCACCACCGCCGTCTGCCGCGCCGATTCCAGGAACACCGCGAACAGCGTTGCAGAGCCGAGGGTGCGGTAGACCGCGAGGCCGAGGAACAGCGCGTAGAGCGCGGCGAGCGCTGCCGCCTCGGTCGGGGTGACAAGGCCGCTGAACAGGCCACCCAGCAGCACGGCGGGCAGCGTCATCGGCAGGACGGCGCGGCGCAGCGCGACCAGCACGGCCGGAAGCGGCTGTGCCTCGCCCTTCGGCAGCCCCCGCGCGCGGGCGACGACGGCGACCGCGACCATCAGCGCCCCCGCCATCAGCAGCCCCGGCACCACGCCGGCCAGGAACAGCGCGCCGATCGAGGCGCCCGACAGCAGGGCGTAGAGCACCATCGGGATAGAGGGCGGGATGATCGGCGCGATGGTGGCCGAAGCCGCGATGATCGCGGCCGAGAAGCCGGCCGGGTATCTCGACACGTCGCGCATCATCCGCAGCGCCAGCATCCCGGGCCCGGCCGCATCCGTCACCGCGCTGCCGGACATGCCGGAGAACACGACCGACACCAGCACCGTGACATGCGCGAGTCCGCCGCGGAACCGGCCGACCAGCGCCTCGGCGGCGGCCCAGAGGCGCTCGCTGATCGTCGCAGCGTTCATCACGTTGGCGGCCAGGATGAACATCGGCACCGCGAGCAGGATGGAAAGCCCCTGCAGGGTGTTCATCGTCTGGTCCACGACCAGGCCGATGTCCTGCCCGCTGGCCCAGAGATAGGCCATGCCGGCCGAGAACATGGCGAGCGCGATCGGCACCCGCAGAACGGCGAGTGCTACGAACACGCCGACGAGCGCGGCGAGGCCGAGGCTCACCCCTCCCGCCCCTCGATCCGGGCGATCTCCCGCCGCCAGTTCGGCCCGAGCAGACGCAGCCCGGACCACAGGCGGCGCAGCAGCATGACGACGATGAAGAACCCGAACACGCTGAACGCCCAGGTGAGCGGGATGAGCAGGATGTTCGTCGTCTCGAAGCGGAGGAAGGCGATGTAGTCGAGGATGCCGGGGGCGGCGGCGCCGAAGATGGCGGCGACCGCGAGCGTGCCGGCCAGCGCGATCCAGCGGCGCACCCCGTCGGGGAACAGCGCGTAGACGAGATCGAAGGAGACGTCGTCGCGCTCGGGCACG
>JANWXJ010000073.1 GCA_025055335.1 Acetobacteraceae bacterium
TGCGGCCGCGTCGGCACGCCCCCGGCCGCGGCCGCGCGCCGGACAGACGGCGCCGCGACAGAGGCGGCCGCCTGCCGTCCGCTCCGCCGCCCAGCCGGCCCACGCCGGCACGCCCTTTCCCGCCGGCGCATGCCGATGGCATAGGGGGCACCCACGCCCCGCGCCCGACGATGACCGACATCCTCCCGATCCGACGCGCCCTGCTTTCCCTGTCCGACAAGACCGGGCTTCTTCCCTTCGCCCGCGCCCTTGTCGCGCAGGGTGCGCAGCTTCTGTCCACCGGCGGCACCGCCCGCGCGCTGCGCGAGGCGGGCATCCCCGTCACCGAGGTGTCCGACCACACGGGCTTCCCGGAAATCCTGGACGGGCGGGTGAAGACGCTGGTGCCGCAGATCCACGGCGGCCTCCTCGGCCGGCGGGACCTGCCGGAGCACCTCGCGCAGATGCAGGCGCACGGGATCGCGCCGATCGACCTCGTGGCGGTGAACCTCTATCCGTTCGAAGCCGCGGCCGCCTCCGGGGCCGCACCCGAGGACTGCATCGAGACGATCGACATCGGCGGCCCGGCGATGATCCGCAGCGCGGCCAAGAACCACGCGCATGTGGCGGTGCTGACGGAACCGGGGCATCTCGATCAGGTGGCGGCGGAACTGGCGGAGCGGGGGGGCGTCTCGCTCGCCACGCGCCGCGCCCTCGCCGCCGCCGCCTTCGCCCGCACCGCGGCCTATGATGCCGCGATCGCCGCGTGGTTCGCAGCCCGGCAGGGCGAGGCCTTCCCGCGGCGCCTCGCGCTGCCCGCCGTGCTGCGCCAGACGCTTCGCTACGGCGAGAACCCGCACCAGCAGGCGGCCTTCTATCTCGACGGCACCGGCCGCCCCGGGGTGGCCACCGCCACGCAGGTCCAGGGCAAGGAGCTGTCCTACAACAACCTGAACGACACCGACGCGGCCTTCGAATGCGTGGCCGAGTTCGAACGGCCCGCCATCGTCATCGTCAAGCACGCCAATCCCTGCGGCGTGGCCGAGGGCGCGACCCTCGCCGCCGCCTGGGACGCCGCGCTGCGCTGCGACCCGGTCGCGGCCTTCGGCGGGATCGTCGCGGCCAATCGCCCGCTCGATCGCGCCGCCGCCGAGCGGATCGCCGCGATCTTCACCGAGGTGGTGGTCGCCCCCGACGCGGACGAGGAGGCGAAGGCGGTGTTCGCGACGAAGCGGAACCTGCGCCTGCTGCTGACGGGCGGCCTGCCCGACCCGGCGGCGCCGGGGCGGGTGCTGCGCAGCGTCTCGGGCGGGCTGCTCGTACAGACGCGGGATTCGGGCCGGGTCACGGCCGCCGACCTCCAGGTGGTGACGAGGCGCGCCCCGACCGAGGCCGAGCTTTCCGACCTGCTCTTCGCCTTCCGCGTGGCCAAGCACGTGAAGTCCAACGCCATCGTCTACGCCAAGGATGGCGCCACCGTCGGCATCGGCGCGGGCCAGATGAGCCGGGTGGATTCGGCTCGCATCGCCGCCTGGAAGGCAGCGGAGGCGGCGAAGGCCGCGGGCCTGCCGGAACCGCTCACGAAAGGGTCCGTCGTCGCCTCCGATGCGTTCTTCCCCTTCGCCGATGGCCTGGAAGCCGCCGCCGCCGCCGGCGCGACCGCCGTGATCCAGCCCGGCGGATCGCTGCGCGACAAGGAGGTGATCGCGGCCGCCGACTCCGCCGGCCTCGCCATGGTGTTCACCGGCATGCGGCATTTCCGGCATTGAGCGATACGGCGATCCTCATCCTCGCGGGCGCCATCCTCGTCGCGGCGCTGGTGGTGGCGCTCGCGCGGCGGCGGGAGGATGGCGCCGCGCTGCTCGCCGGCCGGCTCGATGCGCTGGCCGCGGCGCAGGAGAAGCAGGCGGACCGCCTCGCGCTGCTCTCGGAACACCAGGCCGAGCGGCTGGCCGCGCAGGAACAGGCGCTGTCGGACCGGCTGGCGCAGGCGACGGCGACGATGACCGACACGCTGATCGCCCAGCAGAAGACGATGAACGAGGCGATCGCCGCGCAGAACGAGCGACTCGCCCAGCAGGAACGCGCCATCGCCGACCGAATCGCCGCCCAGAACGAGGCGCTGAACGCCATCCTCTCCGGCCAGACCGAGCGCGTGACGAGGACGCTCGAGGAGCAGGCGAAGCGCGCCGCCGAGACCGCCGCCGCCATCCAGGAACGGCTTGCGGTGCTGGACGCCGCCCGCGCCAACATCGAGGGCCTCGGCCAGCAGGTCGGCAGCCTCGCCGCCATCCTGTCCAACAAGCAGAGCCGCGGCGCCTTCGGCGAGGTGCAGCTCAAGCAGATCGTCGAGGACCGCCTGCCCCCCGACGCCTACGCCTTCCAGCACGTCTTCGCCACCAGGGCGCGGGCCGACTGCCTGATCCGCCTGCCCTATCCGCCGGGCCCCGTCGCGGTCGATTCCAAGTTCCCTCTCGAATCCTGGCTTGCCGAGCGCGACGCCGCCGACGAGGCGTCCCGCGCCGCCGCGGCGAGGCGCTTCGCAGCCGACGTGAGGAAGCACGTCGAGGACGTGGGGTCCAAGTACATCATCCCCGGCGAGACGGCCGACGGCGCGCTGCTGTTCGTGCCCTCGGAGGCCATCTACGCCGACCTGCACGCCCGGTTCGCCCAGGTGGTGGAGGAGGCGGCCCGCCGGCGGGTCTATGTGGTGTCGCCCACCACGCTCTGGGCCGTGCTCGGCACCATGCGCGCGCTCCTGCAGGATGTGCGGATGCGCGCCGAAGCGCGCCGCATCCAGGAGGAGGTGCGCAAGCTCATGGCCGAACTGCAGCGCTTCGACGAGCGCGTCTCCGACCTCCGCAAGCACTTCGACAAGGCGGGCGACGCGATCCGCGCCATCGAGACCACGCGCGAGAGGATCACCCGCGCGGGGGAACGCATCGCCGCCGTGGAACTCGGGGAGACGCCGGAGGCGCTGCCGAAGCCATGAGCGTCCTGCAGGTCCAGGCCGGCATCGGCCTTCTTGCGATGGCGCTGCTTGCCGCCGCGGTCGGCCGGCGCTTCACCGCCGGCACGCTCCGCGTGGTCGTGGCCGGGCTTGCGCTGCAGGTTGCGGTGGCCGCGCTGTTCCTGTGGGTGCCGCCGCTGCGGGCGGCGCTCGGCTGGGTGGGGGAGGGGGTGTCGGCGCTCGCCCGCGCGACCGACGCCGGCACCTCGCTCGTGTTCGGCTATCTCGGCGGCGCGCCGCTGCCGTTCCAGGAAACCGCGCCGGGCGCCTCCTTCATCCTGTTCTTCCGCGCCCTGCCGCTCGTGCTCGTGGTCGGGGCGCTGTCGGCGCTGCTCTACCACCTGCGGGTGCTGCCGCTCGTCGTCTCCGGCCTGTCGCGGCTGCTGCGGCGGGCCTTCGGCCTGTCGGGCGCGGGCGGCTTCGCGGTCGCCGCCAACGTCTTCCTCGGCATGGTGGAGGCGCCGCTGCTCGTCCGCGCCTGGCTGCAATCGCTCCCGCGCACGGAACTCTTCGCGGTGATGACGGCGGGGATGGCCACGATCAGCGGCAACACCCTCGTCGTCTATGCGGTGCTGCTTGCACCCGTCGTCCCGGATGCGGCGGGGCAGCTCCTTGTCGCGAGCCTCGTCAGCGTGCCGGCGGCGGTGATGGCGGCGCTGCTCGTGCTGCCGCCCGGTCCCGCCGACGCCACGGCCGAGGAGATCGCCCCGCCCGTCCTCTACTCCTCGGCGATGGAGGCGGTGGTGCGCGGCACCGCCGACGGGCTCGCGCTGCTGCTCGGCATCATGGCGGCGCTGATCGTGTTCGTGGCGCTGGTGGCGCTCGCCAACATGGCGCTTGTGCCTCTCGCCGGCCTGTCCCTGCAGGACATCGCGGCCGTGCTGTTCCTGCCCTTCGCCTTCGCGATGGGCCTCGATGCGGAGGCCGCGCGCACCGCCTCCGGCCTGCTTGGCACCCGCATCGTGCTGAACGAGTTCCTCGCCTTCCTCACCCTCGCCGAGAGCGGCGGCGCCGGGCTCGACGAGCGGGCGCGCCTCGTCGTCACCTATGCGCTCTGCGGCTTCGCCAATCTCGGGTCGGTCGGCATCATGGTGGCCGGGCTGTCGGCGATGGCGCCGGAGCGGCGGGCGGAGATCTCTCGGCTCGGGCTTCCCGCCATGCTGGCCGGCGCGCTCGCCTGCTGCATGACGGGCGCGGTGGTCGGGCTGCTCACCCCGCCGCCGTGACGCGGATGGCATCCGGGCGCGATCCGTCGGGCCTTGCGCGTCCGGCCGTGCCGGCCCCATGCTGCCGCGGCAACAACCGGGGAACGCCCGATGCGTCGCGCCCTTCTCGCCTCTGCCGTGGCCCTCTTCGCGATCGCCGGCGCGGCGGTTGCGCAGAACCCGAACCTGCCGCCTGCCTACGCCACGCTGAACCTCTCGGCAGGCTTCCAGCCGGATCCGGTGGTGGTGAACCTCGTCGCCGGCGGCAACATCGACGCGCGCCGCCTCGGCGGCAACTGCGTCGGCATGATCGCCAACCCGCCCGATGTCCGCCTCAACTACCGCTCTGGCGCCTTCCCGCTGTTCATCGGCGCGCGTTCGGCGGCCGACACCACCCTTGTCATCAACCTGCCGAACGGCCAGTGGCTGTGCAACGACGATTTCCAGGGCCTCGATCCCGGCGTGGTGCTGCAGAACCCCCCGTCGGGCCAGTACGACATCTGGGTCGGCACCTTCGGCGGCGCGACGGCGCCGGCGCAGCTGCTGGTGTCGGAGATCCCGCCGCGCTGACAGTTCGCGCATGAGCCGGCTGCTGCACCGTTCGGTCGCGGCAGCCCCGCCGCTTGCCTCGCGCGGGCAGGGGATCCACCTGTTCGACGCCGCCGGGCGGGCGGTGATCGACGGCTCGGGCGGGGCGGCGGTGGCCTGCCTTGGCCACGGCCACCCCAAGGTGCTGGAGGCGATCCGGGCGCAGCTCGACCGCCTCGCCTACGCCCACACCTCCTTCTTCTCGACCGAACCGGCCGAGGCGCTGGCCGAGGCGCTGGTCGGCGACTCGCCGGGCGGCCTCACCCACGCCTGGTTCTGCTCCTCCGGCTCGGAAGCCACCGAAGCCGCGCTCAAGCTCGCCCGCCTCTGGGCGATCGAGCGCGGCGAGCCGGAACGCCACCACGTCATCGCGCGGCACTTCTCCTACCACGGCAACACGCTCGGCGCGCTCGCGGCCTCGGGCAACCTCGCCCGCCGCGCGCCCTACCTTCCGCTGCTCTCGCCCGCCTTCCGCCACGTCTCCCGCTGCCATCCCTGGCGCGACAAGAGGGTGGAGGAGGACGATGCCGCCTATGTCGCGCGGCTGGCCGCGGAGCTCGACGCGACGATCCGCGCCCTCGGCCCCGGCCGGGTGCTCGCCTTCGTGGCCGAGACGGTGGTCGGCGCAACCCTCGGCTGCGTGCCGCCCGCGCCCGGCTACCTCGCCGCCATCCGGCGCGTGTGCGACCGCCACGGCGTGCTGCTGATCCTCGACGAGGTGATGTGCGGATTGGGCCGCTGCGGCAGCCGCCACGCCTGGCAGGCGGAAGGTGTCGCCCCCGACATCCAGGTGGTGGCGAAGGGGCTGGCGGGCGGCACCCAGCCGATCGGCGGCATCCTCGTCGCCGGCCATGTGGTGGAGGCGCTGCGGGTGGGCAGCGGCCTGTTCCGCCACGGCCACACCTACCAGGCGCATCCCGTGGCCTGCGCCGCGGCGCTTGCGGTGCAGCGGGTGATCGCCGAGGAGGGACTGGTCGAGCGCGCGGCGCAGCTCGGGGCGCTGCTGCGCGCGGCGCTGGAGGAGCGGCTCGGGCGGCACCCCCATGTCGGCGACATCCGGGGCAGGGGGCTGTTCCAGGCCGCGGAGTTCGTCGCCGACCGGACGACCAAGACCCCCTTCGCGCCTGCGCGCGCCGTGCATGCGGCGATCGGGCGGGCGGCGCTGGCCCGCGGCCTCGCCTGCTATCCGATGGCGGGGGCGGCGGATGGCATCGCGGGCGACCACGCGATCCTCGCCCCGCCCTTCATCGCGACCGAGGCGGAGATCGTCGAGATCGCCGACCGCTTCGCCGGGGCGGTGCGCGACGTGCTGGGCTGAGCAGCCGCGCCCGCCCCGCGGCCCTGCCCCGCCTCCCGCCCGCTACCCGGAGCCTGCGCAGGCGGCGCACAGCCCCTCGATCTCCACCACCATGCGCTCGGGCCGGAAGCCCTGCGCCTCGGCCGCCCGCTCGAGCGCCTGGGCGGCGGCGTGGTCGGCGATCTCGGCCGTCTCGCCGCAGCGGCGGCAGATCAGGAACTGGTGCGGGTGGTGGTGGCCCTGTCCCGCCTCGGCGCAGCCGATGAAGGCGTTCAGCCGCTCGATCCGGTGGATCAGCCCGTGTTCGAGCAGGAACTCGAGCGTGCGATAGACGGTGGGCGGCGCCGCGCCGGGGCGTTCCGCCTTCAGCCGGTCGAGCAGCGCATAGGCGCCGACCGGCCTCTCTGCGGCGATGATCAGGTCCAGCACCTGGCGGCGCAGCGGCGTGAGCGGCACGCCGCGGGCGCGGCAGAGCGCCTCCGCCGGCGTCTCGCCCCCGCTGTCCTTGCGCTGTTCCGCCATGCCCGGCCCCCGTTCGCCCCCGCCAGCCGATCCCCTATCATCCCGCGCGCCGCCCGTCATGGAGCCTGCCATGCCCGACGCCGTCCTCTCCGCCATACGTTTCGATGCGGCCGGCCTCGTGCCCGTGGTGGCGCAGCAGCACGACAGCGGCGAGGTGCTGATGCTGGCCTGGATGAACGCGGCAGCGCTGCGCGAGACGCTCGCGACCGGCCGGCTCTGCTACTGGAGCCGCAGCCGCGGGCGGCTGTGGCGGAAGGGGGAGACGAGCGGCCAAATCCAGCGCCTCGTCGAACTGCGGGTCGACTGCGACGGCGACACCCTGCTCGCCCTCGTGGACCAGCAGGGGGTGGCCTGCCATACGGGCCGGCGGTCCTGCTTCTACCGCGCGGTGCGGGAGGGCGCGCTGGCCGAGATCGCCGCCCCCGAGATCCCGCCCGAGGCGCTCTACGGCGGGGAGGGCGGCCCCCCCGCCCCCGCCCGTGCGGCGGATGCCCCGCCCCCGGGAACCGGCACGGGCGGCTGACAGGGCCTGCGCCCGGGGGCGCGCAGCGCTACTCTCTGCCCGTCACCTTCACCCACAGGATATAGGCGGCAAGCGGCAGGGTGATGGCGTTCGCCGCCACCACCGAGGCCGAGGCGATCAGCACGCCGTAGACGAGCCACAGCGACAGCCCGGTGCAGAACAGCAGCAGCATGGGCAGGCTGAAATCCCGCGCGCTGCCGGTGCGCCAGGTGCGCAGCGCCTGCGGCACGAAGGCAGCCGTCGTCATCGCGCCTGCCGCGAGCCCCAGCAGCTCGATCCCGCCCATCCGTCTTTCCCCGAAGCGCGCGCCCGCCTATGCAGCCGCCCATGACGCCTGTCCACCTCCGCTTCGCCACCCTGACGGGTGCGGATCTGCTGCCGCTGCTGCCCGCCCTCGGGCGGCTGCGCATCGAGGTGTTCCGCGAGTGGCCCTACCTCTATGACGGGGACGAGCAGTACGAGCGCGAGTATCTCGCCGCCTATGCGGGCACGCCCGGGGCGGCGATGGTGGTGGCGTTCGCCGGAGAGGAGCCGGTCGGGGCCGCCACCTGCCAGCCGATGACGGAAACCCACGGCGCGGTGCGAGAGGGCTTCGCCGCCTCCGGCCTCGACCCGGCCGGCTGGTGCTACTTCGGGGAATCGGTGCTGCGGCGGGCCTATCGCGGCCAGGGGGCGGGCAAGGCGTTCTTCGCGGGGCGGGAAGCGCATGCCCGCGCGCTCGGCCTTTCGGGCGCCACCTTCTGCGCGGTGGAGCGCGACCCGGCCGACCCCCGCCGCCCGCCCGGCTACCGCCCGCTCGATCCGTTCTGGGCCTCGCTCGGCTACGTGAAGCGCCCGGAGATCGCCTGCACGCTGGACTGGCGCGAGGTGGGGCAGGACCGCGACACCCCCCATCGCCTGACCTTCTGGACCAGGACGCTGTGAGCCTGCCGCCGCCGCGCCCGACCCGCCGCGCCCTGGCCCACCCTCTCGCCCCGCCCGGGGCCGGGGCGCCCGCCGGGACACGGGCCGCTCTCCCCGGCCGGCCGCCGGCCGGGCCCGGCCAGCCCGGCCCTGCCCCTGGCGCATCGGCCGGCCTCCGCCCCGCCCCCGCGCCATGACGGCGCCGCTCCGCCTCGCCCTCTGCCAGTGGCCGGTCGAGCCGACCGCCTCGCTCGAGGCCTTCGCGGCGAAGCTCGACCGCCTCTGTGCCGAGGCCGCCCGCGCGGCCGATCTGCTGCTCCTGCCGGAATACGCCCCGGTCGAACTCGGCGCGGCACTCGCCGGGAAGGCCCCGGCGACAGAGGCCGAGGAACTCGCCGCCCTGCTGCCGGCAGCACCCGCCATCCTCTCCGCGCTGCGCGCCGCCGCCATGCGCCACCGGCTCTGGCTTGCCGGCGCCACCTTGCCGATGGCGGGGCCGGATGGGCTGCCGCGCAACCGCTGCCCGCTGATCCGCCCCGACGGGGCCGTGGCGTTCCAGGACAAGCGGATCATGACCCGCTTCGAGGCCGAGCGCTGGGGCATCCACCCCGGCGAGCCGCCGGCGGTGTTCGACACGCCCTGGGGCCGCCTCGGCATCTCCGTCTGCTACGACATCGAGTTCCCGAAATTCGCCCGCCTAGCCGCCGAGGCCGGGGCGTGGCTGATCCTCTGCCCCTCCTGCACCGACAGCGAGGCCGGGGCCGAGCGCGTCCGCATCGGCGCCCGCGCCCGCGCGCTCGAGAACCAGTTCTACGTCGCGACCGCGCCGACGGTGGGCGACGCCCCGTGGTCGGCCGCGCTGGATGCCAACCGCGGCCGCGCCGGCGTCTATGGCCCTGTGGATTCGGGATTTCCGCCGGGCGGGATCGTCGCCGAAGGCACGCCGGACACCCCCGGCCTTGTGACGGTCACGCTCGACCCGGCGCCGCTCCATCACATCCGCGAACATGGCGCCGTCCGCCCGTTCCGGGACTTCCCCCGCGCGCCGGTGCCGAAGCCCCGCGTCGCGGCGTTCGAGGCGGCGTGAGCGGCATCCACATCGTCGCCGGCGAGGCCTCGGGCGACATCCTGGGCGCGCGGCTTGTCGCGGCGCTGCGCCGCGCCCGGCCGGACCTCTCCTTCAGCGGCATCGGCGGCCCCGCCATGGCCGCCGAAGGCATCGCCAGCCCCTTCCCGATCGGCGACCTGGCGCTGATGGGCTTCGCGGAAGTCGTGCCGAAACTGCCGCTGCTGCGGCGCCGCATGGCGGAGGCGGTGGCGCAGGTGCAGGCCGTGCGCCCGGCGGTGGTGGTGACGGTGGACAGCCCCGGCTTCACGCTGCGTCTCGCCAAGCGCATCAAACCCATTGGAATCCCTATCATCCATTACGTCGCGCCGCAGGTCTGGGCGTGGCGGCCGGGGCGTGTGCGCAGGATCGCCCGGCTGGTGGACCGGCTGCTCTGCCTCCTTCCCTTCGAGCCGGAGATCTTCCGCGCCGCCGGCCTCGATGCCCGCTTCGTCGGCCATCCCGTGCTGGAAGCCGGGGCGGAGGCGGGGGATGCCGCGCGCTTCGCCGCCCGCCACGGCCTCTCCCCCGAGGAGACGCCGCTGATCGTGATGCCGGGCAGCCGCGGCGGAGAGGTCCGCCGCCTGCTGCCGGTGTTCGGGGCGGCGGTGGCGCGGCTCACGGCCGCCCGCCCGGGGCTTCGCCCGGTGATCCCGCTTGCGCCTGCGGTGGCCGGCGCGGTGGCCGAAGGAGTGCGCGGCTGGCCCGGCCGCCCGATCCTGCTGCCCGAGGCCGCCGAGAAGCCCGACGCCTATGCCGCCGCCCGCGCCGCCGGGGGGGTGGGGCTGATCAAGTCCGGCACCTCCTCGCTTGAGGTGGCGGCGGGCGGGGTGCCGATGGTGGTGGCCTACCGGGTGAACCCGCTCAGCGCCGCCATCGCCCGGCGGCTGATCCGCGTGCGCTTCGCCTCGCTCGTGAACATCCTGGCGGATGAGGCTGTGATTCCGGAATATCTCCAGGAACGTTGCACGCCGCCGCTGCTGGCCGACGCCCTCGCCGCCCTGCTTGCGGACCCCGCCGCCCGCTCCACCCAGGCCACCCGCTTCGCCGCGCTGCTCGCCGCGCTCCGCCCGCCGGAGGGCAGCCCCTCCGAGGCGGCGGCGGCGGCCGTGCTCGAGCTGCTGCCCCGCCGCTGAGCGCGCCGGGGGAAGGGTGTTCCAGGTCGGCGGAGTCCGGCGAGGCGGCGCGCGCTGCGCGGTGCCTCCGCGCCGCCATGCGCCTCCTGCGGTTCAGCCCGCAGACGCCTCCGCCGCCGCCTCCACCGCCAGCGCCACCTTGAGCGCCCGCAGCCCCGCCGCCCCGTCCACGACCACGGGCGTCCCGTCCAGCACGGCGTCGGCGAAGGCGGCCTGTTCGGCCGCGAGGCTGTCATGGTCGGTCCAGGCGAGGCGGTCGAGCCCGAAGCCCGGCATGCCGGGCAGCGCCTCGTCCCCGTCCTTGCGCAGCAGCGTCAGGCTGCGGGCGAGGAAATCCACCGCCATCTCGCCCTCCTCCGTCAGCACGCGCAGCCGCCGCTCGAGCGCGGCCGAGGCGCGGGAGGCCGCGATCTCCGCCCGCGCGCCGGAGGGGAAATCGAGCCGCGCCACCACCTGATCGAGCCGCCCCGAGGCGATCCGCCGCCCCGCGGCCGACACCGCCGCCGGCTCCGATCCCTCGAGCGCGAGGATCAGGTCGATGTCGTGGATCATCAGGTCGAGCACCACGGAGACATCGAGGCTCCTCGGCCGGAAAGGGGCCATGCGCACCGCGTGGTAGTGCCAGGCCCGCCCCCCCGTCCGCACGCCCGCCACGGCGGCGAAGGCGGCCGAGAAGCGCTCGATGTGCCCGACCTGCAGGGGCACGCCGCGGGCGGCGGCGGCGGCCACGATCTCCTCCGCCTCGGCCAGGGTGCCGGCGAGCGGCTTCTCGACCAGCACGGGCTTGCCGGCAGAGATCGCCCTGAGCGCCAGGGCGTGGTGCGCGGCGGTGGGCGCCGCCACCACCAGGGCGTCGGACGCGGCGATCAGCGCATCCGCCTCCATCGCCGGGGCGCCGGCCTCGGCCGCCACTTGCGCGGCCCGCGCCGGATCCGCGTCATGCACCCCGGCAAGCCGCGTGCGCGCGCCACCCGCCGCCTTCAGCGCGTGGAACCGGCCGAAATGGCCGGCGCCGAGGATGCCGAGGGCAAGGCGCATGGGCATGGACTCCGGGCGGGGCGGGGCGTGCGGCGCCCCGATACGCCGGATCGGCGCCGCGGGGAACGGCGCTGCCGACCCTTGCCGCGGGCGCGCGGCTGGCCTACCCACTCCGGCTTGCGCCGGGGCGGGCCGAGGCACCATCTCCGCCCCGCCAGTCACACGCTGGAGGGCCGCCTCCCCCATGTTGCATTTCGCGCGGTGGAAGATCGCCGCGATCCTCTCGGTCTGCCTCGCCGGCCTGCTGGTCAGCCTGCCGAACCTCTTCCCTGCGTCGGCGCTGCCGTCCTGGCTCGCCCATACGCGGGTCGCCCTCGGCCTTGACCTGCGCGGCGGGTCCTACCTGCTGCTCGAGGTGGATACCGAGAGCGTGGTGCGCGAGCGGCTGGAAGCCCTGGTGGACGGCGCGCGCACCGCGCTGCGCAACGCCAATGTCGGCTATGTGAACCTCGCGTCCGAACCGCCCGCCCGCCGCGTCTCGCTTCGCTTGCGCGACATGGCGCAGGCGGATGCGGCGCTGCGGGCGATCCGCGAACTGGCCAACCCGGTCCCGCTCGGCGGCATGGGCGGCACCGCGCCCGACATCGAGGTGGCGGTGAGCCCGGAGGGGCTGCTGACGGCAACGCTGACGGAGGCGAGCCTGCGCGCCAAGGCGACGGGGGCCGTCGAGCAGTCGATCGAGATCGTCCGCCGCCGCATCGACGGCACCGGCGTGGCCGAGGCGCTGATCGCCCGCCAGGGCCAGAACCGCATCCTGGTGCAGCTCCCCGGCGTGGAGGATCCGAACCGCATCAAGGAACTGATCGGCCGCACCGCGCGCATGACGTTCCACCTGCTGGACGAGACGGCGGTGCCGGGCGCCGGTCCGCCGCCGCCCGGCGTGATGTTCCTCCGCCCCGAGAACCCGCGCCCGGGTGACCCGGAATTCTATGCCGTCCGCCGCCGCGTCGAGGTGGAGGGCGCCAACCTGACGGACGCCCGCGCCGCGCAGGACAGCCGCACCGGCGAATGGGTGGTGAACTTCACCTTCGACTCGACCGGCGCGCGCCGCTTCGCCGAGGTGACGCGCAACAACGTCGGCCGCCCCTTCGCCATCGTGCTCGACGAGCGGGTGCTGACCGCGCCCGTGATCCGCGAGCCGATCACCGGCGGGCGGGGGCAGATCTCCGGCAACTTCACCGTCCGCAGCGCGAACGACCTTGCGGTGCTGCTGCGCGCCGGCGCGCTTCCCGCGCCGCTGAGGGTGGTCGAGGAACGCACCGTCGGGCCCGAGCTCGGGGCCGATGCGATCCGCGCGGGCATGCTCTCGCTCGCCGCCGGAACCGCGGCGGTGTTCCTCTACATGGGCCTTGCCTACGGTCTGTTCGGCTGGTTCGCCTGCGCCGCGCTGGTGGTGAACGTCGTGCTGATCGTCGCGGCGCTGTCGCTGCTCGGCGCCACCCTCACGCTGCCCGGTATCGCCGGCATCGTGCTCACCCTCGGCACGGCGGTGGACGCCAACATCCTGATCAACGAACGCATACGCGAGGAGATCCAGGCCGGGCGAAGCCCCGTCAACGCGATCGAGACGGGCTACCGCCGCGCCACCGGCACGATCGTGGACAGCAACCTGACGAACCTGATCGCGATGGCGATGCTCTACGCCTTCGGGTCGGGCCCCGTGCGCGGCTTCGCCGTCACGGTCGCGATCGGCACGATCATCCAGATGTGGACGGCGACCACGCTCGTTCGGCTGATGATCGCCCTGTGGTACCGCAAGCGGCGGCCGAAGGAGCTGCCGGTGGTGGAACGGCCCGGGCTGCCCCTGCTGCAGCGCCTGGCCCGGCCGCTGTTCCGCGTGTTCCCGGACGGCACGCGCATCCCGTTCATGAAGGGGGCGCGGGCCGGGCTCATCGCCTCGGCGGTGATCTCGACGCTTTCGCTCGCCGGCCTGGTGTGGCCCGGGCTGTCCAAGGGCATAGACTTCCAGGGCGGCATCATCCTCGAGGTCCGGACCGAACAGCCGGCCGATCTCGGGCGGCTGCGCGGCGCGATCGGCGGCCTCGGCCTCGGCGATGCCGGGCTGCAGCAGTTCGGGGACGCCCATTCGGTGCTGATCCGCCTGCCCGTGCAGCAGGAGGAGGCCGGCACCCAGCAGGCGGTGGCGGCGGTGCGCGGCGCGCTCGAGGAAGCCTCCCCCGGCGCGCGCATCCTGCGCGTCGAGGCGGTGGGCAGCCGCGTGTCGGACGAGCTCTTCCAGGGCGGGATGATCGCGCTCGGGATCTCGTTCGTGATGATGCTCGTCTACATCTGGTTCCGCTTCGAGTGGCAGTTCGCGATCGGGGCGGTTGCAACATTGCTTCTGGACACGACCAAGGTAGTCGGCTTCCTGGTGGTGACCGGCATCGAGTTCAACTTGACGACGGTTGCCGCCGTGTTGACCATCATCGGGTTCAACGCCAACGACAAGGTGGTCGTGTTCGACCGGGTGCGGGAAAACTTGCGCAAATACAAGCAGATGCCGTTGAGGGACCTGGTTGACCTGTCCATCAACGAGACGATGAACCGCACCATCGGCACCTCGGTCACCCTGCTGCTGTCGGCGCTGCCGCTCGCCCTGTTCGGCGGGCCGACACTCTCGGGCTTCGCCTGGACGCTGATCTTCGGCGTCGTCGTCGGCACCTCCTCCTCGATCTTCATCGCCTCGCCGATCGTCCTCTATACCGGCGGGCGGAAACTCCGGCCCGCGGGCGAAGGCTCGGGCGTGGCGGCCCCGGCACGATGACGGCCGCGCGAAGCGGGCGCCGCAGGATCCTTGCTGCCGGCGGCGGGGCGCTGCTGGTCGGCGCCCTGGCCGCCCCGGCGCTCGCCGCGCCGCAACGCCGCACCCTCACCCTGCTTGTCGGCGCCCCGGCGGGCAGCCCGACGGATCTGCGGGCCCGCAGCCTCGTCCCCTTCCTCGAACGCCACCTGACGCGCCACACGATCGTCGTCGGCAACCTGCCCGGCACCGGCGGTCTCGAAGCCGCAAGGCAGGTTGCCGGGGCGGGTGGCGCATCCTCCATGCTCGGCATCGTCAGCACGCCGGCGCTGCTTGCCCGCTGCATCCAGGACGCCGACCCTGACCTGCCGGACCGGCTGGCCTGGTTCGGCCCGCTTCTGGTCGAGCCGCTTCTTCTGGTGGCAGGGCCGGATGGGCAGGGGCTGCGCCTTGTCGCCAACGGGCGCGATGGCCGGGTTGTGGGCTGCGGTCCGGCCGGCAGCGGCTCCCATCTCGCCGCGATCAGGCTCGCCGCCGCCCTGCCGGGCGTCCGGGTGCTGCCCTTCGCGTCCTCCGCCGCGGCGCAGCGGGCTGCCGCCGCCGGCCATATCGCCGCCGCGCTGCTTCCGGCGCCGGACCTGCGCCGCGCCATCACCGTCGGCGGCGTGTTGCCCGTGGCGGTGGCGGCCGCCTCCCGGCTGTCCTGGCTGCCTGCGGTGCCCACCCTTGCCGAGAGGGGCCTGCCTCTGGTCGCCGCAGTGGAGCGCGGGCTGGTGGCGCCGGCCGGGCTTTCCGCCGCTTCACGCCTTGCCGCCGCCATCCTTAACCTCCGCGCCGATCCGGAGTTCGTCGCCTGGACCGAGGAACTCGGCGCCCGCCCCGGAGAGGGCGATCCCGCCGCCTGGGCCACCAGGCTGGCGGAGGAACGGCGCGAACTCGCCGCCCAGTGGTCCCGCATGCCCTGGGTGGAGCCGGGCTGACGCCGCACCTGGACGCTGCACGCCGGCAGGCGAAGGGTCCGACGTGCCGCCGGGCCGCAACTCCGCGCGCGGCCGGCTGACCGCACGGCCGCGCGCCGGGCGGGAGGCCGATCGCCGGCGGTGAAGGATCGCGCCCGTATCGCCCGCGGACCAGGGCGCGATCCGCGCGAAGGTCAGCTCGTGCTTGTTGTGGCTGCCGTGGAACAGCACTGCGCCGGGGATGGCGGCGAAGGCCTCGGCCGCCGCGTGGTCGGTCGCTCCCTGGAACTTCACGCTGCAGACGATGTTCGCCGCCGTTCCGGCCTCGATCCAGCGCCGCACGAGCCCGAGCAGACGCTGCGGGTAGCAGATGACGTCGGAGAACAGCCACGCTGCGCTTTCCTTCGCCGGATCGAGCGCGAAGGCGCTCTCCCGCCGCACCTCTACGCCCGGCATGGCGGCGACGCGAGGATCGAGCGGCGCCTTGTCCACCGCCGTGACGCGCGCGCCGAGCCGCGCCAGCGCCCAGGTCCAGCCGCCGGGAGACGCCCCGAGGTCGAGGCAGCGTTCCCCGGGCGCCGGATGCCGCCCGAGCCGCGTCAGCGCCTCCCACAGTTTCAGGTAGGCGCGCGACGGCGGGCCCTCGCGATCCTCGACGAAGCGCCATTCGCCGTTCGGCACCGGAGAGGATTTCGCCGGCGAGGCGAGCACCCGGTCCGGCGCGAGCAGCGTGAAGGCGCCGAGGGGGGCGGACGGCGCCGGGGCGGGAAAGACCAGCGGCTTCGCCGACACCGGCGGCAGGGCCTCGGCGATCAGCGCCGCCCGGCGATGGTGGAAGGGGGCATAGAGGCTCCAGTTGCGCTGGATCGCCCGCAGCGCCCGCGCGGCGGCGGATATCGAGGGCGCCGCGATCTCCCGGCAGTCGGTCCAGATATCGAGCGCCCAGGCGGCGTCTCGCGGAGGATCAGGAGAGAGGGCGAGGCGCCCGTGCCACGCCGAGACGGTGCGCCCGGAGCGGCGGAGTTCCTCGGCGAGATCGGCCTCGAACCCCTCGGCGGCGAGGTAGGCCGAGCGGATCCCCCCGTTCAGCGGCTGACGGCGGGCCGCTTCGGCCCGCCGGAGACGGCCGGCCGGGGCGCTGCCGGCGGCTGGTGGCGCGCCTCCACCGGCAGGGCACGGGGCGCTGGCGCGGGGGGCGCCTGCTGCGCGCTGGCCGAGGGGCTCCCCCCCGCCATCCAGCCGCGCTGGGGCGTCGAGGCGCCGGGGCGGGAGGAGGGGGCCGGTGATGTTCGCGACACCGCAGGGGCTGTGGGGCGCGCCGGACTTGCCGCCGCCGATGCGGCCGACCCGCCGAACAGCGCGGCCAGCGCGAAGATCGCCCAGGCGCCGAGCAGGATGCTTCCGCCCATCGGGGTCAGTCCGGGGTCCATCGGCTCGCCCAGCGCCCGCGCCCAGATCGGCACGCAGAACAGCACCGTGCCGGCGGCGAAGCCGAGTGCCGCGAGATTGGCGAACAGGCCGCGGCGCCGTTCGATCCACAGCGCCGCCAGCCCGAGGGCGAGGGCGTGGAACCCATGCACCACCAGCGCCTGCTCGATCGCGGCGAGGCCCGTCTGCCCCGCGGCGCCGGCGGCGGCGATCGCGCTGCCCGGCTTGGCGCCGGCCGCCGCCCCGGGTGGCGGCCGGCCGGCATCCTCCGGCAGCCCGATGTCCAACAGCGCCGCCAGAAGCTGCGGCCCATGGGCCCACAGCGCCAGCAGCGCCACGAATGCGAACCCGAGGAGGGCCGCGACCGCGAGCCAGAGACGCGCCATGGCGCTTGGTTACGCCCGAACGCCGCATCGCGCCAGGGCCAAGTTGCAGGGGGCTCAGGCGGTCTGGCCGAGCATCGCCGGCACCAGCGCCCCGACATTGTGCCGCACCATGGCGATGTAGTCCGGCGCCGGGCCGTCCGGCGGCGAGAGGCTGTCGGCATAGAGCCTCCCCCCGATCGCGACGCCCGTCTCGGCGGCGATCCGGCGCAGCGTCGCCGGATTGGCCATGTTCTCGGGGAACAGCGCCGTCACCCTCTCCTCCCGGATCCGGCGGATCAGCCGGGCGAGCTGCTGGGCGCTCGGCTCCGCCGCGGTGGACAGGCCCGCCACCGGCAGGAAACGCACGCCGTAGGCCTCGCCGAAGTAGCCGAACGAGTCGTGCGAGGTGACGACGACGCGACGCTCCGGCGGCACCGTCGCGATCCGCTCCCGGACCCAGGCGTCGAGCGCGGCCAGCCTCGCGTCGTACTCGGCGGCGCGGGCGGCGTGGCCTGTGGCATCGGCGGCGTCCGCCTCGGCGAGGGCGCGGGCGATGGCGCGGGCGTAGTGCCGGGCATGCGCCACGTCCTGCCAGCAATGCGGGTCCGGCACCTGGCGGGCGGGCTGGCCCTGGCCGTGGGCATGGGCATGGCCGTGGGAATGCCCGGCCGTCATGCGCGGGCGGATGCCGTCGGTCACGGTCACGAGGCGGCCGCGCCAGCCGGCGGCGCGGGCCATGCGGTCCACCCAGCTATCGAACCCCAGTCCGTTGCGGACCAGCAGCGCCGCCCCGCGCAGCGCCGCCGCGTCGGAGGGGCGGGGCTGGAAATGGTGGGCGTCGGCGTCGGGGCCGGCGATGGTGCGGATCTCGACGCGCGGGCCACCCAGTTCGCGCACCATGTCCCCGAGGATGGTGAAGCTTGCGACCACCGGCAGCCGCGTCTCTGCGCGGAGGGGCGGCAGGGAGAGCAGGGCGGGGAGGGCGATCAGACTGCGTCGGCGCATCGGTTGGTCCGGTCGGTTGGTCCAGGCATGCCGGCGGCATGTTATATCATAACCTTCTGCCGGAAAAGCCCGGACCCGTCAGCGCCTGCCGAACAGCCTCCTGAGCCAGCCGAACAGTCCGCCCCCGCCCGATGCGGGCCCGGCGCCCCGCTGCGCGGCATGCGGCCGCCGGGCCGGAGGAGGCATGGCCGAGGCGAGGGTGTAACGCCCGTCGTCCCCGGCGAGGGCGAGGCGGCGTTCGAGCATCAGCACCTCCCGCACCTCCTCCGGCGGATCGGCGGCCAGCATGGCATCCGCCGTGGCCGAGGCGTCCTCGAAGGCGCCGGCGCGGCGCAGCGCGTCCACGATCCGCACCGTCTGCTCGGGACCGAGCGGCGGCCCCTGCCGCCAGAGCGACACCGCATCGAGCCGCCACTGCCGCGCGAGATCCGGCCGCCCCGCATCGTCGGCCACCCAGGCGGCCTGCAGCGTCGCCTCGGCGGCGGCATGCAGCGCCCCCGTCTCCTCGAGCACATGCGCCCAGGCAAGGAAGCGCCGCGCAAGCGGCGGGTGCAGCGGATCGGCAAGCAGCGCCCGGAAGGGGGCGGCCGCCACCGCCGCCGCCGCCGCCGGATGCGCCGAGGCGATGTCGGGCGCGGCGTAGCCGCAGCGCGGGCACTGCTGCAGCCAGCGCGTCATGGTCGAGCGCAGCGGCTCGCCGGGCCGCAGATCGAGATCAGGCGCCTGTTCGGGCGGGGCGGGGCGGAACGGCGGCTGGCGGCTCTCCGCCCCGCACACCGCGCAGCGCACCATCCCCTTCGCCGGCGGCGGCGATAGCGGGCGCGAACCGGCGGGCGGAACCTCTGCCATTGCCGAAGTGTAGACCGGATCGGAGCCGCGGGGGAACGCCGTGCGGTTGCCGCGATCCGCCCGCCCCGACTATGTACGGCATCACCATGCCCCGCGGCGACCTGTTCCCCGACATCTCGCCCTACGAAACAGGTTTCCTGCCGGTCTCCGGCGGCCATGTGCTGTACTGGGAACAGGTGGGCAATCCGCGCGGCCAGCCGGTGCTGTTCCTGCACGGCGGCCCGGGCGCGGGGGCGGGCGCGGTGCACCGGCGCTTCTTCGATCCCACCCACTGGCGGGTGGTGATCTTCGACCAGCGCGGCGCCGGCCGATCGCGCCCGCTCGGCGAGTTGCGGCACAACACCACCCCCCACCTCGTCGCCGACATCGAGGTGCTCCGCCGCCACCTCGGCATCGACTCCTGGCTGTTGTTCGGCGGCTCCTGGGGCTCCACCCTGGCGCTCGCCTACGCCCAGGCGCATCCTGAACGCGTCGTCGGATGCGTGCTGCGCGGCGTGTTCCTCGGGCGGAAGGCCGAGGTCGAGTGGTTCCTCCATGGGCTACGCCGCGTCTTCCCCGATGCCTGGGCCGCCTTCGCCGAGCATGTGCCGCCCTCGGAGCGCCATGATCTGCTCGGGGCCTATCTGCGGCGGCTGACGCATCCGGATCCGGCGGTGCATCTGCCGGCCGCACGCGCCTGGAGCCAGTACGAGGGCTCCTGCTCGACGCTTCTGCCCTCCCCCGAGACGGTGGCGAGCTTCGCGCAGGACCGCTCGGCCCTCGGCCTCGCCCGCATCGAGGCGCACTACTTCGCGCACGACCTGTTCCTGCCCGAGGGCGGGCTGCTCGCCCACATGCACCGCATCGCCCATGTGCCGGCCGAGATCATCCAGGGCCGCTACGACATGGTCTGCCCCGCCGAGACCGCCTTCGACCTTGCCGCCGCCTGGCCCAAGGCGCGGCTGACGATCATCCCGGACGCCGGGCATTCGGCGCTCGAACCCGGGGTGCGCACGGCGCTGGTGGCGGCGGTGGAGCGGTTCCGCAAACGGGGGTAGCCCTGCGGGCGGCCGGGATCGAACCGGCACTCCGGGACACCGGAAGCGGATTTTAAGTCCGCTGCGTCTACCTGTTCCGCCACGCCCGCGCCCCGCCAGTGAGGCCGAAGCCGCCGCCGCCCGCAAGCGTCGCCCCCCGGCCGCGACCTGGCCGCGCTTGACCATCCGGCGCACCGCCCCGACGCTCGCACCCGATGGCCGCCGCCCCGCCCGCCCCTCCGGCCCCCCTGCTGGTCGCGTTGCTCGGCACCACCCAGACGATCGCCTGGGCCTCCTCCTACTACCTCCCGGCGATCCTCGCGCGGCCGATGGCCGCGGCGGCGGGGCTCCCGGCCGAGGCGGCATTCCTCGCCGTCTCCGGCGCGCTCGGGCTCGCCGCCCTGCTCGGCCCCGCCGTCGGCCGGGCGATCGACCGCGGCGGCGGGCGCGGGGTGCTCGTCTCCTCGAACCTGCTGTTCGCCGCCGGGCTCGCCTGCTGCGCCGCCGCCCAGGGGCCGCTGCCGCTCGCGCTCGGCTGGGCGGCGATCGGCGTCGCCATGGCGCTCGGCCTCTACGAGGCGGCCTTTGCCGTGATCGCGCGTCTCGCCGGAGCGACGGCGCGGGCGCAGATCACCGGGATCACGCTGATCGCGGGCTTCGCCAGCACCGTCGGCTGGCCGGCGACGGCGACGATGGAGGCCGCCTTCGGCTGGCGCGGCGCCTGCCTCGGCTGGGCCGTCCTGCATCTCGGGATCTGCCTGCCGCTGCATCTGCGGCTTCTGCCGCGCACCCCGCCGCCCGCCCCGCCGCCGCCTTCGGCGCCCTCGGCCGAGGACGCGGGGGCGGACCGGCAGGCCATGGCGCTGCTCGGCTTCGCCTTCGCGGCGATCTGGTTCACCTCGAGCGCCATGGCGATGCACCTGCCGGCGCTGCTGACGGGCATGGGGGCGGGGCTGCCGGCGGCGCTGGCGGCGGCGGCGCTGGTCGGGCCGGCGCAGGTGGGGGCGCGGGTGATCGAGTTCGCGCTGATGCGCCGCGTCGGGCCGCTTGCCTCGGCGCGGGCGGCGGCGCTCTGCCATCCGGCGGGCGTCCTGCTGCTGGCGGCGGGCGGGGCCGGGCTGGCCGCGCCCTTCGCGCTGCTGCACGGCGCGGGCAACGGCATCATGACGATCGCCAAGGGCACCCTGCCGCTTGTTCTGTTCGGGCCGGCCGGCTACGGTCGGCGGCAGGGCTGGATCTCGCTTCCCGCCAGGCTGTCGCAGGCGACGGCGCCGGTGGCGTTCGCCCTTCTGCTTGGCGCCTTCGGCCCCGGCGCCCTGTGGGTGACGGCCGGGCTCGGGCTTGCCGCCTTCGCGGCGCTGCTCGCGCTGCGGCCGCGGGGGCGCGGCTGAAACGCGCAGCCGAGCGGCCGGCCCCTGCGCTTCCCCGATCGCGCGCGGGCCGCTGCGGCCGCAGCGTGCCAGCCGAGACGCCGCTATCCGGCCGGGGCAAGCGCCCACCGCAACCGCATCGGCAGTGCTCCGGCTTGTGTCCGCGCCCGGCCCGGCGCGGACGGGGGCAGGAAGCGTCCGCGCGAGCGCGCCGGGGGCAAGAGACGAGGAAGCGGGCGGGCGGATTCCCCCGTCCTCCCGGACGGGCCCGGTCAGGCATCAGCGCAAGAGGCGCCCGATCAGCCGCTCCGCCAGCCCCCCGCGCGGCGCGTCGAACAGCCGCGCCAGGGCGAAGGGGCCGTGCCGCACCTCGGCCACGAGATCGCTGAAGGCGAGAAACCCCGCTTCCCCGTGGTAGCGGCCGTGGCCGGAGGCGCCGGCGCCGCCGAAGGCAAGGGCGGGGAAGGCAGCGTGATCGACGCAGCGGTTCTCGACGATCGCCCCCGCCCGCAGCCGCGCGGCAACCTGCGCCCGCTCGGCCGGGCTGGCCCCGAAGAGATAGGCGGCGAGCGGTTCGGGCGCGGCGGCGGCGAGGGCGTCGTCCAGGGTTGCGGCCTCGTGCAGCAGCAGGGCGGGGCCGAAGATCTCCTCCCGCGCGATCGGCGCGTTCTCGCCGGCACGGGCGAGCAGGATGGGCGTCGCGCCGTCCGACAGCGCGTCCGTCCGCGCCCCCTCCCGCAGGGCCGCGAAGCGGCCGCGGTTCGGCGGCGCGATGGCGGTCTCGCAGGCGTGCGGGCCGGTGGCGCGGCAGGCCTCGGCGAAGGCTTCCGCGGAATGGCCGATCAGGACCACCGTATCGGGGGCAACACAGGTCTGGCCGGCGTTCAGCGCCTTGCCCACCAGGATGGCCCGCGCCGCCCGCCGCAGATCCGCGCCCGGAAGCACGAAGGCGGGGCATTTGCCGCCGAGTTCGAGCGTGAGCGGCGTGAGGTTCGCCGCCGCCGCGGCCGCCACCTTGCGCGCCGTCGCCCCCCCGCCGGTGAACAGCAGGTGGCCGAGCGGCAGGCTGCAGAGCGCGGCCGCGACCTCCGGCCCGCCGAGCACGGCGCGGGCCAGAGAGGGGCCGGGCCCGGCCTCCAGGATTTGGGCGACCAGTTCGGCGCAGCGCGGCGTCGCCTCGGACGGCTTCACCAGCACGCGGTTTCCGGCGGCGAGCGCATCCACCGCCGGCCAGAGCGCGAGTTGCACCGGGTAGTTCCAGGGCGCGATGACGCCGACGACGCCCTTCGGCCGCGGCGCCACGGCGGCGCGGGCGGGCCAGAAGGCGAGGGGCACGGCGGCGCGGCGCGGGCGCATCCACCGCGCAAGGTTCCGTGCGGCGTGGGCGGCGGCCTCGGCGACGCAGAGCACGTCGGCAAGCAGCGTCTCGATCCGGCTGCGGCCGCCGAAATCGGCATCCGCCGCACGCGCCACCTCCTCGGCGCGGGCGAGGTGGGCGGCGCGGTGGCCGAGCAGCGCCGCGCGCCGGGCGGGGGCATCCGGCGCGCCGTCGCGGGCGGCGGCCTCGGCAAGGGCGGCGAAGGCCTCGGCGGGTGTC
>JANWXJ010000092.1 GCA_025055335.1 Acetobacteraceae bacterium
CCCGCGGCCGCCGCCCCGCCGCCCGTGGCGGGCAACCAGTTCCTCGGGATCGAGGAGGCGGCCTTCGTCGAGGCGATGGTGGACCACATGTGGCCCGCCGACGATCTCACGCCCTCCGGCACGGAGCTCGGCATCGCCGTCTACATAGACCGCCAGCTCGCCGGGGCCTTCGGCCAGGGCGACCGGCTCTACATGCAGGGCCCCTGGCGGCGCGGCCGGCCGCAGCACGGCTGGCAGGTGCCGATGACGCCGGCGGTGTTCTTCCGCGCCGGCCTCGCCGCCGCCGACGCCGCCTGCCGCGCGCGTTTCGGGAACCGCAGCTTCGACCGGCTGCAGCCTGCCGAGAAGGAGGCGTTCCTGACGGACATCGCCGCCGGCCGCGTGCAGCATCCGCGCATCAACCTCGGCCTCTGGTTCAACGCGCTGGTCTATCCGCTGTTCCTCGAGGGCGCCTTCAGCGATCCGATCTACGGCGGCAACCGCAACAAGGCGGCGTGGCGGATGATCGGCTATCCGGGCCTGCCGGCCGTCTACTCCGTGCCCGACATCGTGGCGCATCGCGGACGCCGCCATCCGGCCGCCGCCAACCCGCGTTCGATCGCGGACCTGAGCTGAGGAGGACGCCGCCATGGCCACCATGCTGCCGCCGAAGGAGGTCGTGATCGTCGGAGGCGGGCTTTCCGCCGGCCTCATCGCGCGCCGCCTCGTGCCGCTCGGGCGGGAGGTCCTGGTGCTGGAACGCGGCCCCGACCGCGGCGGCGCGGAAGGCGAACTGCCGAGCCAGCGCGACGACCTGCGCTGGAACATCCGCCGCGAGCTGATCCAGAAGGAGCAGATCGAGACCTACACGCTGCGCCATTCCCCGGGCGAGGAGGCGCTGCCGATGCGCCAGCTCACCGGATTCCTGCCGGGCTTCGGCGTCGGCGGGGGCGCGGTGCACTGGAACGGCCAGCACTGGCGCTTCCAGCCCTCCGACATGAACCTGCTCACCCACCTCCGGCAGCGCTACGGCGCCAACGCGGTGCCGGAGGAGCTGACGCTGCAGGACTGGGGCATCAGCTACGACGAGCTCGAGCCCTACTACCAGCAGCTCGAGGACCTGTTCGGCGTCTCCGGCAAGGCGGGCAACATCGACGGCGTGCCGCAGCAGGGCGGCAACCCGTTCGAGCCGCGCCGCACCAAGGAATACCCGAACCCGCCGCTCGAGCCGACCGAGGCCGGGCTGATCTTCGCCCGCGCCGCCGAGAGCCTCGGCTACAAGCCCTTCCCGATGCCGGCGGCCAACGCCTCGCGCCCCTACACCAACCCGGACGGGGTACGGCTCGGCCAGTGCCAGTACTGCGGCCACTGCGAGCGCTTCGTCTGCGAGGCGAACGCCAAGGCAAGCCCGCACATCCTGTTCTTCCCGCTGGTGCGCGGCCGCCCCAACTTCGAGCTGCGCACCCATGCCGAGGTCTACGAACTGGTGTACGACCGCCCCGGGCGCCGCGTGACCGGCGTGCGCTACGTGGATGCGCAGACGGGCATCGAGTACGAGCAGCCTGCGGGCACCGTCGTGCTCGCCTCCTACGTCCTGTCGAACACGCGGCTGATGCTGCTCTCGCGCATCGGCGAGCCGTACGACCCGCGCACCGGCCGCGGCGTGGTCGGCAAGAACTACTGCTACCAGACGACCTCGGGCGTCGGCGTGTTCTTCCGCGATCGCGACTTCTCGCCCTACATCGGCACCGGCGCGCGCGGCATGGTGATCGACGAGTTCAACTGCGACAACTTCGACCACTCGGGGCTCGGCTTCTTCGGCGGCGGCTACATCTCCGCCACCATCACGAACGGCCGGCCGATCGGGAACCGGCCGCTGCCGCCTGGCACGCCGCGCTGGGGCACGGCGTGGAAGCGCGCCAACGCGGAGTGGTACGGCAAGTTCATGAACATCGGCTGCCACGGCACGTCCTACAGCCACCGCAACAACTACATGGACCTCGACCCCGACTACCGCGACGCCTACGGCCGGCCGCTGCTCCGCATCACCTTCGACTTCCCGGAGAACGACATCCGGATGTCGGCCTGGACGACGCAGAAATGCCACGAGATCGCGCGCGCGACCGGCGCCGACATCGTCGGCAGCCCGGCCCCGCGCACCCGTCCGTATGACGCGCGGGCCTACCAGTCCACGCACAACACCGGCGGCACGATCTGCGGGACCGATCCGGCCACCTCCGTCGTCTCGCCCCATCTGCAGTGCTGGGATGCGGAGAACCTGTTCATCACCGGCGCGTCCGTGTTCCCGCAGAACAGCGGCTACAATCCGACGGGCCCGGTCGGCGCGCTGGCGCTGCGCCTTGCCGACACGCTCGCCGGCTACCTCGAGCGGCCGCGGCGGCTGTGATGCGGCAGGCGGTCCTCTTCGCGCTCGCCCTGCTGGTTCCGGCGGGCGCCCGGGCGCAGGATGTCGCGAACGGCCGGGAGGCTTACGCCGCCTGCGCCGCCTGCCACGAGCTGACGCCGGCGAGCACGACGGCCGGCCCCTCGCTGCTCGGCGTCGCCGGGCGGCGGGCGGGCAGCCTGCAGGATTTCCGCTATTCGCGCGCGATGGCGGCCTCTGGCATCGTCTGGACGGCGGAGACGCTGGACGCCTACCTGGCCGATCCGCCGAACGCCCTGCCCGGCAACCGGATGGCCTTCTCCGGCATCCAGGATGCGGCGCTGCGGCGGGACATCGTCGCCTATCTGCTGACGCTGCGGTGAACGCTCCCGCTTGCGCGCCGCCCCCGCCCGTGGCATAGCGCCGCCGCCGGTCGGGGGCTCCTCCGCCCGGCAAATCCGCACGCGGCGCGCCCTTCCGCTGGACGGCAGGGTCCGGTCCCCGGGGCTCCGGGGCTTGCGCCGCGGAGGCCCAACCGGACGAGATCGGAAGGAAGGATCCGCCCCATGGCGATGCCCGAGGTCACCCTGCGCGGCCTGCTCGAGGCCGGCGTGCATTTCGGCCACCACACCCGCCGCTGGAACCCGAAGATGAAGCCCTTCATCTTCGGCGTGCGCAACCAGGTGCACATCCTGGACCTGCAGCAGACGGTGCCGCTGCTCGAACGCGCGCTGCGCGCCATCCGCGACACGGTGGCCTCCGGCGGGCGCGTGCTGTTCGTCGGCACCAAGAAGGCCGCGGCCGAATACGTGGCGGAGGCGGCGACGCGCTGCGGCCAGTACTACGTCAACCACCGCTGGCTCGGCGGCACGCTGACGAACTGGAAGACGATCACCGGCTCCATCAAGCGGCTGAAGCAGATGGAGGAGCGGCTCGCCTCCGGCACCCAGGGCCTCACCAAGAAGGAGATCCTGATGCTGACGCGCGAGAAGCAGAAGCTCGAGCGCGCCCTGGGCGGCATCAAGGAGATGGGCGGGCTGCCCGACATCCTCTTCGTGATCGACACGATCAAGGAGAAGCTCGCCATCGAGGAGGCGAACAAGCTCGGCATCCCGGTCGTCGCCGTGCTCGACAGCAACTCGGACCCGACGGGCATCGCCTATCCGATCCCCGGCAACGACGACGCGATCCGCGCGATCAAGCTCTACTGCGACCTGGTGGCGGCGGCGGTGTTCGACGGCATCAGTGCGGAGCTGCAGGCCTCCGGCGTGGACATCGGCGCGTCGGAGCAGGCGCCCCTCGATGCGCTGCCCGATGCGCTGCCCGAGGCCGAAGCGCCCGCCGCCAGCGCCTGACCTCCCGGAAGGACGGACGAACCATGGCCGAGATCACCGCCGCGATGGTGCGCGACCTGCGCGAGAAGACCGGCGCGGGCATGATGGACTGCAAGAAGGCGCTGGCCGAATCGGGCGGCGACATGGAGGCTGCGGTCGACTGGCTGCGGAAGAAGGGCCTCTCGGCCGCCGCCAAGAAGTCGGGCCGCATCGCCGCCGAGGGCCTGATCGGCGTGGCCACCGGGCCGAATGTCGGCGCGATGGTCGAGGTGAACGCCGAGACGGACTTCGTCGCCCGCAACGAGCTGTTCCAGAACTTCGTCGCGAAGGTCGCGGAGCTGGCGCTGTCGGTCGGCGAGGACGTGGAGGCGCTGAAGGCCGCGACTTGGCCCGGATCCGTGGATCTGGTCGAGGAGACGACGAAGGCCAACACCGTCCAGGACGAGCTCACGCGCCTGATCGCCACCATCGGCGAGAACATGACGATCCGGCGCGCCCGCGTGCTCCGGGTCAATGAGGGCGTCGTCGCCTCCTACGTGCACAACGCGGTGAAGCCTGGGCTCGGCAAGATCGGCGTGCTCGTCGCGCTGGAAGGCCGGAGCGAGGCCGAGGTGATGCTGAACCTCGGCCGCCAGATCGGCATGCATGTCGCGGCCGCCCGGCCCGAGTTCCTCGACATCGCGGGGGTGGATCCGGCGGCGCTCGAGCGCGAGCGCGCGGTGCTGACCGAGCAGGCCGCCGCCTCCGGCAAGCCGCCCGCCGTCATCGAGAAGATGGTCGAGGGCCGCATCCGCAAGTTCTACGAGGAGGTCGTGCTGCTCGAGCAGGTCTGGGTGCATGACGGCGAGAGCCGCGTGAAGGCGGTGGTGCAGAAGGCCGGCGCCACCTGCACCGGCTTCGCCCGCTTCCAGCTCGGCGAGGGCATCGAGAAGCGGCAGACCGACTTCGCGGCCGAGGTGGCGGCGGCCGTCTCGGGCGGCTGAGGCCGCGGTCGGGGGGATCGCTTGCCGCCCCCCGCCCCGACTTCCTATCGTTGCCGCGCGGCGCGCGGCCGCACCGCCCCGAGGAGCCCGTCCGCACGATGCCCGAGCCTGCCTACAAGCGCGTCCTTCTCAAGGTGTCGGGCGAGGCGCTGATGGGGCCCAAGGAATACGGCCTCGACACCGCGACCGTCCGCGCCATCGCCGCCGACATCAAGGGGGTGGTGGATCTCGGCGTGCAGGTGTGCCTGGTGATCGGCGGGGGCAACATCTTCCGCGGCGTCTCCGGAGCGGCGGCCGGGATGGAGCGGGCGCAGGCCGACAGCATGGGCATGCTGGCGACCGTGATGAACGCCCTCGCCATGCAGTCGGCGCTCGAGAAGCTCGGCATCCCGACGCGCGTGCAGTCGGCGATCCCGATGGCGCAGGTGTGCGAGCCCTTCATCCGCCGCCGCGCGGTGCGGCACATGGAGAAGGGGCGCGTCGTCATCTTCGCCGGCGGCACCGGCAACCCCTTCTTCACCACCGACACCGCCGCCGCGCTGCGTGCGGCCGAGATGGGTTGCGACGTGCTGCTCAAGGGCACGCAGGTGGACGGGGTCTATTCCGCCGACCCGCGCAAGAACCCCGATGCCGAGCGCTACACCACGCTGACCTACCTCGACATGCTCTCGCGCGATCTTGCGGTGATGGACGCCGCCGCGATCAGCCTGGCGCGCGAGAACCGCCTGCCGATCATCGTCTTCAACATCCACGAGGAGGGCGCCTTCACCGCCGTCATCAAGGGCGTGGGGCGCTTCACCACCGTGGTCGAGCAGTAGGGGAACCGCCAGCATGGCGACCGACGTGAAGAGCCTGAAGGCCGACCTGACCCGCCGCATGGACGGCGCGATCGAGACCTTGAAGAAGGAGTTCGCCGGGCTGCGCACCGGCCGCGCCAGCCCCGCGCTGCTCGAGCCCGTGCGCGTCGAGGCCTACGGATCCCACCAGCCGCTCAACCAGGTGGCGAACATCTCGGTGGCGGGGCCAGGGCTTCTGTCGGTGCAGGTGTGGGACAAGTCGGTGGTGAAGGCGGTCGAGGTCGCGATCCGGGATTCGGGCCTCGGGCTGAACCCGCAGACGGAGGGGCAGGTGATCCGCGTGCCGCTGCCGCCGCTGACGCAGGAACGCCGCAACGAACTGGCACGCACAGCGGCGAAATACGCCGAGGCGGCGCGGGTTGCCATCCGCGGCGTCCGCCGCGACGGGATGGAGCAGATCAAGGCGATGAACGCCGACCGGAAGGCGCCGATCAGCGACGACGAGGCCAAGCGCGCCCAGGACGAGGTGCAGAAGCTGACGGACCAATACATCAAGCAGGTGGACGCGCTGCTGGCCGAGAAGGAAAAGGACATCCGGGCGGTCTGATCCCCGCCCGGACCGGGGGAGAGGATGGGCCACGCCGAAGCCGTGCCGATCGCACCCCGCAGCGCCACCGGCGCGGCGCGGCTGCCGGTGCATCTCGGCATCATCATGGACGGCAACCGCCGCTGGGCGGAACGCCGCGGCCTGCCGAAGGGGCTCGGCCACAAGGCCGGCGCCGAGGCCGCCCGCCGCGCCGTGGAGGCGGTGGCCGAGGCGGGCATCCCGTGGCTCACGCTGTTCGCCTTCTCTTCCGAGAACTGGTCCCGCCCGGCGGATGAGGTCCGCGACCTGACGGCGCTGATGTGCCTCTATCTCCGCACCGAGGTGGGGACGCTCGTGAGGAACGGCGTGCGGTTGCGGGTGATCGGGGAGCGCGAGCGCTTCGGGCCGGAGACGGCGCGCGCCATCGCCGAGGCCGAGGCCGCGACCGCCGGCGGCACGCGCCTCAACCTCAATGTCGCCGTCTCCTACGGCGGGCGGGCCGAGATCGCCGCCGCCGCGCGCGCCGTCGCGGCCAAGGTCGCCGCCGGGATCCTCAAGCCCGAGCAGGTGGACGAGGCGGTGCTCGCCGCCCATCTCTCCACCGCCGGCATGCCGGACCCGGACCTGATCATCCGCACCTCCGGCGAGCAGCGGCTGTCCAACTTCCTGCTCTGGCAGTCGGCCTATGCCGAGTTCCTGTTCCTCGATGTGCTGTGGCCGGACTTCGCCGCCGAGCATCTCGCCGCGGCGCTCGACGCCTTCGGCCGGCGCGAACGCCGCTATGGCCTCCGCGCCGGCTGATCCGCCGTCCCGCTGGCGCGATTTGCCGCAGCGCGCCGTCACGGCGGTCGGCTTCGGGGCGCTGGTGCTCGCGGCGATCTGGCTCGGGCCCGGGGCGTTCACCGCGCTGCTCGCGCTCGGCGCGGCGGCGCTGTCCTGGGAATGGGTCCACCTGAACGGCGGCAGGATCCGCAGCGTGGTCGGGGCCGCGGTGCCGGCGACCGTGCTGGCGGCAGGCGCGCTCGGGGTGTTCCGCCTCTACCCTGCGGCCTTCGCGGTGCTGGCGCTCGGCTTCGGGATCGTCTGGCTGCTGGCGCGGCTGCGCGGGGGGCGCGACGGGCCTGCGGCGTGGCTCGCGGCCGGGGTGCTCTATATCGGCGTCGGCGGGCTTTCGCTCATCTCGCTGCGCGGGGAGGACGCGGCCGGCCAGGCGAGCGTGCTGTTCCTCGTGCTCGTCGTCTGGGCCTCGGACATCGGCGCCTATGTCGCCGGGCGGGCGATCGGCGGCCCGAGGCTGTGGCCCGCGGTGTCGCCGAACAAGACCTGGGCGGGGGCCGCCGGCGGCCTCGCCGCGGCGATGGCGGCCGGCACGGCGGTCGCGCTCGTGGTCGGCTCGTCCTGGCTGTTCGCGCCGCTGGCCGCAGCCCTCCTCGGCATTGCCTCGCAGGCGGGCGATCTGCTGGAATCCGCGATCAAGAGGCATTTCCGCGTGAAGGACTCCTCTCACCTCCTGCCCGGCCACGGCGGCGCCTTCGACCGGCTCGACGGCGTGCTCGGCGCGGCGCCGGTCGCGGCGCTGCTCGCGCTTGCCGCCGGGCCGGGGCGGGAAGTCTGGGCCTGGGGCGGGTGATGGACGCCGCGCCGAAGCGGGTTTCCATCCTCGGCGCGACCGGCTCGATCGGCGCCTCCACCGCGGCGCTGCTGGAGGCGGCCGCACCCGGGCGGTTCTCGGTCGGGGCTCTGGTCGCCGGACGGGACGCGGTTCGGCTCGCCGAGCTGGCGCGGCGGCTGTCGGCCGAGTTCGCCGTGGTCGCCGATCCGGCCGCGTACCGCCCGCTGAAGGAGGCGCTCTCGGGCAGCGGGATCGAGGCCGCGGCCGGCCCCGACGCCGTGACGGAAGCCGCCGCCCGCGGCGCCGACTGGACCATGGCCGCGATCGTCGGCGCCGCCGGCCTCGGCCCGACGCTCGCCGCCGCGCGGGACGGGCGGGCGATCGCGCTCGCCAACAAGGAGGTGCTGGTCTCGGCCGGCGAGCTGTTCCTCG
Organism: Acetobacteraceae bacterium; assembly: GCA_025055335.1. Lineage (GTDB taxonomy): Bacteria > Pseudomonadota > Alphaproteobacteria > Acetobacterales > Acetobacteraceae > JANWXJ01. The sequence goes on from JANWXJ010000092.1 coordinate 8,107, forward strand.
ACGCCGCCCGCGCCTCCGGCGCCACCATCCTGCCCGTCGATTCGGAGCACAACGCCATCTTCCAGGCGATGGGCGGGCGCTCCGCCGAGGGCGTGGAGAAGATCGTGCTCACCGCCTCGGGCGGCCCCTTCCGCACCTGGACGCGGGAGCAGATGGCCGCGGTGACGCCGGAGATGGCGGTGAAGCACCCGGTCTGGAGCATGGGCGCCAAGATCAGCGTCGACTCGGCCACCATGTTCAACAAGGGGCTCGAGATCATCGAGGCGGCGCGGCTGTTCGCCCTGCCGGAGGAGGCGATCGGCGTCCTGGTCCACCCCCAGTCCACCGTGCATGGCCTCGTGCATTTCGCCGACGGCTCGGTGGTGGCGCAGCTCGGCAGCCCGGACATGCGCACGCCGATCGCGCATGCGCTCGCCTGGCCGCGGCGGATGGCGGCGGCGGTGAAGCCCCTCGATCTCGCCGCGCTCGGCCGGCTCGAGTTCTTTCCTCCGGACGAGGAGCGCTTCCCGGCGCTGCGGCTCGCGCGCGCGGCGCTGCGGGCCGGGCGGGGGGCGCCGGCCGTGCTGAACGCGGCGAACGAGGTCGCGGTCTCCCGCTTCCTCGACCGGCGGCTGCCCTTCCTGGCCATCGCCGAGGTGGTGGAGCGGACCCTGGAGGCCCTCGGCGCCCCGCCGCTGCCCGACCTCGCGGCGGTGCTCGCGCTCGATTCCGAGGCGCGGCGGGTCGCGGCCGGGTTCTGCGACGCCCTCGCCGCCTGAGGCCCCGCTGGCGTTCGCCCTGCCGCGCCCCATCTGCTAGAGGGACCGCGCGCCCTTCCAGGAGCCCCGATGCTCGACATCCTGCCCGCCTTCCCGCGCACCGTGCTTGCCTTCGTCGTCGTGCTCGGGGTGCTGATCTTCATCCACGAGCTCGGCCACTACCTGGCCGCGCGCTGGCGCGGCGTGCATGTCGAGCGCTTCTCTGTCGGCTTCGGGCGTGCGCTCTATTCCTGGACCGACAGGCGCGGCTGCGAGTGGCGGATCGGCTGGATCCCCCTGGGCGGCTACGTGAAGATGCACGGCATGGAGCAGCCGGGGGAGGGCGGGCCGAGCGCGGCGCCGCTCCGCCCCGAGGGGGCCTTCCACGCCAAGCCGCTCAAGGACCGGGCGATCATCGTCGCCGCCGGGCCGGTCGCGAACGTCCTGCTCGCCGTCGTGCTGTTCGCGGCGCTGTTCATGGCGGTCGGGCGGCCGGTCGTGACCAACGCCGTCGTCACCGTGGTGCCGGGCAGCGCCGCCGAACGCGCCGGCATCCTGCCGGGGGACCGGATCGTGGCGCTCGACGGCACGGCGATCACCCGCTTCGAGGAGGTGCAGCGCCACATCCGCCCGCGCGCGGGCCAGCCCGTTCTGGTCGGGATCGAGCGCGACGGCCGCCCGCTCGAGCTCCGCGCTGTGCCCGATTCGCGCGACGGTGTCGGCGTGCTCGGCGTCGGCGCGGGGCCGGCGGAGTTCCAGCGTCTGGACCTGTTCTCGGCGCTGTGGGCGGGAGGCGTGCAGACGGCGGACGTATCGGCGCAGACGCTCGGGGCGCTGTGGCAGATGCTGACCGGCGAGCGCGGCACCGAGGAGCTCGGCGGGCCGCTCCGCATCGCCGAGCTCTCCGGCCAGATGGCGGATGCCGGGCTCAGGAGCCTCGTCACCTTCATCGCCGTGCTGTCGGTGAACCTCGCGCTGATCAACCTGTTCCCGATCCCGATCCTGGATGGCGGACACCTCGTGATGTACGCCGCCGAGGCGGTGCGCGGGCGGCCGCTGCCGCCGAAGGCGGTGGAACTCGGCTTCCGCGCCGGGTTCGCGCTGCTGATCGGGCTGTTCGTCTTCGCCACCTGGAACGACCTGGCGCATGGCGCGGTCGGGCGGTGGCTCGCCTCGCTCGCCGGATGAAGGGGGCCTCGGGGGTGGCGGGGCCGGCGGAAGGCGGCTAGGTTGCGCGCCCCGACGGCCACCCCAGGATCGCGCCTTGCCGAGCCTCCCCCGCCTGCACCGCCGCCTTCCCGCCCTGCTGGTCGCCCTGCTCCTTGCCGGCGCCGGGCTGCCCGCCCTTGCCCAGCCGCGCCCGCCCGCGCCCGGGACGGTGCAGGCGATCGAGGTCGTCGGCGCCCAGCGGATAGACCCGGACACCGTCCGCTCCTTCGTCCTGCTCCGCCCCGGCGATCCCTTCGACGAGGACAGGGTGGACCGCAGCCTGCGCACCCTGTTCGGGTCCGGCCTGTTCCGGGACGTGCGGATCGCCCGTGACGGCGGCCGCCTTGTCGTCACGGTGGTCGAGAATCCGATCGTCAACCGCGTGGCGTTCGAGGGCAACCGGGCGATCTCGTCGGACAACCTCGCCAACGAGGTGCAGCTTCGCGCCCGCAGCGTGTTCACCCCGCAGGCGGCGGCGGCCGACCGGCAGCGCATCCTCGACCTCTACGCCCGGCGCGGCTATTTCGGCGCCCGCGTCGAGCCGAAGATCATCGAGCTCGACCAGAACCGCGTGGACGTGGTGTTCGAGATCACGGACGGGGACGCCGCGCGGGTGCAGCGCCTCGTCTTCGTCGGCAACCGCTCCTTCTCGGATTGGCGCCTCTCCGAGGTGGTGACGACGCGGGAGACGGCGTTCTGGCGGTTCCTCTCCACCGCCGACGTCTACGACCCCGACCGCCTGACCTTCGACCGCGAGCTGCTCCGCCGCTTCTATCTCCGCCGCGGCTACGCCGACGTGCAGATCACCGGCGCCACCGCCGAGATGCTGCCCGACCGTTCGGGCTTCGTCGTCACCTTCACGATCGACGAGGGGCCGCGCTACCGCCTGGGCCCGGTCCGCATCGAGAGCAGCGTGCGCGGCCTCGACGGCGAGAGTCTCCGCGACGCGCTCGGCGTCTCGGAGGGCGACTGGTACGACGGCCAGGCGGTGGAACGCACCGCCGAGGCGATCGGAGACGCGGCCAACCTCGCCGGGTTCCCCTTCGTGCAGGTGACGCCTCGCGTCGCGCGCGATCGCGACGCCGGCCGGATAGATCTGGTCTTCGAAGTTGCGCCCGGCCCGCGCGCCTTCGTCGAGCGCATCGAGATCACCGGCAACGCCCGCACCCAGGACCGGGTGATCCGGCGCGAGATGCGCCTCGCCGAGGGCGACGCCTTCATCGCCGCCCAGGTCCGCCGTTCCCAGCAGCGCATCCGCGATCTCGGCTATTTCGGCCAGGCGGACATCTCGGCCTCGCCGGGCTCGGCGCCGGACCGGGTCAACCTCAATGTCACCGTCACCGAACGCCCGACGGGAGAGATCTCGCTCGGCGGCGGCTACGCCACCGATGCCGGGTTCCTCGCGGATTTCGGCATCCGCGAGCGGAATTTCCTCGGCACCGGCGTGGATGCCCGGCTGGCCGCGACGATCGCGCAGCGGCGCAGCCAGGTGGATTTCTCCGTCACCGATCCGGCCTTCCTCGACCGCAACCTGGCCGTCGGCTTCGACGTCTTCCTCGTCACCCGCGACCTGCGGACCATCGCCCGCTACCAGGAGCGCCGCCAGGGTTTCGCGCTGCGCGCCGGCTACGAGTTCAACGAGCGGCTGCGGCAGAGCTGGGCCTACACGCTGGTGCGCCGAAACGTGTTCGACGTACAGCCCGGCGCCTCGCTGTTCATCCAGGAACAGCGCGGCGTCACCACCCTGTCGCAGATCGGCCAGACGCTGACCTACGACGCGCGCGATTCCCGCCTCGAGCCGCGCGACGGCTACGTGATCCGCCTCGGCACGGACTTCGCCGGCCTCGGCGGCGATGTCGCCTACCTCCGCACCCGTCTGGAGGGGGCCTACTACATCCCGCTCGAGGCGATCTTCGGAGAGCAGGACTACGTGCTCGCCTTCCTCGGCACGATCGGGCACCTGCAACCGCTGGGCAGCCGCCGCGACCGCATCATCGACCGTTTCTTCCTCGGCGGCGAGAACCTGCGCGGCTTCCGCATCGGCGGCGCGGGGCCGCGCGATCTCTCGACGGGCGACAGCCTCGGCGGCCGGTTCCTCTGGACCGCCACGACGGAGTTCCGCTTCCCGCTGCCGGTGCCGCAGGATGTCGGGCTGCTCGGCCGCGCCTTCGTGGATGTCGGTGCGCTCTCCCGCGTGCCGGGCGGCCCGAACGTGGTGGACGACGGGAGGCCGCGCGTCGGCGTCGGCTTCGGCTTCTCCTGGCGGAGCCCGGTCGGGCTCATCAACCTCGATTTCGCGCAGGCCGTCGTGCGCGAACGCTACGACGAAACCCAGGTGTTCCGGTTCGGCTTCGGCACCCGCTTCTGAGCAGGGAGTTCCTCCGCATGATCCTCCGTCCCCGCCCGCGCGTCCTTCTGCCGGCGGCCCTGCTCGCCCCTCTGCTGTTCGCGCAGCCGCCGGCGCTGGCGCAGCAGCAGCAGCAGCAGTGGTTCGTGCCGGGCCAGGGCGGCCAGCAGGGGCAGCAGCAGCGCCCGGCGCAGCAGCAGCAGCAGCGGCCGGCGCAGCAGCAGCAGCGCCCGGCGCAGCCCAACCCCGCGCCGCTCGCCCCCGGCCAGCCGCCGCCCGCGCCGGTCCTTGGTCTCGTGGATGTCGAGGAGGTGCAGCGCAACTCCACCGCCTTCAACCAGGTGCGGGAGGAGATCGAACGCCGCCGCGCCCGGCTGAACGAGGACCTTCAGCGCGAACAGCAGCGCTGGCGGGAGGAGCAGCAGGCGCTCGCCGCCGCCCGCGCCACCCTGCCGCCCGAGCAGCTTCGCGCCCGCGAACGCGAGCTGCAGGAGCGCATCGCCAACGCCCAGGCGGTGTTCCGCGAGCGCAACCGCAACCTGGAACAGGCGGCGCAGCAGGGCCTCGGCGAGATCCAGCAGGCGCTTGGCCTCGTGCTGCAGCAGGTGGCGGCCAGCCGCAACGTCAACATCGTGCTGCCGCGGCAGGTGGTCGTGTTCAACATGCCCGGCTTCGACCTG
>JANWXJ010000163.1 GCA_025055335.1 Acetobacteraceae bacterium
GTCATGGCGCTGACCCGCAACGAGCACTGCGTGCATGAACGTCACGGCCGATATGAGGAGGTCTCCGTCTCCGGCCAGATGGGGCTGGTGCTCGGGCCCGACATCGACCTGCGGCTGTTCCTCTCGCGCTGGCGGCACGCTGTCTTCGTTCCGGCCGGCCAGCCGGGCAGCCCGCGCGGAAGCATACAGGTCTTCGATGCCGCCGGAATGGCGCTGCACAAGGTGTTCGCCACGGAAGCGACGCCCGAGGGCGCGCTTGAGCGGCTTGCTGCGGGACTCGCCGATCCCGATGCGCACCCGATCGAGGCCGAGACGCTTCCGCCCAAGCCGGCCCCCCGACCGGATGCGGAGGTGGATGCCGAGGCGCTGCGCGAAGGCTGGGCGGCGCTGCGTGATACCCACGAGTTCTTCCCGCTGCTCCGGCGCTGCCACGCGACGCGCCAGCAGGCCTTCCGGCTTGCCGGCCCGCGCTGGGCGGAGCGGGTGGCAAAGGATGCCGTTCAGGTCGCCCTCTCGGCGGCGGCGCGGCAGGAGGTGCCGGTGATGATCTTCGTCGGCAATCCGGGCTGCATCCAGATCCACAGCGGCACGGTTCGCAACCTCGTGCCCATGGGCCCGTGGTTCAATGTGCTCGATCCGCGCTTCAACCTGCATCTGCGGGCGGATGCCATCGCCTCCGCCTGGCTCGTGCGCAAGCCGACCGAGGATGGGATTGTCACCTCGATCGAAGTGTTCGACGCGGAGGAGGAACTGATCCTGATGCTGTTCGGACTGCGGAAGCCGGGCCAGCCGGAGGATCCTGCCTGGCGCGCACTCGCGGAAGGAGCCGCGCGGGCATGAGGGGCGGGCGGCGCGCGCTGCTGGTCGGCGCTCTCGCGGCACCCGTGCTGCGGCCAAGCCGGGCGCGGGCTGCACAGCGGATCGTCGTGGCTGGCGGCGGCCTGGCCGAGATCCTGGTCGCGCTCGGGCTGGAGGCACACATGGTCGGCGTCGACTCGACGGCGCTGTTTCCTGCCCGCCTGCGCGCCCTGCCGCAGATCGGCTATCTGCGGAACCTCTCGGCGGAGGGCGTGCTGTCGCTCAACCCGGATCTCCTGGTGCTGGCGCATGAGGCCGGGCCGCCGCCGGTCGTCGCACGGCTCGCCGCCACCGGCGTTCCGGTGTATCGAGCGCCGCGCATCCAATCGCCGGAAGAACTCCTGCTGGCCGTCGAGGGACTGTCAGCCGCGACGGGTGCCGACGGCGCATCGGTGATCGCGGCATTGCGCGCAGATCTCGCCGCGGTGCAGGCGGCGGTGCCCCGGCCGCCGTCCCCGCCGCGCGCTCTCTTCGTGCTCGCCGCCGGCGGCGCGCCGCAGGCCTCCGGCACGGGCACCGCCGCGGCCGCCATGATCACCCTTGCCGGGGCGCGCACGGCCATCGCCGCCTATTCCGGCTATCGTCCGCTCTCGGCCGAGGCGGCGCTGTCCGTCGAGCCGGACTGGATCGTCACCACCACCCAGGCGGTGGAGGCTCGCGGAGGGGCGCGCGCCTTCCTCGCCGACCCGTCTCTGCGCCTTCTGGCGGCCGCGCGCGAGGGACGGCTTGCCGCGCTGGATGCTCTCTATCTGCTCGGGTTCGGTCCGCGGCTCGCGCATGCGGTGCGCGACCTTGCCGCGCTGCTGCACGGGCGGGCGCTGCCGCCGCTGCCCGAGCGCCCCTGGGTTGTCGGCGCGTGAGCGAGGCGGTCATTGCCCCGCATGCGCGCAGCGCAGCGCGGCTCTTGCCGCGGACCGGCCGGGCAGTCGGCCTCGGGCTGCTTGCCCTCCTGCTGCTGACGGTGTGTGTGTTCGCCATCGGCACCGGGGCCATCCCTCTCTCCCCCAGGCAGATATGCGCCGCGCTGCTCGCGCCGCTGGGCTTGGCCGAGACGGCCGCCAACGACGCCGCCATCGTCTGGACGCTGCGCATGCCGCGCACGCTGCTCGCAGTGCTGGTCGGGGCCGTGCTGGGGCTGGCCGGTGCTGTGATGCAGGGGCTGTTCCGCAACCCGCTCGCCGATCCGGGGCTGCTTGGCGTGTCTGCCGGAGGGGCGCTCGGGGCGGTCGCGGCGATCGTGCTCGGCCTGCCCTTGCTGCCGGAAGCGCTGCGGCCGCCCGCCGTGGCGATAGCGGCGTTCGCCGGGGCACTGATCGCCACCCTCCTCGTCCTCCGCGTCGCGACGACCGAGGGGCGCATCTCCATTCCGATGATGCTCCTCGGCGGGGTGGCGACGAACGCGTTGGCCGGGGCGGCCACAGGCTTCCTGATCTTCGCCGCCGACGACCTTCAGCTTCGCGACATTCTCTTCTGGACCATGGGCTCGGTCGCTGGCGCGGCGGCGCCGGGGCTGTCGGTCACGCTCGCTGCGGCGCTCCCGCTCGTGCTGCTGATGGGCTGGCTCGCGCGCGCTCTCAATGCGCTGATCCTGGGCGAGGCGGAGGCGCTGCACCTCGGCATCCCGGTCGAGGCGGCGAAATGGATGGCCGTCGGAACGGTCGCGCTGGCCGTCGGCGCGGCAGTGGCGGCCTCGGGCACGATCGGCTTTGTCGGGCTTGTCGCGCCGCATCTGGTGCGGCTGCTTGGGGGGGCTGACCATCGCTGGGTCCTGCCCGCCTCGGGGCTGGTCGGGGCGGCGCTGCTGGTCGCGGCGGATGTGGTGGCGCGGATTGCCGTGGTGCCGGCCGAACTGCCGATCGGCCTCGTCACGGCGCTCATCGGCGGGCCGTTCTTTCTTGCCCTGTTGCGCGGACGCCGGGCAGGGATCGCTTCACGATGATTGCCGCCGAGGCGATCCGCGTGCGGCGCGGCGGGCGCGTCCTGCTCACGCTCGACAGGGTGGCGCTGAGGCCCGGGGAAGTGCTCGGCATCCTCGGGCCGAATGGCGCGGGGAAATCCACGCTTCTGCGGGTTCTCGCCGGAGAGCTTCGCCCCGATGCAGGCCAGGTGGCCTGCGACGGCCGGCCGCTCGGCGCCTGGCCGGCCCGGCTTCTGGCCACCCGCAGGGCCGTCCTGCCGCAGTCCAGCCGTTTGAGCCTGCCGCTGCGGGCGGAGGAGGTGGTGGCGCTCGGCCGCATCCCTCATGGCGGGGGCGAGACGGCCGAGGATCGCGCCGCGATCGCGCGCGCCATGCAGGATGCGGATGCGGAGGGGTTCCGCGGCCGCTGGCTCGACACCCTGTCGGGCGGCGAGCAGCAGAGGGTGCATCTTGCGCGCGTCTTCGCCCAGCTCGAGGGGACGCCACCCGCACGAACAGCGCTGTTGCTGGACGAGCCGACGGCCGCGCTCGACTGGCCGCAGCAGCACGCACTCCTCGCGACGGTGCGCGCGCGGGCGCGGCTTGGCGCGTCCGTCGCGGTCGTCCTGCACGACATTGCGCATGCGCTGCGCTATTGCGACGACGTGCTGCTGCTCTCAGGCGGGCGACGGGTGGCAGAGGGGCCGCCCGAGCTGGCGCTGACGGAGGCGACGATCGCCGAGGCCTACGGTGCGCCCGTGCGGCGCATCGCCGCGCCGGACGGGTCCAGCCTCTTCATCCCGGCCTGAGGCGTGGCAAGGGCGGAGCGCCGTTCGCGCCCCCGCCCGGCCTCCTCCGTCAGACGAGCTCCGCCCTGAGGCGCCGCGCCGCCTGCACCATGTTGGCCATCGCCGCCTTCACTTCCGGCCAGCCCCGGGTCTTGCAGCCGCAGTCAGGGTTCACCCACAGGCGCTCGGCCGGTATCCGGCTCGTCGCGCGGCGCAGAAGCCCGGCCATCTCCTCGGCCGAGGGCACCCGGGGCGAGTGGATGTCCCACACGCCGGGGCCGATCTCGTTCGGATAGTCGAAGTCGAGGAAGGCCTGCAGCAGCTCCATGTCGCTGCGCGCCGTCTCGATCGAGATCACGTCGGCATCCATCGCCGCGATATGCGCGATGACGTCGTTGAACTCCGAGTAGCACATGTGGGTGTGGATCTGGGTCTCGTCGCGCACACCGCTGCTGGCCAGGCGGAAGCACGCTACCGCCCACCGCAGGTACTCGGGCCGGTCGGCTGAGCGCAGCGGCAACCCTTCTCGGAAGGCCGGCTCGTCGATCTGGATGATCGGGATGCCGGCAGCCTCGAGGTCCTGCACCTCGTCGCGGATCGCAAGGGCGATCTGCCGGCAGATGGTCTCGCGCGGGATGTCGGTGCGCGCGAAGGACCATTGCAGCATGGTCACCGGGCCGGTCAGCATGCCCTTCATCGGCTTGCCCGTCAGCGACTGGGCGTAGGACGACCAGCGCACCGTCATCGGCGCGGGGCGGGAGACATCGGCCCAGATGATCGGGGGTGCCACGCAGCGGCTGCCGTAGCTCTGCACCCAGCCATGCCTGGTGAAGGCGAAGCCCGAGAGCTGCTCGCCGAAGTGCTTCACCATGTCGTTGCGCTCGAACTCGCCGTGGACGAGCACATCCACGCCGATCTGCTCCTGCCAGCGGATCGCCTCCGCCGTCAGGCGTTCGATCGCCGCCTCGTAGGCGTTCTTGTCCATCTCGCCGCGGGCGAGCCGCGCGCGCAGGGCGCGCACCTCTGCCGTCTGCGGCCAGGAGCCGATGGAGGTGACAGGCAGCTTCGGCAGCCGCAGCCGCGCCGCCTGCGCCTTCGCCCGCTGCGGGTAGGGGCTGCGGCGGCGCTCCATCTCCGGCGTGACCGCCGCAAGACGGGCTGCGACGGCCGGATCGGAGAGGCGCGGGTCGGCCTGCATCTCTGCCAGCACGCGATCGCTCTCTGCGAGCGCGTCAGCGATCACCGCCTCTCCCTCGTCGAGAGCGCGGGCGAGCAACGCCACCTCTCTCAGCTTTTCATCGGCGAAGGCGAGGCGGCGCTTGAGGGCCGGATCGAGTTCGGTCTCCGGCGTCAGGCTATGTGGCACGTGCAGCAGCGAGCAGGACGGAGCCACCATCAGCTGCCGCGCGAAGCCCGCCTCGGCGGCGCGCCGGGCTTGGGCGAGAGCGCTGCGCAGGTCGGTGCGCCAGATGTTGCGCCCGTCGACGAGGCCGAGCGACAGCCAGCGGTCCTTCGGCAGGGCGGCGAGCACCGGCTCCAGCTGGCCCGGAGCACGCACCAGATCCACGTGCAGGCCGGCCACCGGCAGCTCCGCCGCAAGCGGCAGATTGTCCGCCAGCCGGTCGAAATAGGTGGCGAGCAACAGGTTCAGCCCCGGCGCGGCCTCGGCGAGGGTGCGGTAGGCGGTGCGGTAGGCCTCGGCGGCGCCGGGCGGCAGGTCGGTCACCAGGAAGGGTTCGTCCATCTGCACCCAGGCCGCGCCGGCCTCGGCCACTCCGCGCAGGGCCTCGGCATAGGCGGGCAGCAGGGAGGGCAGCAGATCGAGGGGGTGGCCGCCATCCTCCCGCTTGGAGAGCAGCAGGAAGGAAACCGGCCCGACCAGCACGGGGCGGGTGCGCCGGCCCTCGGCGAGGGCTTCGGAGAAGGCCTCGGCCCAGCGGTTGGCGACGAGGCGGAAGCGCATCGCCGCCGAAAGCCGCGGCACGAGATAGTGGTAGTTGGTGTCGAACCACTTCGTCATCTCGAGGGCGACGGCATCGCGCGGGATGCCGGCCGCACGCTCGGCCTCGGTGCCGCGGGCGCCGCGGGCAAGGGCGAACAAGGTGGCGAGCGAGGGCGGCCCCTCGCCGCTCCAGCCGTAGCCTTCGGGGATGGCGGCGAAGGCGCAGGCCGTCTCCAGCACATGGTCGTAGAGGGCGAAATCGCCCGAGGGGATGTGGTTGATCCCGCTCGCCTGCTGGCGGGCCTGGGCGGAGCGGCGCAGGGCGGCGGCGGTGCCGTGCAGTTCGGCCTCCGAAGAGGTGCCGGACCAGTAGGCCTCGAGAGCGGTCTTGAGTTCGCGCTTCGGCCCGATGCGCGGGTAGCCGAGGGTGGCGGCGATGGTCATCGCGAGCGTCTCCGTTGCCCGGTGCACCCAGCCCGGGCGGCAGGATGGCGCGCTCCCGCCATGAGCGGGCTGCACGGCACCGGCAGGTCTCCTGGCTCGCGGGTGCCGGGCCTTGCGCCCATCGCCGACGGCCCTGCCTTCCCGCTTGCGCAGTGGCCCCCCCTTTCGGGGCCCGGGCCGGCGGCTTCCCGCCGACAGTTGCTGGGGCAGCGGCCGACTTGGAGCACCGCTGAGCGCCCCGCACGGCCTTCCCTCTTCGCCCGCTCGCGCGGGACCGATGCGATATAAGGATATCTTTATGTCATGTTGCGTCAAGCGGCGGCCTCTGCATTGGATGCCTGGGCGCGGATGTCGGGGCTTGAGCCAGGACGCGGGGCATCAGGTATTGCGAACGACTCGCATTCGCGTTAACCAGGGGTAGGAGATCGACACATGCCCAGTCGCCTCGCCATCGCCCTGGCACTGTTTGCCGCTCTGCCGCTGCCCCTTTCCGCACAGCCCCTGGCCGTCACCGACATGGAGGGCCGCGAGGTCCGACTCGCCCGCCCGGCTGAACGGGTCGCCTCCATCCCGATCCCGATGGCCTCCACCCTCATCGCGCTCGACGGGTCGACACGCCGCCTCGTCGGCATGAACCCGCTGGCGCTCAGCGCCATCGAGGAGGGCATCCTCGGCCGCATCTTCCCCGAGGCGCGCCGCATCCCGGCCAACATCGCTGCCCCCAACTTCGTGCCGAACATCGAAGCGCTGGCCGCGACCCGCCCCGATCTCGTCATCCAATGGGGCGGCCGTGGACCCGACATCGTCCGACCGATCGAGAATGCCGGGCTGACAGCGATGCTGATCCTCTACGGCACCGAGGACCGCACGCGACGCTACATGCGCGACGCCGCAACCCTGATCGGCCGGCCGGAGCGCATCGGCCCGCTGGTGGCCTGGAGAGAAGAGGTGCAGGCGAGGCTGTCCGCTGGCACCGCCGCGATCCCGCCCGATGCCCGCCCGCGCGTCCTCTACCTGCAGCGCGCCCTCTCCGGCCTGCTTGCCGCCGGCGCCGACCCCGAGATCTACAACCACTTCGTCATCGAACTCGCAGGCGGCCGCAACGCCGCAGAAGGGCTGCGCGGCTTCACCCCCGTCAACCGCGAGCAGATCGCCGCCTGGAACCCGGACGTGATCCTGCTCAACAGCTTCGAGGACGCGCTGACCACCGACTTCGTACTGCGCGACCCGGTGCTTTCGCTCACCACTGCGGCGCGCCGCAACGCCGTCTACAAGATGCCCTTGGGCGGCTACCGCTGGGACCCGCCGAGCCAGGAATCGCCCCTCTCCTGGATGTGGCTCGCGATGCTGCTCCACCCCGACCGCTTCGCCTTCGACCTCCGGGCCGAGATGCGCGCGGCCTTCCGCACCCTCTACGGCCACGACCTCACCGAGGCCGAGACCGACGAGATCCTGCGCCTCGGCACCCAGGGCAACGCCCGACACTACGCCGCCTTCCGCGCGCGCTGAGCATGTCGGGCGCAGCCCTGGCCCTGCCGCGGAGCATGTCGCGCGAGGCGCTGGTGCTGCCGGCGCTCGCGCTGCTGCTGGTCGCAGCGGTGCTGGCCGCCCTCACCGCCGGGCGCTTCCCGATCGACGTGGGCCGCGCCGTGGAGATCCTGCTCTCCGCCCCCTTCGCGGAGGCGCCCGAGACGATGGAGGAACGCATCGTGCTGCTCGTGCGCCTGCCGCGGGTGCTGCTTGCGGCCATCGCGGGCGCCGGGCTCGCCATGGCGGGGGCCGCGCTCCAGGGCGTTTTCCGAAACCCGCTGGTGGCGCCGCAGATCCTCGGCATCTCGCCAGGTGCCGCCTTCGGCGGCGCGCTCGCGATCCTGTTCGGCATCTCGGGGGCGGCGATGGTCGGCCTCTCTTTCGCCATGGGGCTCGCCGCCCTGCTCGCCGTCGGACTCATCGCGCGAGTCGGCGGGCGGACGGAGATCGTCACCGTCATCCTCGCCGGCCTCGTCGTCGGCGCGCTGTTCGGCGCCCTCGTCTCGCTGCTGCAGTTCGTGGCCGATCCGAACGGCTCCCTGCCCGCCATCGTCTATTGGCTGATGGGCTCCTTCGCCACCGCCACCTGGGGGCGCTTCTGGCTCGCGCTGCCCGGCCTCGCTCTCGGGATCGCCCTGCTGCTTCTGCTGCGCTTCCGCCTCAACCTCCTCTCGCTCGACGAGGCGGAAGCGCGCAGCCTCGGCGTGCGGCCGGAGGCGGAACGCTGGCTCGTCTTCGTCCTTGTCGCCCTCATCGTCGGCAGCCAGGTGGCGGTGTCGGGCATCGTCGGCTGGATCGGCCTCGTCATCCCGCATGCGGCGCGCTTCCTCGTCGGCCACGATCACCGCGTGCTGCTGCCGGCCTCGGCGCTGCTCGGCGCCGCCTTCGTCGTGGCGGTGGACACGCTCGCACGCACCGCGACCACGGCCGAGATCCCCTTGGGCGTGCTGACGGCGATCGTCGGCGCACCGCTCTTTGCCGTCCTGCTCCGCCGCTATTACCGCACGAGGCTTGCCGGATGATCGCGCTCGAGTCTGCCACCGTACGCTTCGGCGACCGCACGGTGCTGCGCGAGCTCTCCCTCCGGGTGGAGGCGGGGCGAAGCCTCGCCATCCTCGGGCCGAACGGCTGCGGCAAGACCACCGCGCTGCGGGCGGCGCTCGGCTTCCAGCGGCTCGCCTCCGGCCGGCGCGTGGCGCCCCGCATCGTCGGCTATGTGCCGCAAAGCGTGGCCATCGCCCACCCCTATCGCGTGCTGGAGGTGGTGGCGATGGGCCGTGCTGCGCGGCTCGGCCTGTTCGGCCAGCCGGGCAGAGAGGACCGCACCGCCGCCGCCGCTGCGCTGGAGCGGCTCGGGCTGTCGCAGCTTGCCGAGGCGATGTTCGACCGCCTCTCGGGCGGCGAGCGACAGCTCGTGCTGCTCGCCCGCGCACTCGCCACCGGCTCTCCCGCCCTGGTGCTGGACGAGCCGGGTGCCGCGCTCGACCTCGCCAACCAGGCGCGGCTGCTCGCGCTGCTCGATGGCCTGCGGCAGGAACGCCGATACGCCATCCTGTTCACGACGCATGATCCGAACCAGGTGCTGGCGGCGGCCGACGAGGCGCTGCTGCTGATGCCCGGCGGCGGCGCGCGACAGGGTGCTTCGGCCGATCTGATCGCGCCGGAGCCGCTCGGCGCGCTCTACGGCGTGCCGATGCGGATGGTCGGGCTGACAGGGACGGACGGACGGATGCGCCGCGCCGTTCTGCCCGCCTTCGCCGGAGAGGCCGCGTGATCCTGTTCCTGCTGTCCCACCACGGCGGACTTCCCGCGCCCTTCATCGCGGCGGCGGAGGCGGGGCTGCTTCGCGCCTTGCCCGAAGGATCGCTCGACGACGCCGCTCTCGGCCCCGCCTGCGGATTGATCGTGACGATGCACGCCGACCAGATCGCGCTTGCCGAACGGGCGGCGCTGCTCGATGGCTTCCTCGCCCGCGGCGGGCGTATTCTTGTGAACGGCCACCTGCTGCGGCCCTTCGTTGCGGGCGTGTCGGGCTTCATCCCCTCGGGCGCCGGCCGCCTGCCCGATCTGGCGCTGTCGCCTCTCGCCCCGCATGCGCTGTTCGACGGCATCCCGCGCGAGGCCTTCCAGGCGCGCCGCGGGGTGGCCGGCTTCTACGGGCGCGGCCATGTGCCGCCCCCCGCGGGTGCCCGGCCGATCACAGGTATAGGTTCGGACTGCGCACCGCTCGACTGGGAATGGCGCCATCCGGGCGGCGGCCTCCTGTTCTGCCACGCCGGGAACGACCTCTGGACCACGCTCGACGACGCCTCGCTCACCGCCCGGCTCGCGCGGAACATCTGCGGCTGGCTTGCCGATGCGGCGCTGGCGGAGCGCGCGGCATGATCGCGGCGCTGCACCCCGGCGCCTTCTACCACATCGAGGCGCTGGAAGGCCCGCGCTACGCGAGCCTTTTCGCACGCCTGATACGCCCCGAGGCGCTCGATGAGGCGACCCTATCCGGCATCTCCGCGCTGCTCGTGCCCTGCCGCACCAGCCCTGCGCGGCTCGTGCCGCACACGGCGTTGTTCCGCAGTTTCCTCGCGCGCGGCGGCACACTCGTCGCGATGGGGGAAACCTTCCAGGATCTCTGGCTGCCCGGCCTCACGCTCACGCCCGAGCCGACGAACTGGTGGTGGTGGCTCACCCCTGGCGCCGATCTCGGCCTGCGCATCCTCAGGCCCGATCATCCGCTGATGCGCGGTATCGCCGAAACCGACGCCTCGTGGCACCTCCATGGCTGGTTCGACACCCCGCCCGGTGCGGAGGTGCTCATCGCGGACCGAGGAGGGCGAGCGCTGCTGTTCGTGGATGCCGTGAACCACGGCGCGGGGCGCCTGGTCGCCACCACCCTCGACCCCTTCTATCATCACGGCTCGCATTTCATGCCGGCCACAACCCGCTTCCTCGACCGCTTCCTGGCGAACCTTCTCGCCTGGAACCCGCCGTGACCGCGGTCGCCCTCCCCGAGCCCAGCCGGATCCTGCGATCCCGCCTCGAGGATCTGCTGCGCTTCCACGGCGGCGCCTTCCCGGCCGGGATCGTGCACGGCTTCCAGGTTCCGCGCCGTGGCCTGCCGCTCCTGGCCGGCGGCGAGCCGCCGGACCGACGCGCGATCCCGGTCGAAACCGGCTTCCCAGGCCCCGGCGCGCGCGGTGCCTTCGAGGCGGCCACGCGCTGCGTCACCGACGGCTGCTTCCGCTGCAACCCCGCCCTCGGCGCCGGCGCGGCCGAACCCGCGGCGAGCGGGCAATACTGGTTCCGCCTCGGCCTGGACGGCGTTCGGCTCACGCTGACGGTGCGGCCTGGGCTGATGAACCCGGAGTTCCTCGCCCTGTCGCGGAAGACTGCACGCGACGCGGCGGAGGAGGCGCGGCTCCTCGCGCTGCGCAGAACGATGGCGGAACGGCTCCTGGCGTTTCCGCCCCAGGCGGCCTACGACATCGCCTGAGGCGTCCAGATGCGCAAGACGTCCTGCGGATCAGGCCGTGCCGGACGCGGCCGCTCCGGGGCAGGCGTACCGACGTAGAGCCACCCGAGCAGCATGTCGGATGCGGCGAAGCCGAGCGCACGCTTCACCGCCGCATCCTCGAGCGCGCCGGAGGACAGCCAGATCGCGCCATGGCCCAGCGCATCGAGCGCGTTCAGGAAGTTCATGGTGCCGGCCGCGGCGGAAGCCTGCTGCTCCCACACCGGCACCGACGGATGATCGTGCCGGAGCGCCGCGCCTGCCGCGACGACGAGCGGCGCGCGCAGCGGCTTCGCCCGTTCGAGATCGAGCCGCTCGGGGGAGGCATCCGGATCGCGCCTGGCGAGCGACTCCGCGAGCAATCCGCCGAGCGCCGCGCGCGCCTCTCCCGCGATCAGCACGAAGCGCCAAGGCCTGAGGCGCCCGTGGTCGGGCGCGCGGAGGGCAGCCGCGGCGGCAAGCGCGAGATCCTCGGGCGAAGGAGCCGGCGGGCCGAGCAGGCGCGGCGGCACCGAGGCGCGGGCGAGGAGCCTCTCGACCAGCGCCCGGCCCGGGCGCATCTCGGCCGACGCGTCCATCGCCCTCAACTCGCCCGCGCGCCGGTCGCCCGGACGATCGGGATCCAGATCTCGCGCTCGCGGCGGTAGTAGGCGTCCACCTCGGTGGGCGTCATGGCGGCCGGGACGAAGGAGCCGAGCTCCTCGAGGCGCTGCTTCATCGCTGGCGCCTGCACGATCTCGTTCACCAGCGCGTTGAGCCGCATGACGACGGGCTCCGGCGTGCCGGCGGGGGCGGCGATCGAGTTCCAGGTTCCGGCGACGAAATCCGGCAGGCCGCCTTCGATGATCGTCGGCAGATCGGGGGCTGCGGCAAGCCGACGCGGCGAGGAGACGCCAAGGCCCCGCACCGCGCCCCCGCGGATCTGGGGCAGGGCGGTGACCGCGATGTCGAACATGCAGGTGACGCGCCCGCCGATGATGTCGCGCATCGCCTGGGCGCCGGCCGGATAGGGCAGGTGTTCGAGCGTGATGCCGGCGCGCTGGGCGAAGAACAGGCCCATCACATGAGTCGTGGTACCGGCCGGGCCCGATCCGATGACAAGCCGCCCCGGCTCGGCCCGGGCGCGCGCGATGAAGCCTTGGAGATCCCGCGCGGGATCGTCGGCGCGCACCACCAGCACGCCCGGTGCTTCGTTCATCATCGCCACGCCGCGGAGGGTGCGCGTGATGTCCACCGGCAGCGGATCGAACAGGGCGATGTTGTGCACGAGCTGCGAGGAGGTGCCGACCAGCAGCGTGTGCCCGTCGGGCTCGGCGCGGGAGACGGTTTCGGTCGCGCGCATCCCCGAGGCGGCGGCGATGTTCTCGACCAGCATGCGCTGGCCGAGCCGCGACTCGAGTTCGGCGGCCACGATCCTGGCCACGACGTCGGCGTTGCCGCCGGCCGCCGAGGCGACGACGAGGCGTATCGGGCGTGTGGGCCAGGCGGCCTGCGCCTGCGCGGGCGTGGCGAGAAGTGCCGGCGCCGCGAGCAAGGCACGACGGGGAAGCGGGATCATGCCGGGGGACTCCCGATTGGACGACGGATGGAGTAATGCCGCGTCCATGGATCAGTTGCAAGCGACTCGCACTCGCAAATCTCCCTTTGCCGGGCTACTCCTCCTCTCGCTTGGCCTCGCCGCTGGGCTGGTCGCGCTTGGCCTGCCCTTCCGTCTGCCCAATGGCCGCCCGGGGCCGGGATTCATGCCGCAGATCCTGGCCGGGGCGCTGGTGGCGATCGGGGCGCTCGCGCTGCTCGCCGGGCCGCGGGGCTCGGGCGAGGCGTCCGCCACCCCGCGACCCGGACTTCTGTTCGTTCTCGCGATCGGCGCCTTCGCCGCGACGCTGCCCGCGTTCGGTGTGTTGCCGGCGGCGCTGCTCGTGGCTGCCATGGCGCTCGCAGCAGCGCCTGGCCTGCCCTGGCCGAAGCTGGTCGGCTCCGCCGTCGCCATTGCCGTGCCGGCCACCTGGCTGTTCCTCGGCCTGCTCGGCGTGCCCGGTTCCTGGATCGGACCGCGATGACCGACAGCCTCGCACTGCTGGCGAGGGGGCTATGGGTCGCGCTCGAACCCGCGAATCTCGCGCTTTGCCTCCTCGGTGCTCTTCTCGGCACGCTGGTCGGGGTGCTGCCGGGGCTCGGCCCCGTCACCACCATCGCGCTGCTGCTGCCGCTTACCTTCCACCTGCCCGCGGCAGGTGCGCTGATCATGCTGGCGGGCATCTACTACGGCGCGCAGTACGGCTCCTCCACCACCGCCATCCTGCTGCGCGTGCCGGGCGAGGCCTCGGGCATCGTCACCGCCCAGGAAGGGCATCTGCTGGCGCGGGCCGGGCGAGCCGGACCGGCCCTCGGGGTGGCCGCGCTCGCCTCGCTGCTTGCCGGCATCCTCGCCGCGCTGCTCCTCGCGCTGTTGCTGCGGCCGCTCGCCGATCTGGCGGTGGCGTTCGGTCCGGCGGAGACGGCCGCGCTGATGCTGCTCGGCATCGCCGCGGCGGTGGCGCTCTCCCCCTCGCCGCTGCTGCCGGCCTGGGGCTTGGCGGTGTTCGGCGCGCTGCTCGGGCTGGTCGGTACGGATGTGGCGGGCGGGCGACCGCGCTTCACCTTCGGCGTCCCCGAACTGGCCGACGGCATCGGGTTCGTTCCCCTCGTCATCGGGGTGTTCGGGGTGGCCGAGTTGATCCGCGCTCTGGAACGGGAGCGCGGCGATCTGCGCGCCGCCCCTGTGCGTTCGCCATGGCCGAAGCTGCGGGATATGGCCGACGCGGCCGGCCCCGCCGCGCGGGGAAGCGCGATCGGCAGCGTCGTCGGGCTGCTGCCTGGCGCCTCCACTCTTCTCGCGGCACTCGCCGCCCAGGCCGCCGAACGCGGCCTGTTCCGCCGGAAGGGGCGCTGGGGCGAGGGCGAGATGGCCGGTGTCGCAGCACCCGAGGCGGCCAACAACGCCGCCTCCCAGACCGCCTTCGCGCCGCTGCTTGCGCTCGGGCTGCCGACCAGCGCGGTGATGGCGGTGCTGGCGGGCGCCATGTTCCTGCAGGGCATCGCGCCGGGCCCTGCGGCGATCCGAGAGCGCCCGGAGGTGATCTTCGCCCTCATCGCCTCGATGCTGGTGGGAAACCTGATGCTGGTGGCGC
Source organism: Acetobacteraceae bacterium (assembly GCA_025055335.1). Classification (GTDB taxonomy): domain Bacteria; phylum Pseudomonadota; class Alphaproteobacteria; order Acetobacterales; family Acetobacteraceae; genus JANWXJ01. The sequence continues at coordinate 14,138 of JANWXJ010000163.1, forward strand.
TGAATCTGCCGCTTGTGGGTCTGTGGGCAAGCCTGCTCCGTCTGCCCATGCGGCTGCTGGCCGCCTTGGTGATGGTGCTGTGCTGCCTCGGCGTTTATGCCTCCTCGGGCGCGGTGTTCGACCTGTGGCTGATGCTCGGCTTCGCGGTGCTGGGCTGGGCGCTGCTCCGGCTCGGGCTCGATCCCTCCCCGCTCGTCATCGGCTTCGTGCTGGCCGCCCCATTCGAAGAAGCGATGCGCCGCGCGCTGATCTTGGGAGGCGAGGACTGGAGCGTGTTCGTCAGCCAGCCTGTCAGCGCAGCGCTTCTTGCCATGGCGATCCTCGTCACCGGCGCGGCGCTGTGGTTGCGCCGCTGAAGGTGAAGGAAGCCGCGGGCGCGAGAGCCGATACATCGCTTTGCTACAGGCCGGGCCCGTTGAGTACCAAGGTCCTTCACGCAGAGAGCGCTCGGTGCGTCGGGGTAGGCGATTCAGGCCCCTGGAGACGGGGAGGCCTGGAATGGCGCGGTTCGATCTGACGGTCGGGGAGCGGGCGATCATCTTGCGGCTTCTGCCGCGCACGCCTTCGGCCTGGCGGGACCTGCCTGAGCGCTTCGGCCCGCAAATGACCGTTTGCAAACGCTACAACCCATCGGCCAAGGCTGGCGTGTGGCTGCGGGTCTTCGACGCGCCGGCCGCCCGCTCGTCGCGATCGCCAAACTGATCGACAGCTCGATCATGCGCGCCCACCAGCACCCGGCCGGCGGCAAGAAGAGGGCCCGGATCGCGACATCGGTCGCCCCCGGCGGGGGACCAAGCACGAAGATCACCGCCGGCCGAGGACGCGCCAGGGCTGCTCCTGGCGCTTTCGATCGCCCCCGGCCAGGCTTCCGGCAAGACCGCCGTGCCGGGCCCCGTTCAACATGTCATCCCCGGTGCGGAACATCGTCGCAGCCCGCGGATGGGACGCGACGGCAGCCCAGCACAAGGACGCGATGCGATGGGTGCGAGCCGTCAATGCCGAGGGCGAGCTGGGCCGCTGAGATTTCCACGTCCGCCGCAATCCGCAGACGTTCGCGCTTGAGCTTACTTCGATACTGCGGCGCCGCTGCTCGGTGCCTGCTTGACGCGCCGTATCCGAAAGATTCGTGAGAAGCGTAGGCGGCGGGGCAAGCGCATGAGCATGAACGGGCGCATTCTGACGCCTGCCGTGTTCATTCCTATCTTCGGGCAGGCCGAAAAGGATCGCGTCCGTAGAACGGTGGAAACGCTTGCCACGCCTGAGGGGCAGCGCGTGCCGAGTCCTGATGAGAGGGGCGCAGATCCATCCGTTGACCCGCCGGCTCGATCGCCCGTGTTGGCGCTTCTTACGAGAAGTACAGACTTACCTCGCAGAACCACCCCCCGAGGGCAGTGCGGGTCGCAGGGGGCATATCAGCCTGTTGCGACAGCAAGCTGCAGCCCCGCCGCACCGCCGCCGCTCGTCACATTTGCCGCGCACTCGGCCATGAGGGCAACGCGACGGTCGAACAGGTCGGAACGGCAGTAGGCGCCGGAAACCCTGTTCGCCAACTCGTGCGCCAACGCCTTTTCCGCCGCTTCGCGTTCCTGCGGCCGGGTGTCGTCAACCCAGGTGCTGAAGGTGGCGCGGAAGCCGTGCGGCACCGCCTCCCGCCCGTCCGGGTCGCGCCAGGGCGCCGGGTGTCCCTCGGGGCGCGCGGCGTTCAGGCGGCGCATCACGGCCGAGAGCGTCATGTCCGATATCGGCGTGGTGCGCTTCGCGCTCGGGAAGATCAGCGCATCCCGCGCCAGCGCGGCCAGGCGCGGCAGCTCCGCCGCCGTCGCGGTGGTGCCGTTCGCCTCGGCATAGGCGCGCGCCAGCACTTCCAGCGCGGCCGGCGCCAGCGGCACGCGGTGCGGCAGAACCTCGGCGCTGCGCTTGCCCTTCATCACCTCGCCCGGCACCGTCAGCAGCGGCACCGGGCCGGAGAAGTCGAGCCAGGACCAGCGCGCCTGCCGCACCTCGCCCGAGCGCAGCGCGGTCAGGATCGCCAGGCGCAACGCTGCGGCGCCGAGCCCGTCCACCTTGTCGAGCGCCTGCCAGAACGAGGGCAGCCGCGCCCACGGCAAGGACGGCTGCTTGCGCCCGCCGGGCAGCGCCGGCAGCCCGGCATGGCGCAGTATCCGCGCATCGGCCGGATTGTCGGCGGCACGCCAGCCATGCGCGGCGGCGTAGCGAAGAACGGTGCCGATCCGGTGCAGAGTCTTGCGCGCGGTGGCTGGGCGGGTGCGCCATACCTCGCCCACGGCGCGCAGCACGGCGGCGCGGTCTATCTCGGCAACCGGCATGTCCCCGAGTTCGGGATAGGCCCACCGGGCGAGGGATTGCCGCCACATGGAGGCGGTCTTGCGGTCCTTCCAGCCGGGTTCCATGGCAGCGATGCAGGCTTCGGCGACGACGCGGAAGGTGCGCGCTTCGGCCTCGGCGCGGGCGGCCTCGGCGGCTTGGCGTTCGCGCAGCACGCGCAGGCGCTCGGCCACGGGATCAAGGCCGGCGCGGGCTTGCTTGCGCACCGCGGCGGCCTTCTCGCGGGCTTCCTTGAGGCTGACGAGGGGATAGCCGCCAAGCCCGATATCCCGCCGCCGGCCGGCCACCATCGTCCGGCACACCCACACCTTCGCGCCGGTCGGATGCACTTCCAGCACCATCCCCCGGCCGTCAGACAGGCGATAGGGGCGCGGGCGGGGTTCAGCGGCTGCGACCGTGCGGGCATCGAGGTTCGCCATCGCACCCTCCGGCGCCGAGTATGGGGGATATGCTCGTATAACTCGAAACGGGAAACCTAATGTCTTCCCCAACACTATCCCCCACACTGCATCCCCCACACTGCGCAAGCGCAATGGCATGATGGCGCAGGTGGCAGCGCGGCGGAGCAGAATGCGCCGAAGTCCAGCCAAATCCTGGCCTTTGGCTCGATGCCGAGGCGCTAACGCTGCGCCGCGCTGTATCCGCCTGAACCGCGGGAATGGCGTCCGCCGGGGACGCCATTGCCTGCCCCTCAGCCCTCGGACGGGTCGGATTTCCCCGAAGCCCGGGCGGCCATCCTCCACACCACCCCACCCGCATGCCGCAGCGGAAGGCCTTCTTCCCCCGGCCTTCGGCTGCGCCCTGGTCTCGGGCCCGCCGGGCGCCTGCCGCGGG
>JANWXJ010000178.1 GCA_025055335.1 Acetobacteraceae bacterium
CACGAAGGGTTCGAAGAATGACCACTCCTCGTCCGTAAGCAGTCCGCGAAGCAACGCCGATCTCCATGCCAGAGATCAGCGTGGAATCACGCCCGAGTCCGGCTGGGAATCCCCCCAAAGTCGGTTTGTCCACACGGCCTAATGCACCCCGCCGTGATGCATCGTCAGGATCAGACGGGCTGGCGCTGGGCGATAGTGCCCCTTTTGCAGGGCAAGGACGGATTTCGGGCAAGTGGGGTTCGAACCACAGCCAATGCTGATCGCGCTGAAACCGGCCCTTTACCTGGATTCTTGAGTTCCGTACCAAATCGGCCAAGTCAGGAGGTTCGGAGAGAATTGGCCACCGGAGAGCGATTTTTGGCTCTCGTCGGCCGGGGCCAGGCAACAGGTCCGCCCGGAGAACGCCAGGAAACCTGCCACACAGGGTGGGGCTCGGTCATGCGGAGAGCATGGCTCATATGGGAACTGGCGGAGAGGGTGGGATTCGAACCCACGGTACGGTTACCCGTACTTCGGTTTTCGAGACCGACCCGTTCGACCGCTCCGGCACCTCTCCAGTGCGGGCAGGATAAGACGGGAAGCCTGTTTGGCAAGGGGCAGACAAGGCGCCTGCGCCTTTGCCAATGGCACACTCTCCGCTTTCCCATCACGGATAGGCTGGACCCGTTCTCCGTCCGGCCCTTGTCCCGACCGTGGCTAACCGGGCAGCGGGAACGGAGCCCTCGGGTAGCGCAGCGCCCGGACCCGATCCTTCTGGCGGGAGTTGTATCTGGCGGGGTTTCCTGGTGTCCCAGCACCGAGGCTGCCGTGCGGCCGGACACGGGTATCGTCCTCCAGCCATGACCCGACAAGCGAACGCGCTTCCGCCAGGGAGCGGAACTCATGCTCGTTCAGCCATGCCTTCCGCAGGCGGCCATTGACGCTTTCCACGAACGCATCGTGCTGCGGCCCTCCTGGCGCGAGAGAGCGCCATTCCACCCCGCGCTCCGCCGCCCGGCGCCGCCCCGCCACCGAGGTCAGTTCCGTGCCGTTGTCGCTGCCGATCGTCGCGGGCGGGCACTGTCCGGCCACCGGGCGCTTACCGCCCTGCGCGGCGTCGCCTGCGGTGGAGTTCGCGCACCACCCGAGTGCCGCTGGTCGAGGTTTCCAGCACTGTCGCCAGCGCGTCCTGCATGACGTCGTCGACCACGCACGGCACCTGGAACCGCCGGCGACCGGCCGGCGCATCCGAAACAAAGTCGAGGCTCCACGGCTGATCCGCACGCTGCGGCCCGGCGCCGACGTCCGCGTACCGAGCCCGCGCCCGCGCCCGCCGCGCCACCGCACCGATGGCCGCTCCTCGCGATACAGCCGCCGGATGCGCTTCAGATTCACCGCCGCGCCCTCCTGCCGCAGCAGGACCGCAAGCCGGCGGTCGCCGAAGCGGCGGCGCTGCCCGGCCGACTTGCGTAGCCGCGTCCGAAGCTCTGCGCGCTACCGGCGGTGGGTTCATACGGAACGCCCACCGCTCCACCCCGATCCGCCTGCCACCCGCCGCTTCGTTGTGGCTGTGCTCGCGCATCATGCGCTCCACCGCCCCCGAACCGCAGGCCCGATCGAATTTTCCGTCGTTCCTGCGGCACCAGGTTGCCCAACACCGCCTCGGCGGCGGTGTCCTCGGCCGAAGGTTCTCGTCCTCCAGACCCGTCAGCCACGACGACCCCGACGGCCTCGGACCACCGCACTCGGCCTTCCCGCGTAAAGCGCCCGATCGCTGATCCCGTGCCACCGGCACGGATCAGCCTTTGGCCGCCGCGCTTGTGCTCCTTCAGGATCCCGAGGGTCCGACCCTCTGTGAAACGGCTCCGTGGCATCGCCCCCTGCTCCTCGACCGATCCAACTGATCCGTGGCTGGACATGCCGGAAGGCTGTCAGCGGAAGTCGCAGCAGCGGGCCGGACGAACCGCCTCGGCCCCGACCGACGGCCGGCTGATGGCAGCCGAGGCGACGGTCACCTCCCGGGACGAGAGGACGATCGGGTCCCGCCGCCGGAAGCCCTGCGCATCCCGACGATCGGCTGTCCGGAGCGCTCACCGCCCGATCGGAGGACGGAAGGAAACGCCGAACGTCTCAGGCAGCCTCATGCAGGTGGCAGGCGACCCGGTGCCCCGTCCCGCCCGAAAGGGTCGGATCCTCCCGCGTGCAGCGGTCCATCCGCATCGGGCAGCGGGGGGCGAAGCGGCAGCCCGGCGGGATGGCGGCGGCGTTCGGCACATCCCCGGCAAGCGGCGCCTCGGGCAGCCCGGCGGGCCGCGGCGGCAGCACCGAAGCCACCAGCGCACGCGTGTAGGGATGCCGGGGTGCCCCGAAGATGCGCTCGGCCGGCCCCTCCTCGACGATCCGGCCGAGATACATCACCGCCACCCGGTCGCACACCTGCCGCACCACCGCGAGGTTGTGGCTGATGAACAGGTAGGCGAGGCCGAGCCGCGCCCGAAGCTCCTGCAGGAACTCGAGGATCTGCGCCTGCACCGAGACGTCGAGCGCGCTCGTCGGCTCGTCGAGCACCAGGAGCCGCGGCTCGAGCGCGAGCGCGCGGGCGATGCACACGCGCTGCTTCTGCCCGCCCGAAAGCTCGTGCGGATAGCGCCACAGGAACCCCTCCGGCAGGCCGACCTGCACGAGCAGCCGCGCCACGCGCGCCTGCAGATCCCGCCCCGCGAGGCCCTGCACCACGAGCGGCTCGGCGACCGAGGCGAACACCGTCCGGCGCGGATCGAGCGCGGCGTGCGGGTTCTGGAAGATGATCTGCATGTGCCGCCGCAATGGCCGCAGCGCCGAGTCGGAGAGGCCCGTGAGCTCCCGCCCTTCGAAGCGGATGCTGCCGGCGGTGGGCGGGATGAGGCGCAGCACGAGCCGCGCGACGGTGGATTTCCCGCAGCCGGATTCGCCGACAAGCCCGACCGATTCGCCCGGCGCGAGCGCAAGATCCACCCCGTCCACCGCGCGCACGATACGGCCGTGCTTCAGCGGATAGTGCTTGGCGAGGCCCCGGACCTCGAGCAGGGGCGCCGTCATGCCGCGGCGTCCTCGGCGCGGTGGCAGGCGACGCGGCGGCCGTCCACCTCGCGCAAGCCCGGCTTCTCGGCGGCGCAGCGCGTCACGGCGAGCGGGCAGCGCGGGTGGAAGCGGCAGCCCGAGGGCGGATCGAGCAGGTTCGGGATGTGGCCCGGGATCGGGCGGGCGCGCCGGTCCGGCCGGGCGAGATCGGGCACGGCGGCGAGCAGGCCCCGCGTATAGGGGTGGCGCGGGCGGGCGAAGAGCGTGGCGGCCTCCGCGTCCTCCACCACCGTGCCGGCGTACATCACGACGATGCGCCGGCACAGCGCCCCGATCACGCCGAGATCGTGGCTGATCAGCAGCAGCGTCAGGCCGCGTTCGGCGACGAGCTCGCCGATCAGCCGAAGCACCTGCGCCTGGATCGTCACGTCGAGCGCGGTCGTGGGCTCATCCGCCACCAACAGGCGCGGATTGCCGGCCAGCGCCATGGCGATCAGCACGCGCTGGCGCATGCCGCCCGAAAGCTCGTGCGGGTAGCGGTCGAGCAGGCGTTCGGGCTCGGGCAGGCGGACGGCGCCGAGCAGGGCGGCGGCGGCCTCCCGCGCCGCGGCGCGCGTGCGCCTCGGCTTGCCCTCGGCGCGGTCATGCGCGCGGATCACGTCCACCATCTGCGACCCCACGGAGAACACGGGGTTTAGGTAGGTCATCGGATCCTGGAAGATCATCGCGACCCCGTGGCCGCGCAGCCGGGCGAGGGCGCGGCCGTCCATGGCGAACACGTCCTCGCCGCCGAAGCGGATGGAGCCGCCGAGCACGCGGCCGGGGGGCATCTCCACGAGCCGGGCGATGGAGCGGGCGAGGACGGATTTGCCGCAGCCCGTCTCGCCGACGATGCCGACCGTCTCGCCGGCCTCGACGCGGAGGTCTATGCCGTCCAGCACATGGGCGCGGCCCTCGAAGCCGTCGAAGGCGAGGCGATAGCCGCGGATGTCGAGCAGCGGCGTCACCCGCGGTTGCTCTTGGGGTCGAGGATGTCGCGCAGCCCGTCGCCGAACAGGTTGAAGCCGAGCACGGTGAGGTAGATGGCAAGCCCCGGGAACACCGCGTACCACCACCAGTTCGGCATGTAGGTGCGGGCGACCGAGATCATCGCCCCCCATTCCGGCGCAGGCGGCTTGGCGCCGAGGCCGATGAAGCCGAGCGAGGCGGCGGCCAGGATGGCAAGCCCCATGTCCATGCTGGCCTTCACGATGATGGGCGAGGCGCAGTTGGGCAGGATGTGCACGGCGAGGATCCGCGCATGGCTCGCCCCCACGGCGCGCGCGGCCTCGACGAAAGGCTCGTTGCGGAGCGACAGCGCCTTCGCCTCCACAAGCCGCACATAGCCCGGCCACCACACGATCGAGAGCGCGATGATGCCGTTCAGGATCCCGGGGCCGAGGGCGGCGACGATGGCGAGTGCGAGCACGATCCCGGGCACCGAGAGGAACACGTCGGTCAGCCGCATGATCACGCTGCGCACCACCCCGCCAAAATACCCCGCGGCGATGCCGAGCGGCACGCCGACGAGGGTGGCCACGCCGACGATCGTCAGCCCCACCCAGAGCGAGGTGCGGGTGGCGAGCACGACGCGGGTGTAGAGGTCGTTGCCCATCTCGTCGGTGCCGAACCAGTGCGCCGTGGAGGGCGGCTGCAGCCGGTTGGCGAGGTTCATCGCCCCCGTCGCGTCGGCCGGATAGGGCACGATCCACGGTCCGAAGGCGGCGAGGAGGAAGAACCCGAGCACGATCGCAAGCCCGAGCATCGAGGAGGGGCTGCGCGCGAAGCTCCAGGCGAAGAAGCGCGCCTGGCGCAGGGCGGCGGCGTGGCGTTCCGCGAACGAAGGGCGGGAGAGCGCGGTGCTCATGACGAGGTCCGCAGACGCGGGTCGAGCACGCCGTAGAGGATGTCCACGACCAGGTTGGCGATCATGAAGTTGAGCCCGATGAGCAGCGTGACGCCCATCACCGGCTTGAAGTCCCCGGCGATGGCCGCGGAGACGGCGTAGAGCCCGATGCCGGGCCAGTCGAACACCGTCTCGACCAGCACGGTGGAGCCGAGCATCCACCCCCAGCGCAGCCCGATGATGGCGAGCGTCGGCAGCATGGCGTTGCGCAGCGCATGCACGCAGACGACCCGCAGCGGCGGGACGCCGTGCGCCCGCGCGGCGGTGACGTAGTCGGAGGAGAGCACCTCGATCATCTCGGCGCGGTTCACCCGCAGGATCGAGGCGAGGCAGGGGAAGGACAGCACGAGCGCCGGCAGCACCGCGTGCGAGACCGCGTCGCGGAAGGTGGCCCACTGCCCGGCCACGGCGCTGTCGAACAGGATCATGCCGGTGATGGGCGGCGGCGGCGGGGTGGCGACATCGAGCCGCCCGGAGGTGGGCAGCCATTCGAGATGCACCGAGAACAGGAGCTGCAGCAGGATGCCGAACCAGAAGGCCGGCAGCGCCACGAGCGAGACGGCGACGAAGCGCGTGAGGTGGTCGGGCGCGCGGTTCTTCAGCACCGCGGACGCCATGCCGAGCGGCACCCCGAGCAGCACGCCGAGCGTCATCGACAGCAGCACGAGCTCGAGCGTTGCCGGGAAGTAGCGCGCAAGATCCACCGAAACGGGCCGCGTGGTGACGATGGAGCGGCCGAGATCGCCCTGCAGCAGCCCGGCCACGTAGCGGAGGAACTGCTCGTGCAGGGGGCGATCGAGGCCGTATTCGCGACGGATCGTCTCCACCATGTCGCGCGTGGCGTCCGGCCCCGCCGCCAGCGCGGCGGGGTCGGAGGGTGCGACGTTCGACACCACGAAGGTGATGCAGACCAGGCCGAACAGCATCAGCCCGGTCAGCGCCAGCCGCTTCAGGACGAAGGCGAGCACGTCAGGCGGCGTCGATCCACAGCGGGTAGGTGTCGATCTCGCCCGTCAGCCGCAGCGGGCAGTAGGCGAAGCCGCGCACGTAGTCGCGCATCAGCCAGCGGCGGTTCGCCAGCATGCCGAAGATCTCGGGCTGCACCTCGACGATGCGGCGCTGGATGTCGGCATAGAGGGCGTTGCGCCGGGCCTCGTCGGTCTCCACCCGGGCGGCGTCCACCCACTGGTCGAGCTGGCGGTCCGTCAGGTGGTGCATGCCCCAGAAGTTGCCGTGCGCGCGGGTGTGGTACTTGCCCGCGATCACGTCGGGGTCGGTGGAGACGGGGGTGACGTAGACGCTCACCATGTCGGGCGCCGTCTCGGCCCGGCTGCCGCGGGCGACCATGGTGGGCCAGGGCTGGGCCACGATGTTCACGCGGATGTTGAGGGCCTGCAGCGAGTTGAGCAGGGCGAGCCCGATCCGCCGCGGATCCTCGAGCCCCTGGACATGCACGTATTCCAGCTCGAACCCGCCGTTCGGGTGCGAGGAGCGGGCGAGGAACTGCCGCGCCAGATCGAGGTTGCGCCGCGGCATGCCCGGCACCGGGATGTAGCCCGGGATCTGCTCGGGGAAGGGGCTCGTCATCAGCGTCGCCGCGCCGTTGTGGATCTGGATCAGCGCGTCGTAGTCCATGGCATGCGCGATCGCCTTGCGCACGTTCAGATCCGCCGTCGGGCCGCGCGTGGTGTTCATGGTGATGGCGAAGGTGGTCATGCCCCGGTGGTCCTCGGGGCGGATGCCGCGCATGGTGCGCAGCACCTCGAAGTCGTCGGCCGGGATCTCGGTGATGATGTCGGCCTCGCCGCGCTGCAGCAGGGCGCGGCGGGCGGCGGGTTCCCGCACGATGCGGTAGATCAGGCCCGACAGGCGGCGCTGCTCGCCCATCGGCCAGCCCTTCCAGTAGTCGGGCACCGTGTCGAGGTGGATGACGGATTGCGGCTCGAAGCGGCGGATGCGGAAGGGCCCGGAGCCGGCGGCGTTGGTGGTGAGCCAGCCCTCCCCGTAGTCGTTGTTGGCGATGTTCGCCTGCACCTGGCGCGGGTTCACGATGAACCACATCGGGATGTAGGTGAGGAAGGAGGGCATCGCGCGCGTCAGCGTGAAGCGCACGGTGCGCGCATCCAAGGCCTGGATGTTCTCGGGCGGCAGCACGTCCTTCAGCATCCACGCCACGCCCTTGTTCAGCCGCAGCCCGCGCTCGAAGGAGTAGCGCACGGCCTCGGCGTCCACCGGATCGCCGTTGTGGAAGCGGGCGTTGCCGACGAGGTGGAAGGTCCACACCCGCTGGTCGGGGCTCGCCTCCCAGCGTTCGGCGAGCCAGGGGACGATCTGCGGCGGGTCGTTCACGTATTTGGCCAGCGCGTCGTACACCGACTGCTGGATCATCCGCGTGGACCAGTCGTAGCGCACATGCGGATCGAGCACCGGCACCGGCTGGCCGCCGGCGAACACCAGGATCTTGCGGTTGCCGTCGCGTTCGAAGGCGCGCAGCACGCGCGGTGCCGCGAGCAGCCCGGCGGCGCCGAGGCCGGCCCCGATCGCGCCGCGGCGGCCGATGGTGAAGTCCTGCATGGTCTCCCTCCTCTCCTGCATGTCACTCGGCGGCGGCCGCGCTGCGTGCGCGGCGGCTCGCCTCCTCGTCCAGCGTGCCGTCCTCGCGCAGCACCACGCCGTAGCGGCGCCGTGCGGCGTCCGGCGTGACGTACCCGTCGGCAAGATCGGCGGCGATCGCGGCAAGATCCCGCTGCCGCGGATCCCCGTATCCCGCCCCGCCGGCAAGGCGCAGCTCGGCGATCTCCTCCGGGCTCGTCAGCGTGACGAGCTCGCCCGTGCCGCAATCTCGCAGCAGGGAGCCGTCGGGCGCGCGGACGCCGGCCCAGGCCCCGCCGCCGGCCTCGCCGCCGAACAGGCCGGGCGACGCGACCCCGACGCCTTCCGGATACATGGCGGCTAGGGTGGGCAGCCCGTCGGAGCGGAGCTTGCGCAGCCGCACCACCTGGCCAAGCCCCCCGCGGTGCCGGCCCGCGCCGCCGCTGTCCGGGATGTAGGACTTCTCCTCGACCAGCACCGGCACGCGCTGCTCGAACAGCTCGATCGAGGTGTTCGCCGCCGAGGTCGGCCACAGCAGCGAGGACTTGCCGTCGCCGGCGGCGGAGGCGCCCTGCCCGCCGCCCATGAACAGATGGTCGGAATATAGCCGGCCCGAGGCATCGCGGCCGTAGAGCCCGACGGCCACCGGCAGCCCCGTCGGCGCCTGCACCCGCGTGGGCGCGGCCTCGGAGAAGGCGCGGAAGACGTTGGGCGCGATGTACCAGCCGGTGCGGGTGCGCAGGTTCACCGCCGCCGGCTTCGCCGCGTTCAGCATCGAGCCTTCCGGCGCCCTCACGCGGAAGGGGCGGTAGCAGCCGGCGTTCCCGCGCACCTCGGGCGAGAGCATGCATTTCAGGGGATAGGTCGCGTGCGCCTCGGTGTAGTTCAGCGTGCAGTTCAGCCCGCCCTGGGGAAGCTGCGGCGGGCAGCCCGAGAAGTCGAGCTCGATCTCCTCTCCGCGCACCGTGACGGCGAGCGGGAAGGCGAGCACCTCGCCGAGCGGATTGGTGCTGACCGAGGAGCGGTAGGTGCCCTCCGGCAGGGCGCGGATCGCGGCGCGCATCGCGGCCTCGGCGCGGTCCTGCACCACCTTCGCCAGCGCCTTCAGGTCGTGCATGCCGTATTCGGCCATGAAGGCGAGCAGCCGTTCCGCCCCGAGCGCATTGGCCGCCGCCATGGCGTGGATGTCGCCCAGCACCTGCCAGGGGTTGCGCACGTTCTCGGCGATGATCGCGAACAGGTCCTCGTTCGGCGCGCCGGCGCGGAACAGCTTCGCGGGCGGGATCTGCAGCCCCTCCTCGTAGATCTCGCGCGCGCGCAGGCTGTCCTTGGTGCCGCCGATGTCGCTCACATGCCCGACGCAGGCCGTGAGCGCGACCATGCGCCCGTCCTTGAACACGGGCGTGGCGAGCGCGATGTCGAACAGGTGGCCGGCGCAGAGCCACGGGTCGTTGGTGACGAGCACGTCGCCGGGCGAGAGGGTGTGGGGCGGGAACTTCGCGAGCAGCGCCTTGGCCGCGCGCTGCACCGTCAGGTTGAACACCGGCATGGCGCGCGGGCTGTGGGCGAGCGTCTCGCCCTCGGGGTCGAGAAGCTCGCAGGCGAAGTCCTGCGCCTCGGAGATGATCAGGCTGAAGGCGGTGCGGCAGACGGTCAGCCACATCTCCTCGGTGATGGTGACGAGGCGCGACCACATGATCTCGAGCGAGATCGGGTCGGATTCGATCCGCCGCACCGCCTCCGCCAGCGGCATCTCCGGCGTGACGACCGCCTCCGGCACCGCCGGGGCGGAGACGGCGATGCGCAGGTTCCCGGCGGCGTCCACGGTGAGGGAATCGCCGGGCGGGACGATGGTGGTGGCCTCGCGCTCCTCGATGATGGCGGGGCCTTCGATGCGGTCGCCCTCCCTCAGCGCGTAGCGGTCCCACACCGAGGCCTCGTGCCAGGCGCCGTCGAAATAGGCGCGGCGGCCGCCCTTGCGCTTGGGTCGGCCGGGGGCATCCGCACCCGCCTGGCGCAGCGGCAGCACGGGCTCGGGGCCGACGACCCGCACGCGGAAGGAGATCGCCTCGATGCGCGCGCCCTGGAACACCGCCGTGTAGCGGGCGGCATAGGCGCGGGCGAAGGCTTCCGCGATCTCGGGCAGCCGCGACGGGTCGAGCCGCCCCTCGGGCAGCGGCACGGAAATCTCGTGCACCTGGCCGAGGAGCCGCATGTCGGCGCTGCGTTCCACCCGCATCGCCTCCGCCGCCACGCCGGCCTCGGCCAGCCGCGCGCGGCCCTCGGCCTCGAGCGCGGCGAGCACGGCGTTGACGGCGTCCGCGTCGAAGCCCGGCTCGAGCACCACGGGCAGGGAGCGCACCTGCTCGAACGACAGCGGCGCGACCAGGAAGCCGAGGGCCGAGGCCGCGCCCGAGGCGGGCGGCACGATCACCTCCCGCACGCCGAGCGCGCGCGCCACCATCGCCGCATAGGCCGGGCCCGCGCCGCCGAAGCCCACCATGGCGTAGCGGCGGGGGTCCTTGCCCTTCTCCACCAGATGCACGCGCGCCGCCGCCGCCATGCTTTCGGTGACGACCTTGGCGATGCCCGAGGCGGCCTCGACCGCCGAGAGCCCGAGCCGCGCGCCGAGCGCCCCCACCGCCCGTTCCGCCGCCGCCGCATCGAGCGCCATCCGCCCGCCCAGGAAGAACCCTGGATCGTACCAGCCGAGCACGACATTCGCGTCCGTCACCGTCGGCTCGGTGCCGCCCAAGCCGTAGCAGGCAGGGCCCGGATCCGCGCCGGCGCTGTGCGGGCCCACGCGCAACAGCCCCACCTCGTCGATCCGGGCGATCGAGCCGCCGCCCGCCCCGATCTCGATCATGTCGATCACGGGCGCCTTGATCGGCAGGCCGGAGCCCTTCTTGAAGCGGTGGACGCGCGCGGCCTCCATCATGGCCGCGATCTCGGCCCGCCCGTTCTCGATCAGGCAGGCCTTGGCGGTGGTGCCGCCCATGTCGAAGGAGATCACGTCGCGGTGGCCCGCGCGCGCGCCGAACAGGGCGGTGGCGAGCCCGCCGCCGGCGGGGCCGGATTCCAGGAGGCGGATCGGGAAGGCGCGGGCGGCGGCAGGGCTGACGAGGCCGCCCGCCGAATGCATCAGCCGGAGCGCGCCGCGGAAGCCGCGCGCCCAGAGCTCGCGCTCGAGCCGCGTGAGGTAGCGGTCCATCAACGGCTGCACATAGGCGTTGGCGCAGGTGGTGACGGTGCGCTGGTATTCCCACAGCTCCGCCACCACCTCCGAGGAGACCGACACCGCGAGCCCGGGTGCGGCGCGCCTGACCGCCGCGGCGGCGCGGCGTTCGTGCTCGGGGTTGGCGTAGGAATGCAGGAAGGCGATGGCGACCGCCTGCACGCCGTCCTCGGCCAGCCGCCGCGCGGCCGCCTCCACCGCCGCCTCGTCGAGCGGGATCACCGCGTTCCCGTCGCGGTCCATCCGTTCCGGCACCTCCAGCCGGCGGCGGCGCGGCACCAGCGGATCGGGGAAGCGGAGGAACAGGTCGTAGATGTCGTAGCGCTGCTCGGTGCCCATCTCGAGCAGGTCGCGGAAGCCTTTCGTGGTGATCAGGCCGAGGGCCGCGCCCTTCCGCTCGATGATGGCGTTGGTGACGAGGGTGGTGCCGTGGAGGATCTCCCCCACCTCGGCCAGGGTGATGCCGGCCATGGCGGTGAGCTCGGCGAGCCCGGCAAGCGCGCCGACCGACGGGTCGGCCGGGGTGGTGAGGCACTTGTGCAGCCGGATCGAGCCGGCCTCGGCATCCGCCAGGATGAAGTCGGTGAAGGTTCCGCCGATGTCGAAGCCGATGCGCCAGCGTGCCGTCATGTCTCAGGGTCTCCGCGTCGCGCGCAGGCAAGATTTGGCGAGCGACAGTGAACGCTATGGCAGCGCCGCGTCATCGGGCAAGGCGCGCCGTCCGCCGCCTCCGCCCTGCCCGCCTCGCCCCGCATCAGCGCCGGCACGGCGTGCCCGAGGCGCTCCGCCGCCCGGTCCGAGGAGGCCAGCGCTTCAGCCGCGCGATGGTTCCGGCGTCGAACCGCGTGCGCCGGACGCGCACCGGGTTCCCGGCCGCCGTCGCGTAGCCCGGCACGTCGGATGCGACCACCGCGCCCGCGCCGATGACGGCGCCGCGGCCGATCGTGGCGCCCTGCAGCACCAGCGCGCCCATGCCGATCCAGGCATCGTTGCCGATCACGGTGCGGCGCGCCGGCGGCCAGGGGGCATCGTCGGGCGGCAGCGCAGCCTCGGAGGCGCCGCCGAGGATCGCGAAGGGGAAGATCGAGGGGCCCGCCGTCGCGCGGTTCGCATCGGGCATGACGAAGCGCGCCCCGTGGGCGATGGCGCAACAACCGCCGATGCGCAGCCCCGCGCCGCAGATGGCGCCGCTGCAGGCCAAGTTGCGCGACAGGAAGCCGGGCCCAGGGTCGAAGTCGTCGCGGTAGCCGAACGCTCCGGCGCCGCGGTTCGACAGCTGCGGGCTGCGCGCCAACGGCGGCCTGAGCGGCACGAACCCGGCGCGTGCGGCAGCGGCGTCATGCGCCGGATGCCGGCATATGCACGCGCCGGCGCGAGAGCCGAACCCAAGCCCCTCCGGCGCATCCAGCCCTGCGTGCTTGCCCCGCTCGATGCGGGAGCCGTCTGCCGTCGCCAGGATGACCGTCCCGCTCATGCCCGCATGCCTCTCTAAAGGTCTGCGGTGACGGGGCTTCGGGGGGCAAGCCGACCCGAGCCGTCCGCCGCGCTGGCGAGACCGCCGCGTCCTGGTCCGGCGTAGGGCGACAACACACCCCCGGTTCCCGGAGGTGCCCTCGCCGGGCCGCGCTTCGATCGCGCAGGCCGGAGGCAGCGGCTCCGCGCGTCCGGATCGCGCCGCCGTGGGCCGCCGGCCTCCGCACCCTCGGGTGCCGAAGCCGCCGCGAAGGAGTCGTCCGCCGGCCGGGTTCTGCGCTGCCCCGTCCCCGAGGACGATATGCGCCTCCCCCGCCCGCACCTCTCGATTCCGCCCCCCGAAACGACGGGGCGGCAAGACTCAGCCGACGTGGCTTGCCACCCAGTCCCGCATCTGGCCCCGGGGCATGGCGCCGATCCTGCGGTCCACCACCTTGCCGTCCTTGAACAGGATCATCGTCGGGATGCCGCGCACGTCGTATTCGGTCGGCGTCATCGGGTTGTCGTCGATGTTCACCTTCGCCACCGTCAGCCTGCCTGCGAACTCGGCGGCGATCTCGTCGAGGATCGGCGCCACCATGCGGCAGGGGCCGCACCACTCGGCCCAGAAATCCACCAGCACCGGGCCCGGCGCCTCCAGCACGTCGTGCCTGAAGCTCTCGTCGGTCACGGCCTTGGTCAGTTCGCTCATCGGTGTCGGTCCTCGCGTGTGCCACGCCGGGGGTCAGACTCGTGGCCCTGTGGGCCGCGGTCAAGGCGCGGGGGTGTGCGGATCGAGCAGGGTGTCCGGCAGCAGCATCACCCGCGGGCCGTAGGTCCACACCAGCGCCGACACCACCTCGCGCCCCGGGAAGGCCGCACGCAGCAGGCCGCGATAGGCCGCCATCTGGCGCAGATAGGCGGCCGGCACGGCCTCCGGCGCCTCTGGCGGCGGGCGGTTGGTCTTGAAATCGAGCAGCACGATGCGCGTGCCGCCGACCGCCAAGCGGTCGAGTTGCCCCGCCACCGGCACGCCGTTCACCATCCCCGCGATCGGCGCCTCGGCAAGACTGTCCGGCCCGAACGCCTCGACGAGGTCGGGATGGCGCAGCACGGCCAGCGCCTCGGCCAGCGCCTCCTGCGCCGCTTCGGGAGAAAGCCCGTGGCCGGAGCGGGCGAGGAAGCGCGTCCCCGCCGCCTCCCTCTCGGCTTCCGGCCAGGCCGGCAGGTGCTGGAGCAGGGCATGGACCAGCCGCCCGCGGCGGAAGCGCAGGCCGGCCGGATCGTCCCGCCCGCCCGGGGAGGCGGCCGGACCCTCGCCCCCGAGGCGCGAGGGCGCGAGCGGCGACGCGGGCGGAGCGTCCGGCGGCGCGGTGCCGACCCACGGCGGCAGCGTCGAGGGGGCGGTCGGGGTTCCGCCCCGCTCCTCGTCGGTCCGGGGCGGCCCTGTCTGCCCGCTCTCGAGCACGAGGCAGGAAGCGCCGGTGAAGCCCGCGGCCGCGGCGCCGAAGGCCGCCGGATCGAAGCGCTCCTCGCGCGCGCCGGCGCGGCGGAAGCCGGCCTCGATCAGGTCGTACCAGGTGCCGGGCGGCCGGCGCGCGCCGTGCTGGGCGCAGACGATCAGCCTGTCCTCCGCGCGCGTCAGCGCGACATAGAGCAGCCGCCGGGCCTCCTCGGCGTCGGCCGCGCGGCTCGCGGCAAGCGCGGCGATCGCCGTGGCGGCCGAGAACCCTTCCCGCCGCGGCACCCAGACAGGCACCGGCCCGAGCGGCGTGGACAGCACCGGCAGCCGGGGCGGATCGGGCGGGCCGGTCATCGTGTCGGGCAGGATGACGATCGGCGCCTGCAGTCCCTTCGCGCCGTGCACCGTCATCACCCGCACCGAGTCGCCGGCGGCCTCCGGTTCGCGCTTCACCTGGGCTGCGGAACGCTTGAGTCCGGCCACGAACCCGTGGAGCGAGGGAGCCTCCGCCCGTTCCGCCGCCAGCGCCGCGGCGAGCACCTCGTCCAGCGGGTCGGCGGCGTCCGGCCCGAGCCGGGCGAGCAGCCGCGCCCGGCCGCTCGCCCGATCGAACGGGCCCGCTTCGCCCAGCACCGCCGCGAGCAGCCCGTACGGCCCGAGCAGATCGACCCGCGCAAGGAAGCCGGCGAACCAGTCCGCCGCCCGGCCGGGGCGCGAGTCGCCGCCGCGATGGGCCATCAGCGCCTCGAACAGGGCGCCGCCGCGGCCGTGGGCGAGGGAGAAGATCTCCTCCTCCGCCAGCCCGACGAGGGGGCTTTTCAGCAGCGCGGCCAGCGTCAGGTCGTCCTGCGGCAGCAGCAGCGCCTCGCAGAAGGCGATCAGGTCCATCACGCCGATCTGCTCGACGAGCGCGATCCGGTCCGCCCCGCCGACCGGCACGCCGGCATCCTTCAGCGCCTTGACAAGCAGCGGCATCATCGGCGGGCGGCGGGCGAGCAGGATGAGGATGTCGCCCGCCCGCACCTTGCGCCCGCGCGCCGGCAACTCCTCGACGCCGATCATCGCCCTGACGCGCGCCGCGACCGCAGCGGCCAGCCGCGCGGCGGGGGTAGATTCGGACACCGGCGCCTCGGGCGGGGCCCATTCGGGCGGCGGGGTGGTGGGCAGCGGCCCGACCGGCGGCCACAGCTCCGCCCGCCCGGCCATGCCCTCGCGGTCGGCGATGTGGCGCAGAGTCTCCCCGGGCGGCACGACGCCCGATGCCGCCGCCGGATCGGCGAACACGGCATCCACCAGCGCCAGCACGGGCACGGTCGAGCGGAAGGAGACGTCGAGCGGCACCTCCTCGAAGCGCTGGCCGGCCCCGCGCACGAGGCCGGCGAAGCGCCCCTTCTCCCGCAGGAAGCCGTCGGGATCGGCGCCCTGGAAGCGGTAGATGGACTGCTTCGGATCGCCGACGGCGAAGACGCTGCGGGCGAGCGGCCTGCCGCCCGCGGCCCCGGCGTCGCGCGCCGCACCCTCGCCGGCGAAGAACTCGGCCGTCAGCGCCGAGACGATCTCCCACTGCTCGGCGTTGCTGTCCTGGCTCTCGTCCAGCAGCACATGGGCGATGCCGCCATCGAGCTTGTACTGCACCCAGGCCGCGCCCGGATCGACCAGCAGGGCGCGGGCGCGGGCGATCAGGTCGTCGTAGTCGAGCCGCCCCCGGCCGTGCTTCAGCGCGCCGTAGCGGGCAAGAACCGGCGCGGCGAGCGAGAGCAGCGCCGTGGTGGCGGAGAGCAGCCGGGCGGCGGCGCGGGCGTCCTCGACCGCCTGCACCGCCTGCGCGGCGGCGGAGAGGATCCCCCTCACCTCGTCCTGCCGCGGCGTCTGCTGCGTGGCGAGCCTCGCGCGGATGCTGCCGTCTTCGGTCAGGAGCAGGTCGCGCCATGCCTCCCAGCGCCCGGCGCGAAGCTCCGGCGCTGCCATGGCGAAGGCGAGCACCGCCTCGCCCCGCGCCCGGTCGTTCTCGTTGCCGGATTGGCAGAGCAGCCGCCCAGCCCGCACCAGCGGCGCCGGATCGAGCCCGGCGCAATGGGCGGCGATGGACGCCGCCTCGTCCGTGCCGGGGGGCAGGCCGAGCGCGGCGGACAGCCGCGCCGACAGCCCCGATGCCCCTGCCTCCGCCAGCAGCCGCGCAAGCCCCGGCGTGCCCGCCAGCGTGCCGACCAGGCCGGAGAAGCGCGCAAGATCCGTGTGCGCGGCCAGAAGCGAGAGCGGCGCCACCGCCTCCGGCGAGGCCAGCACCTGCTCCGCCGCCTCGGCGGCGAGCGCCCGCGCCTCCGCCTCCTCCAGCACGCCGAAGCGCGGGGCGAGGCCTGCCTCCAGCGGGAAGGCGCCGAGCAGGGACTGGCAGAAGGCATGGATGGTCGAGATCCGCATGCCCCCCGGCTGCTCCAGCACGCGAAGGAACAGCCCCCGCGCGGCGTGAAGCTCGGCCGCCTCCGGCGGGCGCCGCAGCAGCGCCGAGAGCGCGGCGGCAAGCCGGCCCTCCTCCGCCACCGCCCACTGCCCGAGCAGGGCGGAAAGCCGGTTCGCCATCTCCGCCGCCGCCGCCCTGGTGAAGGTGAGGCAGAGGATGCGCCCCGGCGGCACGCCCGCCAGGAGCAGCCGCAGCACGCGCTCGATCAGCACCCGCGTCTTGCCAGACCCCGCCGAGGCCGACACCCAGGCCGACAGCGCCGGATCGGAGGCGCGGCCCTGCAGCGCCGAGGCGCGCGCGCGGGGGGCGAGCGCGTCGAGCCCGCTCATCCCCCGTTCTCCTCGGCCGCCGCCCATTCGAGCACGCGCGCCAGATGGTCGAACTCGCCGAAACCGCGCCGCGCCTTGTCCGGATGCGGGCGGGAGAGGAACGGCGCCTCGCCGAGCAGGAAGCGGTCGGCCAGAGCGCCGAGCCGCTTCCGCGCCACCTCGGCGAGCGGCTCCCCCGTCTCGGTCGCGACCGGCAGGCGCACGAGCTTGCCGGGCGGGGTGGCGCCGGTCAGGCGCCAGTAGGCCAGCGCGGCGACGGTCGCGCCGGCCGCTATCCCCGGGAAGCCGCCGCCTTCCAGGATCGCCGCCTCGAGCGGGAGCTGCGGATGGCTCCCCGACAGCACCTGCGGCTTCGTCGGGGCCGTGCCGGTCTTGACGTCGAGGATGCGCCAGCCGCCGTCGGCGAGGCGGTCGAGCCGGTCGGCGCGGGCGAACAGCTCGACCGTGCCGAGCGGGCGGCTGAGCTCGATGCGGCCGCTCGCCTCCGTCAGCGTGGCGACCACGCCGCCCTGGCACCGCGCCGCCTCCTCCTCGGCCAGCACATGGGCGCCGATGCGGGCGAGGCGCGGCCGCCAGAAGGCGAGCAGCGCCGGGCGCGGGCCGACCTTGGCCAGCGCGCGCTCCGACGCCGCGGCCCAGGCGGCCTCGGCGGCCTCCCGTCCCGGCCAGCGCGGCCCCAGCGCGGCCAGG